>NZ_VOZS01000030.1:0-25320 GCF_013419675.1 Acinetobacter sp. YH12069 | reverse complement strand
ATGAAATACGGTATTCTGATGTGACAAAACCTGAATCCTTTATAGTTGAAGTCTTTGTTAGCACTTACATTTTAACTATTTTGGACTCAGGTTTTTTATTTAAGTCAAACTATGGGACAGCAGTGGCATGACGCTCCCTTTTTATTGAGTTTATTCAGCTTCCGTTGGGACGAGCATCAGCACAGATTCATTTAATAGCATGGCAATATCTTCTAAGATATCAGCATCATATAAAGATTCGTCTAGCGCTAGACTTTGGCCATCGGCAATGGTTTTTAAATGCACTGCAAATTCGTCTGAGATACAGACTCCTTCGCCATTTGCCCAAAACAAAATATCACCATCTTGCTCTGTGTAAAGTAAGCGTGAAGCAGGTTCTAACATGAGTTGATAGCCTTGATCTAGAGCTTCCTCTAAATCACCAGTGCCGATTTCTTCTGCTTCAGGAATATTGTCAGGATATTTAGGTTCTGACATTAAGCTCATGATGGCATCTTCAAGTACGGTTGAATTTTGCAATTGTTCAAATAACTTTTCTTTTAAATACTCAAGTTCATTTTCAGTCACTTGGCCGATCGCACTGATTTGATCACGTAAAATATCAGTTAATGGATTTTTAAGTAGGGGATTGTTTGTGAATTTGTCTGTCACTCGATCCATCATTTCAGTGACATTTGGCATGCGGAAGCCAAATGAATACGTCAGACACTCATCTTCAGCTACGCCATAGTGTGACAGGCCTGGTGGCACATAAAGTAAGTCGCCGGGAGCAAGCACTTCATCAAAATGAACGTCCATTTCTGGCAGTAAGCGAAGCGGTTGACCTTCGACAAATGAAGTATCTGCATCACACATCTGACCTAATTGCCAACGGCGGTGACCATAGCCTTGTACGAGGAATACATCGTAAAAATCAAAATGTTGCCCGACAGAGCCACCTTTTTGTGCATATGACACCATGATGTCATCACGACGCCATTGCGGAATAAATGAAAACTGCTTCCAAAGCTCGGCTAGGTCAAAAGAATAATGATCGACAGCTTGAACCAATAAAGTCCACAGTTTTGGCATTTTTTGAAAATCGGCTTTAAGTAGTGGAGAAGATTTCACTGTCCATTGGTTAGGATCACGATCTTTTTGTTTGATGAGACGTGCAGTGACATTGTCTTCTAAAGCCAATTCAAGAACGTCTTTCGGTTCAAGTATTTGGGCAATTTCAGGGAGTGCATTACGAACCAATAATGGTTTTTTTTGCCAATATTCGGCAAGGAATTGTTCAGCGCTGATGCCGCCGAGGATGTCAAGAGAATGAGCCATAGCTAAATACATACAATTTCAATGGATATATTGTCCCTTGAGATTCCTGTTTTTAGCAAGGCTCTATTTCATTAAATTATTGCGATTAACTTGAGACTATTTTAAAGGATTGTCTTTGAGATATTGCATGACTAATTTTTCAACTTCCAAATCATAGCTATTGGCAGCAGCCGTTGTCGCTGAAAATTTCATGAATTGCTCAAAATGTGCATTGGTGTCAATTTTAGTATTTTCTTTGTCAGACATTAATTTGAAATGATTCGGCATGACTTTTGCCATCATTTCAACATTTTCGGTTTGTAGTTTTAGAAGTTTTTTCACTTCAACTGTTTGTGGTTGAATGCTTTCAAATTTTTGTTTGCCTAGAGCAACCAGTTTATTGATTTGTTGTTCTGGCGTGTTACTACCACCGGTTTTGGTCTTAGCGCCCAGCTGTTGAATGATTTGCTCCTGCATTGCAGCGCCTTGTTGTTCTAATTCAGCATAGATAAATTTATATTGAACCCACTCATTGACTAAGTTTTTGTTGTATTGCTGAGAGTTGGTCACAGTTTGATTCACTGTATTGGTATGACCGTTTGTCGAACAAAATAGAAGGCTAATGCTAATGAGGCTAGATGAAATTAAATTAAACGTTTTCATGTTTTCAGTTCTTGGTTGTAATAAATAAGTAAGTGACTTTTTAATCATTAGCCCATAAAGAGCTAATGATTTGTTTATTATGCTGTAACAGATAAAGATTTTAAAATTATGGGACTAAGATCTTAAGCTCACGCAAAATATTGCAGAGTTTA
The DNA here is from genome assembly GCF_013419675.1 of Acinetobacter sp. YH12069. Taxonomy (NCBI): domain Bacteria; kingdom Pseudomonadati; phylum Pseudomonadota; class Gammaproteobacteria; order Moraxellales; family Moraxellaceae; genus Acinetobacter; species Acinetobacter sp. YH12069. Next base: position 23,209 of record NZ_VOZS01000030.1, on the reverse strand, counting down.
ATCATCGGCATACCCATGAGTGTAGTTTGGTCTTGCCCGATCATTTCTTCAAATAAGCTAATCCCTAAACTTTCACATTTAAAACTGCCAGCGCAGTGCAGCGGCTGTTCAACCTGAACATATCGTTCGATTTCAGGCAAGCTAAGTTTGCGAAACTTCACTTTATAGTGCTCGACAAGGGTTTGTTCAAAACCTGTTGATTTTTGTTGGACACTGAGTGCAGTACTGAAATAAACGATTTTGTCTGAATTGGCTTGAAGCTGCTTAACGGCTTTTTCATCGCAAAGCGGTTTACCAATAAAAATATCTGGTGCGCCTTCGCGCCATGCGACTTGGTCAGAACCAATCACAATTGCGTCTGGGTGCTGGTTTGCAATCGCTGAAGCTTTTTCAAATGCCAGCCGCTTCGCTAACTCATCGGCGTGGTTTTCACCGCGAGGTGTTTCGTCTATATCTGGTACGATTGAGTGGTAATCAATCCGTAAACGGTCCATCAGGTCTTTACGGGTTTGGCTGCTAGAAGCCAAAATGATTTTGGGAGTACTCATTACACTGCATATTCCATAAGTACATCAAGCGGTACATAAGACAGCGCCGCTTGGTGACACGCTTGTATTTTAATAGGTGGGGCAAATCCTTCTTGATACGCTTCCACCCAGCGAGTCACACAGATACACCAGAAGTCACCAGGTTGTAGTCCTGGAAAACCAACTTCGGGTAAAGGTGTGATTAGGTCATTGCCAACTTTTTGGGAAAAGTTTAAAAATTCAGATGTCATTTGTGCACACATCGTATGCTGACCAAGGTCTGTTGTTGCTGTATGGCAAAAGCCATTTCTAAAATATCCGGTAATCGGATCAAAACAACAGCTTGCCAAGGGTTCGCCTAAAACATTTAAACGATTAATATTTGGGTCTGGATGAATCGACATAAGCGCTGAATCTTTATAAGGCTTTTCGCTATCATAACAAAACTTTGGCTCTACATAGCTTTTCTGCAAAAGAAGCTAACGTTTTTCTGCATAATCATTTAAAATCGTCGCGTTTTGATATCAATAAAAGAGAGTAATGCATGAACTTTCAGCGTATGACTGACCTAGATTTGGCGGGTAAACGTGTTCTGATCCGTGAAGATCTTAACGTACCAGTTAAAAATGGCGTGATTACAAGCGATGCACGGTTACGTGCGGCGTTGCCAACAATTAAAGCAGCTGTAGAAAAAGGTGCTGCTGTAATGGTGTATTCACACTTAGGTCGTCCTGTTGAAGGTGAGCCTAAAGCAGAACAGTCTCTAGCACCTGTAGCCGCTTATTTAACAGAAGCTTTGGGTCAAGACGTTCAACTGATCACTGACTATTTGGATGGTGTTGACGTTGCGCCAGGTCAAGTGGTTTTACTTGAAAACTGCCGTTTCAACGTAGGTGAAAAGAAAAACAATCCTGAATTATCTGCTAAATATGCAGCACTTTGTGATGTCTACGTTATGGATGCATTTGGTACGGCTCACCGTGCAGAAGCATCGACTGAAGGCGTAGCACGTTGTGCAAAAGTGGCTGCTGCAGGTCCTTTACTTGCTGCTGAGCTTGATGCGCTAGGTCGTGCACTTAAAACTCCTGCAAAACCAATGGTTGCGATTGTTGCAGGCTCAAAAGTTTCTACTAAATTAGATGTATTAACTTCACTATCTGACATCTGTGATCAATTGATCGTGGGTGGCGGTATTGCCAATACATTCTTAGCTGCTGCGGGCTTTAATGTTGGTAAATCACTTTGTGAAAATGACCTGATCGACACAGCAAAAGCCATTGCTGCAAAAGTATCTGTACCACTCCCAACAGATGTTGTTGTTGCTGATGCTGCTGAAATTGATTTTGCAGACTTCCTCGGCTCATTAGCTGCTGCTAAAGCTGTCGTGAAAAAAGTTGAAGATGTAACAGACAACGACATGATTTTGGATGTGGGCCCTGAAACTGCAAAAGCATTTGCAGAAATCTTGAAAACTTCAAAAACTATTCTATGGAATGGTCCAGTAGGTGTGTTTGAAGTTGATCAATTCGGCGAAGGCACCAAAGCATTGTCTTTAGCGATTGCAGAATCTCAAGGCTTCTCGATCGCGGGTGGTGGTGACACGCTTGCTGCAATTGATAAATATGAAGTTGCAGACAATATTGGTTACATCTCGACTGGTGGTGGTGCTTTCCTTGAATTCGTTGAAGGTAAAACTCTTCCTGCTGTAGCAGCGCTTATCGAACGTGCTTAATGAAGCATTATCAATAAGATAATACAGTATTAAAAAAGGTTGGCTTCGGTCAGCCTTTTTTTATGGTCTATTCATTTTGCCGTCATCAAAGTGCAATATTTCTGCAATAAAATTCATCGCAACACCTAATTCGCAGTAGTAGGAAACAACGATGAACTTAAAACTTGCACTTGCTGTACTTTTAATCGCACCATTAACTTTGACAGCTTGTGCTAAAAAAGAGTCTGCACCAACGGAATCAGAAGCATCTGCTGTTGCCGTAGATAATGCTCAAACAACGCCAGAACAACAAAAAGCCATTGATGAACTTGATAAGCCAGTATTGGATGAAAAGAACCAAGATGTTCCTGCTGAAATTGCAAATGCACCTGCAGACGAAGCAACAGCTGACGCTGAAACAGCCGCTTCAGCAGCAGCAGCTCACTAAGATTGTTGTCTTTATTTAAAAAGTCCCTGCAAATGCAGGGATTTTTTTTTAAATAGTGTTATTTGTTGCTGAATTGAAATGATTGAGCATGTAGAATATGCGGCATTACCTGGGAGGATATTATGGCTCTTATTTCATTGCGCCAGCTCTTGGATCACGCCGGCGAACATGCTTACGGCGTACCAGCATTCAACGTAAACAACTTAGAACAAATGCGTGCAATTATGCTTGCAGCAGATGCAACAAATTCACCTGTAATCGTACAAGCATCTGCAGGTGCACGTAAGTATGCAGGCGCTCCGTTCTTGCGTCATTTGATTTTGGCAGCAATCGAAGAATGGCCACATATTCCTGTGGTTATGCACCAAGACCATGGTACTAGCCCTGATGTATGTCAACGTTCTATTCAACTTGGCTTCTCATCAGTGATGATGGACGGTTCTTTAGGTGAAGACGGTAAAACGCCAACTTCATACGAATACAACGTAGACGTGACTCGTCGTACTGTTCAAATGGCACATGCGTGTGGCGTTTCAGTAGAAGGCGAAATCGGTTGTTTAGGTAGCCTTGAAACTGGTATGGCTGGTGAAGAAGATGGTGTAGGCGCTGAAGGCGTACTTGATCATTCTCAGCTTTTAACTTCAGTTGAAGAAGCGCGTTCATTTGTAGCTGATACCAATGTTGACGCACTTGCAATTGCAGTGGGTACTTCACACGGTGCGTACAAATTTACTCGCCCACCTACAGGTGACATCTTAGCGATTGACCGTATTAAAGAAATTCATGCTGCGTTACCAAATACGCATCTTGTAATGCACGGTTCAAGCTCTGTGCCACAAGAATGGTTAGCTGTAATTAATGAATTCGGTGGTAACATCGGCGAAACTTATGGTGTTCCAGTAGACCAACTTGTAGACGCAATCAAACACGGTGTTCGTAAAATTAACATCGATACTGACTTACGTCTTGCATCTACAGGTGCTATGCGCCGTATGATGGCTGAAAAACCAGCTGAATTTGACCCACGTAAATTCTTCTCTGCAACTGTTGATGCAATGAAACAAATTTGTATCGATCGTTATGAAGCTTTTGGTACAGCGGGTAATGCTGACAAGATTCGTCCAATTTCTTTAGAGAAAATGGTGAGTCACTATAAATAATTTGTCTTGAGATAGATTATTTTTGAGGAAAAGCCCACAATTAAGTGGGCTTTTCTTTGATTTGAACTTAGAAAAATTGCTTTAAATACAACTCAAGAATAAGAGCGTGTCATGGAATTGATCTTTGCTGCCGCGATTTGCAGTGTTCTCGTTTCAGTAATTCTAAAACTATGTCGTGATCGGGGTTTTAACCCTGCACAAATGATCACATGGAATTATGCATCAGCGAGTATTTTATGTTTTCTATGGTTTAAGCCGGATCTAGCGCATATTTCGATTAATAAAACGCCGTGGGTTTTAATTGCGGCTTTGGGTGTATTACTGCCGACGATTTTTTATTGCTTAGCACGCTCACTGCAAACAGCGGGTATTTTAAAAACCGAATTGGCTCAGCGTTTGTCTGTTGTGCTTTCTCTTAGCGCAGCATATTTTATTTTTAGCGAATATTTTAATGCCATTAAGCTCCTTGGTATTGCACTTGGTGTACTTGCGGTATTACTGATTTTATTTTCACAGCGTAAGGGAAACATTGATGGAAAGCAGGGGATTTTATTTTTATTAAGCGTTTGGGCAGGCTATGCACTGATTGATGTGTTATTAAAATTTGCTTCAGGTTTGGGCATGCAGTTTGCAGTGACTTTAAATCTGGTGTTTATTTGTGCATTTATACTTTCGAGTATTTATAACATCGTACAACACGGCAGTTTGGGGCAGACCAAAAATATCCTCGCTGGATTGGGCTTAGGTCTCTTAAACTTTGCTAATATCGCACTGTATGTGAAAGCCCACATGTTGCTTAAAGACACACCTGCAATCGTGTTTGCTGGAATGAATATTTTGGTCGTGGTTTTAGGTGTGGTTGCGGGCCTCATCATCTTTAAAGAAAAATTGAGAGTCGCAACCGTATTTGGTTTGATTGCAGGGATCATGAGTGTGGTTTGCTTAGCATATGCCATGTCTGTCTAAGATAATTTTTAGCAAAAACGATCGGGTGTTGTAGCAAATCATCCCACTCAGCCACGCCCATGAGCAGTCCTTGATCTCGACAGGTTGGACACTCAGGGCAGTGATGATCAGTATATTGATAAGTATGCAGATACATTTGATGGCAATGACCGCATTCAAACTTCATCGGCATTTGTAGTAAATATGACATGTCCCACCTCTGCTTGATTTGTTGTTCTGATTCAAATTATTCAGCAAAGTTCAGACCAATTTATAAATATTATATTTTCACATTGTTGCTAAATATGTCGTTATTAAAAAAGCCCTCGATTTGAGGGCTTTTAGTTTTAGATGCTTAGTTAACGTGTGAGTTGTTGAAAACGTTGTAAGGTGTTTTCAAAATAACATTTACCCACTGCAACGGGGTGTTTTAGGAAATCTTGAGTTTCAATCGTGCCTTGTAACTGACCCGGTTGTTTACAGTTTGGGCAGTTTGGATAGCTATGGAGCATATCGCCCGCATATTTTTGTAAATAAACCGTATTGCACGCTTCGCAATGAAATTTCATGGGTAATTTTATAGCTGTAGGCATAGGGAGAGACCTGAGTATATTTTGAGCAGAATATACTCGATAATTGTTTAAATAATAAGTCCCGAAATGACAAAAAAGAGGCAAAATTGCCCCTTTCGTCGGTTTTATTGAAAGCTTAAAGATGTGTAAAAATTTCTTCAGCATTCAGACGTGATTTAGGTAATTTCGCATTGAAATCATTTTCGCTACGATAGCCTAAAGTCATCAGTACAGAAGGAATCAAGTTTTGTTCAACTAAGCCCAATTCTTCAGAGATGATCGCTTCGTCAAATCCACCAATCGGTGTTGCATCCACACCTTCAATGCCTGCTGCCAAAAGCATTTGACCTAAAGCAATAAATGTTTGGTTTTCAGCCCAACGTTGAATATCACCTTTTACATTACGATAATAATCGACATAACCTATACGGCTGTCTTTTTGACCTTGTTTGGCTTTGTCATCTTTAAAGCGACCACTACGATCATCCTGATTTAAAAGATTATCTAAATGCTCTGCAGTGATGTCTGCTTTAGTACAGAATAAAATCGTATGTGATGAATCTAAAACTTTTGGGGCATTGTAGGCATATTTTCCTACTAAGGCTTTAGCAATGCGTTGTTTGGCTGCATCATGATCTGCAATAAAAAAATGCCAAGGCTGAATATTAATAGAAGATGGTGCTAAACGGAGTATTTGTAATAAACGCTCAAATTGTTCCTGCGGAATTTTTTTAGCAGGATCATAAGCTTTCGTGGTATAGCGTTGTTTTGATACGTTTAACAGATCCATCGAATATCTCCAGATATAGTTTGCTGTAGTTTAGCGGATAAACGGCCGAATGGTCTAAGGAGAAAATTTTCCAAGGATAGATCTTAGTCGTATATGCTGTACTCAATGGCTAAAAATTAACAGATTTAAGCTGTATGAAGTGCGAATTAGAGTTATATAAAATCATAAGATAGATAAATGCTATTGGTAGTTTTTGCCAAAAGGCGTCTAATTAATTGTAGTTAATCATAGTTTAAGCATGAGACAGTAGCGATGGATTACACCAATCATTTCAAGAAAAAATTAAAAACCGAACAGCAGATTGGTTTATGGGTCGGATTAGCCGATGCTTATGGGACTGAAATAGCTGCAAATGCAGGTTATGACTGGTTGCTAATTGATGGCGAGCATGCACCAAGTGACTTACGGACGACATTGTCGCAATTGCAAAGTATTGCAGCATATCCTTCGCAAGCCGTAGTTCGACCTCCAATTGGTAGTGTGCAATTGATCAAACAATTGTTGGATATCGGTGCGCAAACCTTGCTGATTCCTATGGTCGAAACTGTTGAACAAGCTCAACTTATGGTTAAAGCCGTACGTTATCCACCTGAAGGTATTCGTGGAGTAGGTGCAGCATTAGCACGTGCAACACGTTGGAACAGTATTCCAGACTACTATGCAACTGCACATGAAAATATCTGTTTACTGATTCAGATTGAGTCGGTTGAGGGGATTAAAAACTTAGAAGAAATACTGAAAATTGAAGGCATCGATGGAGTATTTATTGGTGCCGTGGATTTGTCGGCGACTATGGGTTATCAGGGGAATCCGAACCATCCTGAAGTACAAAAAACCGTGATTGATGCGATTCAGCGTATACGTAAGGCGGGTAAAGCCGCGGGTATTTTGTCAACACAACATGAAGTGACTCAGAAGTATATTGAGTTAGGCACAGAATTTGTTGCTGTGGGTGTCGATACCAGTGTGCTCATGAATTCGTTACGTGAGCTTTTATCGAAGTACAAAACTGATACCCCAGTGACGAAATCAGAAGGTGGTTACTAAGCGGTACAACCCTCGTTATATTATTGAATATCTAGGTAGTTAATTTACTCGTTGGTTAAAAAAATTAATTCAAAAATTTTAGCAAAAGTAGTGACATAGAGTATGTATAAGTTCTACTTTTGCTAATCAAAGCGCAATATTGTATACTTCTGCTTAACTCGAAGCGGGTAATGTTCCTGCTTATCTTTTTTATTTAGCTGATTGTGATTTATCTGTATTCAAGCTTCTGACTTGAATCATATCTTTGTAACTACAGAATTATTATTCCAAACCCGATTGATTAATCTCTTTGTTCTGTCACAAAAAGCTCACATGTTGAGTAAATCTTTTGAATATTTTAAATACTTGGCAAACTGCCAAAGCCGTAAATGGCGATGAAATTAATGTGAAATTGGTGCCTTTAAAACGTCAACAAAATACCAATGCTGGTTTAATTTGGGTTGATGTTGGGCAAATGATTGAATTAGAAACAGGCGAAACCTTTAACCTGAATCTAGATGGAAAAAGCTTCTATACTGGCCCAAACCAGCTATATCGCTTAGCCTAAAAGCAAAAAACAGCAGATCATCTGCTGTTTTTTTTTTGCTTAATTAAAAGTCTACGTTTGCATGGTCTGGATACGTACATTAATCAGATATGATGGTAAGTTTTTCTAAAGTCTAACGATTAGAAAGCTATGGACTAGTAAGACCATATTTTTAATTTTAAATCACTCACAGATGGGCTTTCACCCATCTCTAATATTTGAGCTTGTTCTGCACGCCAGTCCCCTAAAACGATACGTGATTTGCCGTGCACATCATGTATTTGGGGGCGGTGGGTATGTCCATGAATCAGTAGATCGGCTTGCTCTAAAGCCTTTTCTACAGCTTCGGCATTTACATCCATAATGTCATAGGATTTAACTTGCTTGGTTTCTGTACTTTTTTTGCGGAAGCCATTGGCGATTTTTTGTCGAAAGCTAAGCGGTAAGCTCTTTAAGAAACCTAAAAGGAAAGGATTACGAATCACTTTACGAAACTTTTGGTAAGACACATCATCGGTGCAAAGTAAATCACCATGTTCGAGACGAATTTTATAGTTGCCAATGTGGAGATAATCCACGTCTTGTAATAATTGACCGTGAAATTTATCTAAAAACTTTTGACCCAATGCAAAATCACGATTACCTACTTGGAAATAAATTTGATTTCCCAAAGCAGTAAAATCTTTTAGCGCTGCAATGATTTCATCTAACCAAGGGGCAGTGAAGTCATCACCAATCCACGCATTAAACCAATCACCTAAAATATACAGCTGGGTATGTTGAGTTTTGTATTGTTCTAACAAAGCTAAAAACCCCCGAACGAGTCGAGGGTGTTCAGGTGACAAATGTAAATCAGCGATAAACAGATAGGTCACGAATCTTTTCCTTTGAATCTCCCTAAATCCCTCTTTAAAAAAGAGGGACTTTTCCTCCCTTTTATAAAGGGAGGTTAGGAGGGATTCTTATTCAGAAATGATTTTAGCTGATTCAATTACAACGTTCTCTAGAGGAACGTCTGCGTGGTAGCCACGGTTACCAGTGCGAACGCTTTTGATTGCGTCAACAACGTCAAGACCTTCAGTTACTTTACCGAATACTGCATAGCCCCAACCTTGCGCTGTTTTACCAGTGTGGTTAAGGAAAGAGTTGTTTTTCACGTTAATGAAGAATTGAGCTGAAGCAGAGTGAGGTGCTTGAGTACGTGCCATAGCGATCGTACCAACATCATTGCTTAAACCGTTGTCAGCTTCGTTTTCAATAGAATCACGAGTTGTTTTTTCTTTGAAGTTTTCATCCATGCCGCCGCCTTGGATCATGAAACCATCAATAACACGGTGGAAAATCACGCCGTCATAGAAACCATCGCGAACATACTGTAAGAAGTTTTCAGCAGTTTTAGGTGCTTTTTCAGTGTTAAGCTCAAGAACAATACGACCTTTATTGGTGTTTAATTCGACTTGAGGAAAACTCATTGTGTAATCTCCTGTACATGGACATGAAAGCCATGGGTTTTTTGGTTGTGAGAAGCATAAGCAAACTGTAAACTACAAGGCAAGTAAAAACGTTACTTTCTTTGTTAAAAATGAAGAAAAGCGTTTTAATTATCCTAATTTTATCTTTATAGAAGTGATTTTATTACCATGAAGCCAAACGATGTTGTTTCATCCCTGCCTAACAATCCGACAACCAAGAACAATGCCCCTGTCGAAGCTGCGCAGCAGGAACAACAGCCAGGCTTAGATTTTGTACGTCAGGTCATTACCGATGATTTATCAGCAGGTCGTACAGAACAAGTTGTAACACGTTTTCCACCTGAGCCAAATGGCTACCTACATATTGGTCATGTAAAAGCTATTTGTCTGAACTTTGGTATTGCTCAAGAATTCGCGGGTCTATGTAACCTCCGTTTTGACGATACAAACCCAGATGCCGAAGAACAAGAGTATGTAGACGGTATTGCAAATGACGTGAAATGGCTAGGTTTTGAGTGGAACGGCGAGCCACGTTATGCATCGAGCTATTTTGATCAGCTTTACACTTGGGCAGTTCAATTGATTGAACAAGGTGATGCCTATGTGGATTTGCAAAGCCCTGAAGAAATCAAACTAAACCGCGGTAATTTTGTGGAGCCGGGTAAAAATTCGCCGCAACGTGATGCTAGCGTAGAAGAAAACTTAGCGCGTTTTGAACAAATGCGTAATGGTGAGTTGGGAGAAGGTCAGGCAGTACTACGTGCCAAAATTGACATGACTTCACCTAACATTCATATGCGTGATCCTATTTTGTATCGTATTTTGCATTCTGAACATCACCAAACTGGTGATAAATGGAAAATGTACCCAATGTACGACTATGCGCATCCATTATCAGATGCCATTGAAGGAGTTACGCATTCACTGTGTACACTAGAGTTTGTTGATCATCGTCCGTTCTATGACTGGGTTGTAGAGAAAGTTAAATCCCCATCTGTACCACGTCAGTACGAATCAAGCCGTCTAAATGTGGATTACACCATTACCTCTAAACGTAAATTACGTAAATTGGTTGAAGGTGGATTTGTGAATGGTTGGGATGACCCACGTATGCCGACCGTTGTGGGTATGCGCCGTCGTGGCTTTACTCCAGAAGGTCTACGTGACTTCTGCAAACGTGTAGGTGTAACGAAAGTTGATGGCAGTATCGTAGATGTTGCAATGCTTGAATACTGCATCCGTCAGTCTTTAGAAAATACTGCTTCGCGTGGCATGGCTGTGTTGAATCCACTCAAAGTGACTTTAACTAACTTGCCTGAAGCGATGGATTTGGTGCATGCACGTCATCCAAACGTAGACATGGGTGACCGTATCATTCCGTTAACTCAAGACATTTACATTGATCGTAAAGACTTTGAAGAAGTTGCACCTAAAGGCTTTAAACGTCTGATTCCGGGCGGTGAAGTGCGTTTACGTCATGCGTATGTGATTAAGTGCGATGAAGTGATTAAAGACGAGAACGGTGAAGTGGTTGAATTGAAATGTTCAATTGACCCTGAAACTTTAGGTAAAAACCCCGAAGGCCGTAAGGTGAAGGGCGTTGTACATTGGGTTTCTGCAAGCAAGGGTATTGCTGCGGAAGTTCGTATCTACGACCGTTTATTCACTGAATCAGACCCTGAAGTGGGTGATGACTTCCTTGCAAACTTAAATCCAGAATCACTTAAAGTGGTTCAAGCGGTCATTGAGCCTGCATTGGCAGAAGCAAAACCTGAAGATCGTTTCCAATTTGAACGTGAAGGTTACTTTGTTGCAGATCAGTTTGATCATACAGCTGAAAAACCAGTGTTTAACCGCATCTTAGATTTGAAAGACAGTTTTAAACCGGGTAAATAAAATCTTAGTTTTTAAAGGGATTCATCTTTGAATCCCCAATTGGTTAAGATCAAGTAGGTTAAGATTAAGCTCAACTTCGGTTGGGCTTTTTTCATGCTTGAGATGGTTCATTAAGGCAGTACAGAGGGGAAATAAGTGATCATTCGAAATAAAAATAATAGCTTTAAACTTTTATTTGCATGGCATGGCACGATACTCCCAAAAGTCATGCCTGCGTTGGCTGTCGTCGTGAGTTTGTCGGCGATTTTGGTGTATCTTAGCGCTGCACATTACCTGAATACGCCCGAAGTTCCAGCCATCGGGTTTACCATCTTTGGGGTAATTCTGTCGATTTTTTTGAGCTTTCGAAATACTGCCTGTTATGACCGTTGGTGGGAAGGTCGCAAGCTTTGGGGCTCATTGATTGCCAATACACGCCACATGATTCGGGATAGTCATGTACTTGAAGATGAGCAAAGAACCGTGTTGATGTACCGCATCATGCTGTTTTGCAATTTGTTACGTGATCGCTTACGCTATGAATCACAAGATATTGCACATTTTAAAGATGGTGCAGCTTTGACGGATCAGCAATGGCAGCAATGCCGAAACAATATCAACGCACCACAGTATTTACTTGAAATTATTCAAAAAGATTTAGTCAAAACCTATAAACAAGGTCAGATTACAGACATTATTTACAGCACGCTCACACGTCATACTGTAGCGATGGGTGATATCCATGCAGGCTGTGACCGTATTATGACCACGCCATTACCATTTTCCTATTCGGTGCTTTTACATCGCGCAGTGTATTCATTTTGTCTGATTTTGCCATTTAGCCTAGAGGCCAGTTTAGGGATATGGACACCTGTCATTGTGGCTTTGATTGCATATTTATTTTTAGGTTTGGATGCGTTAAGTGCAGAACTGGAAGAGCCTTTTGGCTTGCAGGAAAATGATTTACCGCTGGACTCGATTGTACGAAACATTGAGCGTGAAATGTATAGCAGCTTAGAAGTTGAACTTCCGCCGCTGATTAAGACTTTTAACAGTAATTTAAGATAAATTCTTGGCCTAATTTTCAGATAAATTCGGCGATACGTACCAAGCATATTGATGCTGAAAATAATCGTCCAAGTGTCGCATAAAAGCCTGTACTTTAGGCGGAACAAAATGTCGATGCGGAATTACCACATAGATTGCAGTACTTTGAACAGGGATCTTGGGTAGAACTTGGATGAGCTGGCCAGATTGTAAATCTTCATCCACATGCCAGATGGAGTGGTTCGAAATGCCTAAACCTGCAAGTGCTGCTTGGCGTACGCCTTCACCTGAGTTGATATGAAATTGCCCTGAAACAGGTATTTTTATGCTGTGTTGATCTTGGAAAAATGTCCAATGCTGCGAAACGCCCTTTGGGTATTTCTGCAAAATGCATTGGAGCATAGAGAGCTCTTCTAGAGAGCGAGGTTCGCCATGTTGTTTGATATAGCTAGGCGAGGCACACAAAATACGACGGTTTAAGCTGAGTGGTTTAGCAATCAGCGATGAGTCTTCTAGCTGTCCAATACGTATCGCAACGTCGATACCTGCGGAGACCAAATCTAAATTTTGATCGGTCTGTTCAATATCTAAAGTCAATCTTGGGTGTAGATTGGCAAAGGCTGCAAATACTGGCCCTAAGATACGATTTTCAAAAACTTCTGAACAGGTGATTTTTAATACCCCACTAAGTTGTTGTGGTTCAGGCTGAAATTGGCCTAGCAGAGAATTAAATTGTTCGAGTAAGGGAAAACCTTGCTGCAATAAAACAGCACCCTCCTGTGTTAAATGTAGTTGCCGTGTAGTGCGATGAAATAAGCGCAGCCCTAAACTTTGTTCAAGTCTGTGTAGACGGCTACTAGCGACAGAAACAGAGAGATTGGCTTCTTTGGCAGCTTGACTGATTGAACCCAGTGCCGCCATTCGTGTGAATAAGTCGAAATCTTCAGTTAGCATTATCAATATAATCAAGAAAGTCTTTCTCGATATTCAGGGTTTTTCTGATAAATATCTGTGCCTATTCTGTGTGTAAATTAAACACAGGAAATCACCATGAACTATCACAATCTAGGGCAATCTGGCTTACAAGTTTCAGAGTTCGGCTTTGGTACAGGTACATTTGGCGGGCAAGGCCCAATTTTCTCTGCATGGGGGCAATCGAGTTTAAATGATGCCCAACGTATGATTGATCTGTGTATTGATCAAGGCGTGAATTATTTCGACACTGCAGATGCTTATTCAAATGGTGCCTCAGAGCAGATGCTCGGTGGATTACTTCAATCAAAACGCCAAGAGGTGATTATTTCCAGCAAAGTGGGTATTCTAGAAGCTATATAATTCAAGCCGTGGAGGCGAGTTTAAAGCGTTTAGGCACGGATTATATTGATGTGCTGCAACTGCATCAGTTTGATAGCACGACGCCACTTGAGCAGCTGATGCGCAGTTTAGATGACTTGGTAGGTAGTGGAAAAGTTCGCTATATCGGTGCATCGAATTTTTCAGGCTGGCAACTCATGAAAGCATAGTCGATTGCCCAACAGCATGGCTATGAAAAGCTAAGTGTGCATCAAGTCTATTATTCTTTGATTGGACGTGACTATGAATGGGAGTTGATGCCTGCGCAGCATGATCAACACATTGGTGCAGTGGTTTGGAGTCCGCTGGGCTGGGGGAGATTAACAGGAAAATTTGATCGTGAGCACGCGATTCCAAAGCAAAGTCGGCTGCATGAAACAGCACAATTCGCACCGCCAGTTCGACATGAAAAGTTATTTGCAGTGTTAGATGTAATGCAAGAAATTGCCATGGAAACAGAGCACTCTATCCCGCAGATTGCATTGAATTGGCTGAAAACCAGACCGACTGTGTCTAGTATTTTGATAGGCGCACGTAATGAACAGCAACTGTTGGATAACCTTGCGGCGAAAGATTGGTCGTTAAGCGTAGAGCAGTTAGCCCGATTAGACGCAGTCAGTGCAGTGTATCCACCTTATACATACTATCCCTATTGGAATGGGCAATTTACAGAGAAGAATCCCACGCTAGTGACATCAGCATTTATTACAGAACATACAGCATAATAGGGCAATAACAATTCAGTGGTAGGCAATGATCAGTTCTCTGTGCTATCACTGAATAAAATTATAATATGAAGGAATGCTGATGAGTGTCGTGATTGAAACCCAGATGTTAATTCGTAAGTCCATCAATATCGTATTTAATGCTTTTGTTGATCCTTTAATAACACAGCATTTTTGGTTTAGTGCATCGAATGGCTATCTAGAAGAAGGTAAAACAGTGCAATGGACTTGGCAAAAATATAATGCAGTCGCCGATGTAGACGTGCTGAATATTAAGGAAAACAAATTAATTCAAATACAGTGGGGTGAACCAAAAACTCAGGTCGATTTTATTTTTGAGCAAATTAGCCCGATGGAAACCTATGTTCGCATCAAAAATTCAAAGATTCCTCTGCAAGGTCAGGCATTGATTGATTTTATTATTGATAGTACAGGTGGTTTTACAACGGTTTTGGATGCAGCCAAAATTTATTTAGAACATGGCCTGCAAAGCAATTTGGTTGAAGATAAATTTCCACCTTTTAGCAATGCGAACTTTTAGCAATGTGAAGAGTGACCAAGATTAAGCATTACATCTGATACGCTAAAATAAAAAGCTTGTGTATTGGCACAGGATCTCTAAGCAATGTGCTGATCTACTGAAATTTGATAAAGCCACAGTTCAACGATGCTGTAGTGGATTAACGATTTTTATGTTCTTCACGCTTTAAATAGGTATAAACCGGCATCTGCATTTTGGCTTTTTCGCGCAGTTTCTTTTTGATATAGAACACCAGTGCAAAGCAAGTAGTGGTCACGGTCAGCATCATGCTACTCATAAAACTCATCAGAGAACTGACATAACCAATCGTGGTGAGTCGGTTCATCATACGAAACACCTGAGGACTACTTTCAACACCAGTAATGGCCCATGTGCATAAGTGTTCACAGTTATTAATAATCAGATGATAGTTGTTTTCATGCATACGTGAGCGCATACGACGCACCACTTTACGCCCTTTAAACTTTGGATTGCTGTACGACTGAACGATGATTTTTTTGCCGTGGCTGAAATTTTCGATAGAGGTCATTTCAATCGGATGTTTTTTGAAAAGGTGTGCAAAACCCGAGTAGTGAATGACTCTACCGCGGCCGGCATATATGCCATGATGGCTATAACCGAAGTGTTTAACAATCAGATGTGTTCCAAGAGGAAAACCATCTTTCTGCACATGCATGAATTTACCAGTCCTACTTTAATTCCGAATTATTTTTAAAGATTAGTCTACTTTTAATCTGTGAATTAATCGACTATTTTAGCGATGATTTAGCTAAAATTTGTTCGATTTTTAATGCGCGCTATGGATAGGGTCATGCTTGGTCTTCATTTAACCTCAATGTTTAAAAAAATGCGCTTTATGATGCTGCTCGGTCTGATTTTCTCACCGAGTATTTCCTATGCCAATATTCAAGCAAAACGTGTCAGTCAGCCCATTGCAGTAGATATCGTTGAAATTTCCGATCTGAGTCAACTAAAGCTCTATTTATATGATACACAGCAGCAGCCATATCGAGACCTACAGCGACTAAAGCAGGTATTAGCGCGTAAGTGTAATACGATGAACTTCGCAATGAATGCCGGGATGTATCATGCAGACTTAGCACCTGTTGGTCTATACGTTGAAAATGGAGTGCAGAAAAAAGCCTTGAATCGTGCAACACGAGGCTTTGGTAATTTTTTAATTCAGCCGAATGGTGTTCTAGCATGGAATGGCAAGCAAGCGGTGATATCAACCACACAAAAATATGCTTCCACAGATTTTAAGGCACGTTATGCAACGCAGTCAGGTCCAATGCTGGTGGTAGATGGAAAAATCAATCCAAACTTTATCCCACAGTCAGATTCATTGAAAATCCGCAATGGTGTGGGGATCAAAAACGGCAAGTTGTATTTTGTGATCAGTCGTGAAGGCGTGTCGTTTTATGCATTTGCACAATATTTTAAGCAGCAATTATCGATTAACAATGCCTTGTATTTAGATGGATCTGTGTCTAGTGCAGATATCCAAGCGTTGAATAGACATGATTCGAGTTTAAAACCTTTAGGGCCAATTGTAGCGTATACAACAGGATCTCAATGCAAACAATAAAAGCCCGAATAATCGGGCTTCATCTGTACAGTGTTTAGATTGATAGAAACAACTGTTTATTTGCCGACTAAACCTAAAAAGGTACTTTGGGTTTGGCACATTTGAATGGCTTGTTCTTTAGATTGTTTTTTAATACTTTCTTCAAACTGTTTTTTCTGTTCTTTGATTTGTTCTTCGTTTAAGCCCATTTGTTTCGATAGGGCTTCGAGCTTATCCCAAGATTCTTCGCATTCTTTGGGGATTTGGCTACAAGCACTTAGACTAAGTATGCAGCAGGCAATAAGGCAACTTGTTAATTTATTCATGTTCATTCCTTTAATTTTTATATCAATGCTGTTTAGAGGTCATCTGCCTCTTATTTGATGCAATATTAGGTTTTATTGTCGTGTGTTTAAAAATAGACATTACTGATTTGCCTTGGAGCATAGCATAAAAGCTGTAAATAGTGATGTGGCCAATCCACAAACCTGATCTGTAAATAAGCGGCATACTTTTGATTAGACTAAAAATGAAAAAGGCACTCTGTAAAACAGAATGCCTTGTTTGAACATTGAATGTTCAGACTCTACTGTAGAGGTAGATGCTGGATTTCATTTAATTCCTTACGGCTATAACCGCGCGAAGCGAGTACTTTTTTAATACCGAGGATAACATCTTCATCCGTTGCCTTTGTAAGAGCAGCAATAAGCTGTTCATTGGTTTTACAAGAGCAATCATTTTCAACACAGGCAATTTGATTCTTATGCCCGTTTTGCTGTTCATTAGCGAACAACTTATGCCAAAAACTCATAGAGCCTTCATTTGCGACCTAACATAGGACGAAATATAACCAATCCAATAAATAAAGCAAGACTACTAAAGTGAAATTTTAGCCACTTGAATCATCATTTTTTCGATTAGACTTTTAAAATCTTTAACTTATTTGTTCTTAAAGCTGTTCATAAATATGCATGTGACGAGAAAATAAAGCTTTTTTAGAATATAAAAAAGGAGCTTTTAGAAAGCTCCTTTTATGACAGCAACATGACTTGAAATAATTTGTTTAAATCTTCTCAAGAAACACGCCAGACTCTACATGGTGTGTATAAGGGAACTGATCAAATAAGGCAAATTTGCTGATTTTATGCGTTTGTGAAAGTAGTTTGAGATTGTCATGCAAAGTATCTGGGTTGCATGAAATATAGATAATGCGTTCAAAACGTTGCAACAGTTTTAGTGTTTCATCATCGATACCTGCACGCGGTGGATCGACAAATACTGTATTGAAGTTATAGCTCGTAATTTCAATTTCAGCTTCTTCAAGGCGGCGGAATGTACGTTCAGCATTGTAGGCTTGGGTAAACTCTTCAGCTGATAGACGAGCCACTTGGATATTATCAATGCCATTTTGCTCAATATTCCACTGCGCGGCATAAACTGAAGACTTGGCTAATTCTGTTGCCAAAACGCGATTAAAGCGTGTTGAAAGAGGCAGCGTAAAATTACCATTACCACAGTAGAGCTCAAGTAAGTCTTGGTCTGAGTGATCCGCAACCTGACACGCCCATTCCAGCATTTTTTGACATACGCCGGCATTGGGCTGCGTGAAGCTACTTTCGATTTGTTTGTACTGATATTTACGGTCAAACACTTGGAGTTCTTCAACCACATAGTCATCAGTCAAAATCACGCGCTGACCACGACTACGACCATAAATCTTGATATTGAGTTTTTCAGATAGGGCTTTGGCAGCAACTTCCCATTCAGCATTGAGTGGGCAGCGGTAAACCAATGAAACCAGCATTTCACCTTTCAGCGTTGCTAAGAAATGAACCTCAAATAATCGGCTAGATAAGATCTCTTGTGCCTTGAGTTCATTTAATAATACGGGCATTAAATCATTAATGCTTTTATCTGCAATCGGGAAATCTTTAATTTCTACAACTTGTTTTTCATTGTCTGCATTGCGTTCAAACATTGCATAGAACATATCATTTTCAGTATGCCAAATTCGGAATTCCGCTCGCATACGAAAGTTTTGTTCAGCAGAAGGAAAAACTTCTAAAGAGGGAGGGTTGTATTCTGAAAATTGAGCCGTAATGCGGGCAACTTTGGCATCAAGTTGTTGCTGATAAGTTGAAGTCATATGCAGTAAAAAATCGCAAACATATTAAAAAAAGTCATGTTAGCAAAATTCACCTTATAAGACTAAATTAATTCCACTTTTGGCTGTATTTATCTGTCGAGAAAATGAGTCTGAATCTTTAAATTAGTTCATTCATCTAGGGGAAAGTTAAAAAAAATGCTCAATCTTTATGGAACATTCATAAAGATTGAGCTAAGTGAGGAACTGATTAGTTGGAGTTCATTTGAATGTTTAATTCATCGTCATTAAGCTGGCATTACCACCAGCCGCTGCAGTATTGACACTAATTGCACGCTCAATCACGAAACGTTCTACAGGGATGTCATATTGGCCTGAAGCTAAATGCGTAATGCCAATAATTGCACCTTCACGAGACGCGATGACTTGTTGAATTTTTAATAACTCAGTTTGTTCACCATGGTGTAAAACCGCATCAAAATTGCCATGATAAATATCCGTGATCACTTTAAATTGGTCCACGAGGATTTTCGGCATGCTATTTAAGTGTTTTAACACAAAAGTATTGTCTGCAAGTACCACGGGTTGACTACCCACCGATAAAATCGCAGCAATTTGATTCAGTTGATCTGCATCATTATTGGCTAGTGAAAGTACACCTTTACGTGCCAAAATGGCATATTGGTTGTTTTCACCGGTTGGGCCTTGTAGCTCAAAACTTTGTCCAGCGGCTATGGCCTGCGGTGCTTGAATCGCAATGCCTGAAAAATGCTGCTTCGCCCAAGTGTTAAAAGCTTCATATGCAGGGAAGTGTGTAGCTTGCGTTTCTGCCTGAGCCGCATAAGGTGTAGCCAGTTTTTTCACAGACACTTGATGCATTAAACGGTAGAGATATAAAGGACCGCCCGCTTTTGGACCTGTACCTGATAAGCCTTCGCCGCCAAAGGGTTGTACACCAACCACAGCACCTACAATATTACGGTTAATGTACAGGTTACCGACTTCTGCATGACCGATAACTTTTTGAATCGTGTCATCAATACGTGTATGCAAGCCCATGGTTAAACCATAACCTTTGGCATTAATTTGTGTTAATAGGTTTTCAATCTCACCATATTTGTAGGTGATTAAATGCAATACTGGCCCAAAAACTTCGCGTTCTAAATCATTTAAATTTGGCAGTTCAATCAAAGTTGGTGCAACGAAGGTTCCCGTACTTAAGGCATTGCTATCAGCATTAAACATGATTTGATGTACTGGATAGCCTTTGCTACGCATCTTCTCAATATGTTTTTCAATATTTTGCTGTGCTTCAAGGTCGATCACTGGGCCAATGTCAGTTGCTAATAGTGCGGGATTTCCGACACGAAGTTGCTTCATCGCACCTTGTAACATGGTACGGACAACGTCCACATTATCTTCTTGTACACAGAGAATACGTAGGGCAGAACAGCGTTGACCTGCACTGTCATAGGCAGAGTTAACGACATCCAATACCACTTGTTCTGTCAATGCTGATGAGTCAACAATCATGGCATTTTGACCGCCAGTTTCAGCAATCAATACCACGCTTTCGCCAAATTGGTTTAAGCGCTGTGCCACGGTTTTTTGCAAGATACGTGCGACTTCCGTTGAGCCAGTAAACATGATGCCTTGGACACGTGAGTCCGCGCTGAGTTTGGCACCAATGGTTTCGCCACGGCCAGGAAGGAGTTGCAATACATCGAAGGGAACACCTGCTTCCCATAAAATATGTACAGCTTGAGCAGCAATCAGTGGCGTTTGTTCAGCAGGCTTGGCAATCACGGTATTACCTGCAACCAAGGCTGCAGCAATTTGACCTGTGAAAATAGCAAGCGGGAAGTTCCATGGGCTAATGCACAGCACAGTGCCAAGAGGTTCAATTTGCGTATTTTCTGCTAGATCAATCATTTGAGCTGCATAATAACGTAGGAAATCTACAGCTTCACGGACTTCAGCAATAGCATTGGCATAAGTTTTACCACTTTCACGTGACAACAACACCATGAGAGATTGCAATTGTGCTTCCATCAAATCTGCCGCACGATTTAAGCATGCTGCACGCTGATCTTTGTCTAAAGTTTTCCATGAAGCTTGGGCATTTACAGCATTATTGAGAGCGATTTCCGCTTGCTCTAGACTAGCTTCACTGACACTGCCGACCACATCACTACGGTTTGCAGGGTTTGTAATGTTGATACTTGCAGTATGAATTTCTTCTAAATTAGCGCCCATTGCACTAGCATGCCACTGGGTATGTGCATGCTGTACTGCCGTGGTATTGAGCTGAGATAAGTCGCGATCATTGGCTAAATCGAGTCCTTTTGAGTTGCGACGTTCTGTGCCATACAAATCTTGCGGAAATGGGATAGAAGGATGCTTAGCTCCAGTGATACCTTCTTTTTCAGCCGTCGCTAATATCGTCTGTCTTGGATTTTCAATTAAATCTTCAATTTTTAAATTTTTATCTGCAATACGGTTGACGAAAGAGGTATTCGCACCATTTTCCAGTAAACGTCGAACCAAATAGGCCAATAAGGTTTCATGGTTACCCACCGGTGCATAAATACGACATGGCACACCCAGTTTGTTGTCAGATTTCGAACCCACCACTTGTTCATAGAGGGGTTCACCCATGCCGTGAAGGCACTGAAATTCATACTGGCCTGGATAGTAAAGCTCTGGCTGTGCTAGTTGGTAAATCGTAGCTACGGTTTGCGCATTGTGTGTTGCAAACTGAGGATAAATTTGCTCAGGTGCTGCCAAGAGCTTTTTAGCACATGCAATATAAGACAGGTCGGTATGAACTTTGCGCGTAAATACAGGATAGTCACTCATACCTTCAATTTGCGCTTTCTTAATTTCGCTGTCCCAGTATGCACCTTTCACTAAGCGGATCATTAAACGTTTTTGGCTACGCTTAGCGAGGTCAATAATATGGTCGACCACATAGAAACAGCGTTTTTGGTAGGCTTGAATCACAAATCCAATACCTTTCCAGTCCGCTAATTTAGGCTCAAAACACAGGCGTTCGAGTAGTTCCAAAGAAATTTCTAAACGGTCAGTTTCTTCAGCATCAATGTTTAAACCAATATTGTAATGCTTAGCTAATACAGCAAGTTCTAGCACTTTGCCATAAAGTTCATTATGCACACGGTCGATCTGTGAACGTTGGTAGCGTGGGTGTAGGGCAGACAATTTGATCGAAATACCTGCGCCGTTATAAACATCCTTTCCTTCAGAAGCTTGACCAATCGCGTGGATCGCATCGGTATAGTCTTGATAATAACGTTCTGCATCAGGTTCAGTTAATGCTGCTTCACCTAACATGTCATATGAATAGCGGAAGCCTTTGTCTTCTAATACTTCTGCATGTTTAAGCGCTTCATTGATGGTTTCACCTGTAACAAACTGTTCGCCCATCATACGCATAGCCACGTCTACAGCTTTACGGATAATGCCACGTCCACTGCGTGCTAAAATACCGGTGAGTAGGCTAGACAGACTTTTTTGTTGAGGGGTTTCCATCAGTTTGCCCGTCAGCATTAATCCCCAAGCAGCAGCATTTACGAACATGAGGCTACTTTGGCCAACATGATCTTTCCAGTTACCTTGGTTGATTTTATCTTTGATCAGTAAATCACGTGTTGCTTTGTCTGGAATACGGAGTAGCGCTTCAGCTAAACACATGAGCGCGATGCCTTCCTGAGAAGACAATGAAAACTCTTGTAGCAAGCCTTGTACAATGCCTGCTTTACCTGTACCGCTTTTACGTTCACGTAATGAATGGGCTAAGTCAAAAGCCAATTGTTGAATTTGATCGCTGATCGGGGAAGGGATTTCACTGTGTGCTAATAAGTTTTCAATGCACTCAGTTTCAGCACGACGCCATGCTGTATTAATCGATTGTTCAAAGCTATTCTTGTCTTTAAATTCAATGATGTAGTCATCGCTTCCCGTGACTTCAAATACTTTTCCATTCATGTTTCAATTTTCCGTGTCAAAGTTCTATGACGAGCAAATAAATCTTGAGCTTGATCCTTTATTTAATTTATCATCACAGAATATTTAGCGAATAACTCACTATAGTTTTAATAATATTTAGAGAAAAATTCAGATGACTAGCCCATATTTGAGCTTAGACCGTATAGATATTCGAATTTTAGAGCTGCTGCAAGACGACGGAAAATTGTCCAATATTAAGCTTGCAGAAATGGTGAATTTATCACCCACTGCGGCGTTGGCACGTGTGCAAAAATTATCGAAAGAGGGCTTTATTTTAGGCTATGAAGCACGTTTAAATCCGGTCTTACTCAACAATGGATTTGTGGTTTTTGTAGAGATTTTACTAGATAAAACCACGCCCAATGTATTGGAAGATTTTTCGGATGCAGTGCGTCAAATTCCAGAAATCGTAGAATGTCATATGATCAGCGGTGGTTTTGATTTTGTAGTGAAAATACGCTGTGCAAATATGGAAGAATTTAGAAAAATTTCAGGGCAGGTGCTTTGGCAGCTACCCGGCATCAAGGAAACGCGCAGTTATCCTGTGATGGAAGTAATCAAAGAAAGTATGCAAATTAAGCTGAAACCTGCGGCTAGGCCGAAGTAGCTAATCATCAATAATCGAGTATAAAAAAAGGGGCATTTAGCCACTGCTGTCCCATAGTTTGACTTAAATAAAAAACCTGAGTCCAAAATAGTTAAAATGTAAGTGCTAACAAAGACTTCAACTATAAAGGATTCAGGTTTTGTCACATCAGAATACCGTATTTCAT
>NZ_VOZS01000029.1:0-26249 GCF_013419675.1 Acinetobacter sp. YH12069 | reverse complement strand
ACAAACAATACACTTTAATCGAAACCTTAAATAGCCGAACGTATTACGGCAAATAAGACCCTGCTCAATATGCATTATTGGCGGGGTTTTTCTTTTCTTATTGTGGGGTGATCATGGCTGATCGAGTGGAGGCATCCAAAAATCTAGAGCTGCTTAAAGCAAACCAAGCTCGCTTGATGAACTACAACCATTTGTATTCAAGCTACGCATTTCGTCAAGACTGTGGTGCTGAGTTGAGAAAGATTGGTAAGTAGATCGCAAGCATAGAAGAATTACTTCATGAGAAGTCCAAAACGACTCGCTGAAATCAGAAAGCTGCCGTGTGTGCGTTGTGGTAACCCAGACTCACAAGCAGCACATTCAAATAGTGCTAAGCATGGTAAGGGTAGATCAATCAAAGCCAGTGACGAGTTCACAGTACCGTTATGTCATTCATGCCACAGTCAATTTGATCAGTTCAAGCTAGGCAATCGCGAAGAAAGTGAAAAGCTATTCGAACAATGGTTGGTTAAGGTTGAGTTGATGATGGGTAAAAGGGATGAAGAATACTTTTAAACTCGAACCCGCAACGTTCGTCATTAAGTCATTTGAAGAAGTAGGTCGCGCCATTGCCTACATGCATAAACACCATGCGAATGCGTTAAGTGATGGCAAGCCGTTGGTTGTTCGTATAGATCAGAAACAAGATGACCGCAGTAAAGCGCAGAATCGTTTATTGCATATGTGGTTTGGTCAATTGGCTAAGCATACAGGTGATGAGCCTGAAACAATTAAGTACGAGATGAAGAAGAAATTCTTAGCTCGTATGTGTGTAAGAGATAGTGAGGCGGCAGCGGAAGCTTACGAGGCTGTGATGGGTTATCGTGATGTGTTGCGATTGCTTGATGGACAAGAGAAGCTTACTCACACAGCTAAATACAATCGCGTGGTGAAGATGTTTATTCAAGATCATGTGAAGTCTAGCAAGCTTAATAAAAAACAATTCACTGAGTTTTGCGACAAGGTCCATGCATTCGCCAATGTGACGCTTGGTGTGTATTTAACTGTACCTGATGATTTGATGTATTTGAGGGAATAACTATGGCATGTGAAGGTTGTGAACAACGCAGACTAAAACTAAAGGCAATGTATGACAACTCAAAAGAATCTATCACAAAAGCAATTTCTCGACTTACTAACCGAGATCGTAAAGCAGAACAATCAAGTGCTGCAACAGAACAGTCAGTTGATTCAGATAGTGGTGACACAGAGCAGTCAGATACAGGAGCTGTTGCTTCAGTTAAATCCCGACGAGGACGAGCCAAGCCAACATGAGTACCTTGATTCATGAAACTCCCAAGACTCCAAACCAAATTGCAGGCAATGACACCGCAGCAACCAAGACTTGAACCTAAAAAGAATTGGGGCAGTGGTCGAGGTGGTAGACCATGGCGCAGACTGAAGCAGAAGATACATTTACGTGATGAGTGGACATGCCAGTGCTGTGGTCGTGTGACTATGGATCTAGAGTTGGATCACATTAAGAACGTGGCTCAAGGTGGTACAGATGATGAAGCCAACCTTCAGTCGTTGTGTGCGCCGTGTCATAAAGAGAAGACTCAGAAGGAAAGCAGGCTATGAGTAATGAAGAACTATTAGAACAACTTGAATCAACTGCAAACTTTATGCGAGGCATGCAGTTTGATCCACGAATCCCAAACGATACCAAGCAAGCACTAATTGAGCGTGCGCAAAACATCGATGCATTAATTGAAAAGTATTTGGAAAATTAAAGATGGTGGGGGGGAGGTAAAAAGTTCAAAAGGCTAAGCCAGCGGACACCGCCCCCGATCTCATTTACAAAAAAATTTCCCATTTCACAAATATGTTAAAGGAGGGCACATGGCTTTAACAGCAAAAAAGAAGGCATTTGCCCAATCTAAACATGATGGTGCTGATAACAAGCAAGCCGCTATTTTCGCGGGGTACAGCCCTGAATCAGCTTCACAAGCTGGATCGAGATTAGCCAAAGACCCTGATGTGATTGCACACATTGAAAGGCTTAAGATTAACACCGAAGTTAAAGTTGATTCCAAGCCAGAACCACGACCAATCATCACTAAAAAAGACATTGAAACTGCTGGCAGTCGTGCTGACCCACTCAAATTTTTAGAAGAGATTTGGACTGATCCGGTTGAAGATATGAAGATGCGAATGGATGCAGCAAAAGCAGCTCTTCCATATTTCCACGGCAAGGTTGCTGAAAAAGGTAAGAAAGAAACCAAAGCCGATGAAGCTAAAAAAGCCACTCAAGGCGGGAAATTTGGAACGCTTGGTTCGCAGTTGAGAAGTTGATTTTATGAATACAAAAACACCTGATTGGTCCACAGCGTGTCCCAATTGGGAGGAGCGTATTGTCGCTAAAAAGTCACTCATGCCATGTGAACCGCTTTTTCCAGAAGTGGCGGATGTAGCAGAGCGGATTTTTAAAGAATTAATCTTGGTCGATGTGATGGGTAGCCCGAAAATGGGTGAAGTCACACTCGATTGGGTGATTGAGTTTGTCCGGGCGATCTTTGGTGCCTACGATCCGGTGCAGAAGAAGCGTTTAATTCGCGAATTCTTCTTGCTGATCTCTAAGAAAAATACTAAGTCCACGATTGCGGCTGGAATCATGATGGTGGCCTTGATCTTAAATGATCGTATGTCGGCTGAGCTCATCCTGTTAGCGCCCACGAAAGAGGTCGCAGATAATAGTTTTAATCCAATTCGAGACTTCATTCGAGCCGATCCTGAGCTTCAGGAAATGTTCAATGTGTCTGAGCACACTAAAACAGTCACCCATTTGGGTACGAATGCGACCTTAAAAGTGATTGCTGCGGAAAGTAACGCTGCTGCGGGTAAAAAGGCTTCAATCATTCTAATTGACGAAGTTTGGCTCTTTGGTAAAAGATCAAATGCTGAATCTATGTTTCGTGAAGCAAAGGGTGGCCTTGCATCACGACCCGAAGGTTGTGTGATTTATCTGTCTACCATGTCAGATGAAACGCCATGCGGTGTGTTCAAGCAATTGCTAGATTATGCGCGTGATATTCGGGACGGTGTAAAGGTCAATCCGCAGTTCTTACCGCTGATTTACGAGTTTCCAGAATGGATGCTTGAAGCGGATGAACATTTAAAACCTGAAAACTTTTATGTCACCAATCCAAACTTGGGTGCATCGGTTGATCTTGATTACCTGATTAATGAGTTTGAGAAGGTTAAAGATGCTGGCGAAGAATCGCTGCGTGACTTTCTTGCAAAACACTTAAACGTACCAATTGGCCTAAACCTTCGCGCCAACAGATGGGCTGGTGCTGAATATTGGCTGCAGCAATCTAAAAAATTCACCTTGGATAAACTGATCGAGCAATCAGATGTCATCACCTGCGGTATTGATGGTGGTGGCCTGGATGATTTGCTTGGCTTTGCTGTACTTGGTCGGCATAACAAAAGCCGTAAATGGTGGCTCTGGAATCATGCTTGGTGCAATAAAACTGCAGTTGAGCGACGTAAAGAGAATGCGCCAAAGTATGCCGATTATGAAAAAGAAGGCAGCCTGACCATTGTTGAGCGTATTGGTGATGACATTGACCAATTAGCCGCCATTGCAAAGAAATGCTTCGACTCAGGAAAGCTCGATAAAGTTGGACTCGATCCTCTTGGCTTGGGTGGTCTACTGGATGGCTTACTTGATGCTGGCATTCCTGAAGACAAGCTTATTGCGGTCCAGCAGGGATTTAAGCTCATGTCTTATATCTTAACAACCGAGCGGAAGCTTGCTGAAGGTAATCTTTACCATGCAGGACAAGG
This sequence comes from Acinetobacter sp. YH12069, assembly GCF_013419675.1. Taxonomy (NCBI): domain Bacteria; kingdom Pseudomonadati; phylum Pseudomonadota; class Gammaproteobacteria; order Moraxellales; family Moraxellaceae; genus Acinetobacter; species Acinetobacter sp. YH12069. The sequence goes on along the minus strand of NZ_VOZS01000029.1, from coordinate 22,418 downwards.
GCTAATGACTTGGTGTGTAGGCAATGCGCGTGCCGTCGTGAAAGGCAACGGCATGATGATCAGCAAACAGGAATCAGGTGTTGGGAAGATTGATCCATTGATTGCCACGTTTAACGCGGTGGCCTTGATGTCAATGAATCCGGAACAGGCCGAAAAAGATTACAACGTCTTCTTTATCTAACCAAATCTTTTAACCAAAGCTCGCATTAAGCGGGCTTTTTTATTGGGGAATCCAATGAAAAAAGCTTACAGCTTGCTACAGGTCAAGTCGTTTGATGCTGAGCAACGAATTATTAAGGGAATTGCTTCAACTCCAAGCCCGGATCGAGCCGACGATATTGTGGATCCACAAGGTGCCAAGTTTGCTTTACCTATTCCTTTCCTTTGGCAGCACATGCATTCACAGCCAATTGGTGAAGTCACTGAAGCAGTAGTGACAGACAAAGGCATAGAGGTGACTGTTCAGATCGCCAAGATCGAAGAAGAAGGCAAGTTGAAAGACCGCATTGATGAGGCTTGGCAGTCCATTAAGTCAGGGCTGGTTAAAGGTCTATCTATTGGCTTTCGCGGTCTCACAGTTGAAGACATCCCGCGTTCATGGGGTCTGCATTTTAAAGAGTGGGAGTGGTTTGAATTATCAGCTGTAACCATCCCAGCAAATGCAGAAGCATCCATCACAGAAGTTAAATCGATTTCTAAATCTTTCGAGCAGCAAGAAAAAACCGCGATTGGTGACGAGCCGCAAAACCCGAAAGTAGAAAACCCTCCTGTCAGCGATGTGACAGAAAAAAAACAAGGCATCCAGCCTATTCAATTAGTTAATCCAAATGAAGGAAGTATTCCGCTATGTTAAAAGCACAATTAGCGAAAGTTAAAGCCACCATCGCTGAGAAACAGAAGGCTATGGAAGCGCTACATAAAGCAGCTCATGAAAAGGGCTTAACGCTCAATGCTGAGCAGAACACCCAGTATGATTCACTGGAAAAAGAAGTAGGGCAGCTGGAAAAAGAAGCTCAGCGCATTGAAAAGCTAATCACTGCTACCGAAAAAGCTGCAAAATCTGCTACAGCTGCAAAAGGTGAGTCTGAGCAGGAAGCAAAAGACACGGCTGAAAGTAAAAAAGAAGTGCCACGCATTCAGGTGGAATCAAACCTGCCCAAAGGTGTTGGTTTTGCACAATACGCACGTGCAAAGCTTTGCTCACAATTGGCAGCCAAAAACGGCAACTTCATTTCACCCGTAGACATGGCTAAGCAAATGGGCTTTGGTGGTGAAGTTCAGGACTTAGTGACAAAAGCCACACTCGGTACTACAACAGACGTTGGTTTTGCATCTGCATTAGTGCAAGAAAACCGCTTGGTTGGTGAATTTGTTGACATGCTCCGTGCTGCAACTGTATTTGACCAACTTACAGGCTTCCGTAATGTACCGTTCAACTCAAAAATCCCAAGCCAATTAACAGGCGGCACTGCTGCTTGGGTGGGTGAAGGTGCGGCCAAGCCATTAACCAACCCAACCTACGGTGAAGTTGAAATTAAAGAACACAAGCTTGCCGCAATCACGGTTTATACACAAGAATTAATGCGACGTTCTGATCCAGCGGTAGATGTTTTGGTGCGTGATGATCTTATCGAAGCATCAAAAACGCTTATTGATAATACTTTCCTTGATGCGGTGGCTGCATCAACTACGCGCCCAGCAGGTGTTTTAAATGGGGTAACAGCCACTCCAAATACAGGCACTACAGCAGCAAATTATGAAGCTGACCTATTGGCTCTTATTAATAGCTTTGTGACAGCCAACCTTTCATTGGATGGCTCATATTTCTTAATGTCTGAAACACGCGCCGCACAAATCAGTTTGTTGCGTGATGCGTTAGGCAATAGCTATTTCACAGGTATGGCGCTTCGCGGCACCCGTACATTAATGGGTATCCCAGTCATCACATCGCAGGCAGTAGGCGACAAGATCATTCTTGTGAAGACTTCTGAAATCCTGCTTGCTCAGGATGGTGGTGTGGATGTGTCTTACTCTGATCAAGCAACCTTGGTTGATGGTGGTACGACTCACCACTTATGGCAAGAAAACAAATTTGCGGTACGTGTTGAGAAGTTCATCACTTGGGCTAAACGTCGTCCGATTGCTGCAGCATTTCTTAACTATGCAACAGGTGGTTAATCGACCTAAAACAGCTCCTTTTTAGGGGCTGTTTTTATATCTAAGCATCACAATTGTTTAGCTATAGGAACAGTCTATGAAGATTAAATATTTAAAGGTTATGCATAACGCCAATCCAGGTGATGTGCTTGAAGTTACCGAATTTGAAGCAAACATTTTGATTAAAACAGGTGTGGCGGAAGCTTACGAAGAACCTAAAAAGACGACTCGCAAGACCAAAACAGATACCACAGAGCAAAAATAAGGCGGTTTAGATGGGCATTTTTGACAGACTTTTCCGAAAAAAATCACTGCAAAGTGTCCATTCAAACCAAGGGTGGACTTCTTTATTTGTGCATGAGCCTTATTCTGGTGCTTGGCAAAAGAATGATGAGCTGACTCGTGAAGATTTGGCAGCACATCCTGCAGTTTTCTCATGTATTTCCTTGATCTCTCAAGACATTGGAAAAATGGGTGTTTTGCTTAAAAGGCAGAAAGGCGAAATTTTAGTTGATGCGCCCATTCCTGATGACTTGGTTGTTCTTAAACGTCCAAACCATTACCAAAACTGGCAGCAGTTTTTAGAATTCTGGATGATCTGTCGAAAGCTCCGTGGTAATGCATACGGATTTAAGGTGCGTGATGTATTTGGGCAGGTAGTTAAAATTGTTATTTTAAATCCAGATCAAACAAAACCACTGATTAGTGATGATGGGCAAGTCTTTTACCAGCTGGGAGTTGATCGGCTGAATGGCACAGAGTCTGTTGTTGTTCCAGCCTCCGAGATTATCCATGATCGTGAAAACTGTCTCTATCATCCACTAGTAGGCATTCCTGCTATTACTGCTTATGGAATTTCAGCGGGATTAGGTTTAAATATTCTGAAAAATTCCAAAACTTCTTTTGGAAATATGAGTCGACCAAGCGGCATTCTGGTTGCACCTGGTGCGATTTCAGAAGATAAAGCACGTGCCATCGGTGCAGCATGGAATGCGAACTATACAGGCCAAAACATCGGTAAAACTGCGGTACTGGGTGATGATTTGAAATATCAGCCAATCAGCATGACAGCTTCGGATACTCAAACGATTGAGCAGCTAAAAATGTCGAATGAAATTATTTGCTCAGTGTTACATGTGCCAGCGTTTAAGGTGGGCTATGGAACGATTCCAGCAGGGCAGAAGGTTGGTGATTTGAATGAAATCTATTTTTCTGACTGTCTACAAAGCCCGGTAGAAGCTATTGAAAACCTGCTTGATGATGCATTTGACTTAAAAGCGCGTGGCCTTGAAATATTCCTTGATGTTGATTCTCTACTCCGCATGGATAAAGAAACAAAAATGGGTATTCAGGAACGCGGTGTTAAGGCTTCAATCTTTACACCAAATGAAGCGCGTCAGCAGTTCAATTTAGAGCCTTTGGTGGGCGGTGACACGGTTTACATGCAACAGCAGAACTATTCGTTGGAAGCATTGTCTAAGCGTGACCAGTTGGATTATCCTTTTGGCAAATCTGCACCAAATACGCCTCAAAATACCGAAAATTCAGGCCCAAAAGGCCAATATCAAGGCGTTTTTAAGACTGAAAATCAGTATGAAAAAGGCTCTTTTGTGACACATAAAGGCTCGTTATGGCACTGTGAAAAAGACCATTTAGGTGAATTTAGCCATGAAAACTTTAAATTAGCGCAAAAGAAATGGGGTGATGAATGAGCATTGTTGATTTAGACACTCTTAAAGAGCATTTGCGCTATGACGATGATGCAAACGATACGATGCTGCAAGGTTATTTAGATGCAGCTGATAGTGCTGTTAAAAATTACATCACAGATGAATTTGAGTTTGAATATCCGAAAGCGATTCACCAAGCGATTCTGATGCTTTGTGGGTATTGGGATAAATATCGAAATGCTGAATCAGATGCACCGCTGAACGGTAATTATCTGCCTATGCCAGTGCAAGCCTTGTTATATCCATATCGTAAGCCTACAGCGATTTAGGAGGTTTTATGACCCAAAGCGCTGGCGAACTCCGCCATCGAATCATGGTGCAACACTTTACGTCAGGTCGTGATGAAGATGGCTATCCAATCCCTGAACAGTGGGTTGATTACATGCCTTTGTGGGCCAAAGTCACCCATTTATCAGGTAAGGACCTAATTGCCGCACAAGCAAGTAATTCCAAAGTCGTCGCACGTGTAAAGATCCGCTATCGAGAAGATATCGACACGACCATGCGTGTGATTTACAAGGGCAAAACCTACGCTATTGATAGTCAAGCGCTTGAAGATACAAACACAGGTTACGAGTCGGTGACGTTCTTGCTTTCAACTATGTGAGGTGCTTATGTCACTTGATGTGCAAATACATGGCATTGATGAGCTAAATCGAAAACTCAAGTTATTGACGAGCAGTAAGGCAGCCAAGCGCATAGCACGTAAAGCAGCACGCCAAGCAATGAATATTGTTCGGGATGCAGCACGAGTAAACGCTAAAGCGATCGATGATCCTGAAACATCAGAAAAGATCTGGAAAAATATCGCAGTATCTGGCGGTAAAACTCGAAGCCAAAATGAAATTGTGATGCGTGTTGGTGTACGTGGCGGTGCTGCACAGAATGCAAATACTGATCGCGCAGCCTTATCTAAATTATCTGGTGGAATCACGACCTATTGGAGATATTTGGAGTTTGGCAGTGCCAACATGCCTGCCACGCCTTTTATGAGACCCGCTATGAGCAGCAATATCCAAAAAGTGACTGATAAATTCTCACAAGTTTTCAGTGTTGAATTAGACAAGGAACTCGCAAAATGACAGCTCCAATCGCCAAAACGATTAAAGCCGATACTTATTTAGCATCAAAATTCGGAGATCGAGTCTTTTTAGGCCAAGCAGACATTGGTGTAGTAGTTCCATATTTGGTTTTTCAAGGCATAGGCTCAGAACCTGAAAACACTATTGATTGTGGTGCGATCGATGAAAACGACACATATCAAATGGTGATTTGGCATTCCAATCCCAAGGAAGCTGAAACGTTGCGCCTGAAAGTGCGCACTTTGCTTGAAAAAGCAGGGTTCTACTACAACGGAAAGCATCCCGACAGCATTGATGCTGAAACTAAATTGCATGGCCGAGGTTGGGATATGAACTGGTGGTCTGAAACATAATTTAATTTTTTATACAGCGTCCGAAAAGGCGCTTTTTTTATGCCTGAAATTTACAAAGCATTTCACCACATTGATTGATGCTCGGGTGGATTGCTTTTATCAATTGAGCATCAGGAGCAAGACATGACAAACATAATGACTACGGATGAAATTGTAATTGTTGAGGGCGACAAGGCCTTAACAACATCACTTCATATAGCAGATGGTTCCAAAGCCAACCATAAAGCCGTGATGCAGTTAATCAAAACACACATACATCACTTCAACAAATTTGGAAGGGTGGCATTTGAAATGCGACCCTTTGAAACTGATGGTGGTGTTCAGACCAGACGTATAGCCTTGCTGAATGAACAGCAGGCGACCTTCCTGATGACATTAATGCGAAACACTGAGCGAGTTGTCGATTTTAAATGTGCTTTGGTGCAAGCGTTCTTTAGAACCAAAGAGTATTTAAGTAATCAACATCAAGCACACACTACTATTCACAATAAATTGAATCTGCAACTTGGCTTAGAGAAAGCAGATGCAAGTCTAGCAGGTCATATTCTCGGAAGTTATCGCAAAAAGAGAGACACATTAATTAGCGCAATCAAGGAAGTTGAGAAGTTAATGCAACCGTGTTTGCCGCTTTTTGATGATTAAGCCCAGCCTTGAGTTGGGTTAATTATTTCTAAACCAATGCCACCACTCGGTGGCTTTTTTATGCCAAAAATTTGAGGAGTAGCTACTCATGGCGCGTATTAAAGTTCAAAAATCACAGTTGTATTACCACGAAGAAGGTGCGACCGCAGTTGAATCGGTTCAGTGTGCAAAAGAGCTGGAATTGGGTACAGACACTGAAGAAGATATTGATGTGACTTGTCTTGACGACGAAGAAGATAACTTCGATCCGGGCAAGAAAACACCGGGTGAAGGGTCGCTATCAATTGATCTTGATGATGAAAACTCATCTCACTTAAAACTGATTGCACTTTCAAAAACCACACCACGTAAAAAAGTCACTTGGTATTTAGGCTCAAGCAATTCAGATGCTCCCCCAGAGGTCGCAGGCGGTGCGGTTACATTGCCACCTTCTCGCACTTGGTGGGTTTGGGAGGGGTATCTTAAGTTGGCTGAGAAGACTTTCGTGAAAGGGCAATTTGTTGGCTACAAATTCCCAATGAAGAAAACTTCTATTGTGAATGAAACAATTCGCACAATCCCACCTGTAGGACCTTAAAACATGGCTAAGAAAGTAAAGAAAAGTACATTTGATATTAAGTCGATTGCTAGTGGCGCATTGGTTGGTGAAGTTCGTGAAGCAACGGTTGATTTTTACCATAATGGAAAAATTGAAACTGTTGATATACGCATTAAACAGTTGCCTTTTTCTAAGACAGAAGATCTGCATCGACGCTTAAATAATAACGATAGTCGGGTTATTTCAGATTGGATAGCATTAGCTCTGGTTGGTGAGTCTGGCGAAGAAGTTTTTACTCCAGAATTGGTGGAATCAAATTTCACACAATCATTAGCAAATCAAATCTTTAATGAAGTCTCTGGATTAAAGGGTTTGCAGGAGTATGCAGAAAAACTGGGAAAGGAATTGAATACAGAGAAGAGCTCTGGGCAGAGCTAGTTTTAAATGGTGTGGGCGGGAAAACCATAGCTGAGGCAAAAAACAACCTCAGCTATGAGGAGTTTATGTTTTGGTCTGCATACAGAAACTTCCGAGGTTCGCTTTTCATTGGCCGCAGAATTGAGCAAGGCTTTGGAAATTTGTCAGCAACATACTTGGCATCTAAAGGTGCCAAAGATATTAAAGCAATTTCTTTTATGCCGCACGAAGACCAGCCTGAAGATGAAATTTTGACGGTAGATGAGATGATGCAAAAAGGGATTTAAGCACCCTAGGGTGCTTTTTTTAAACCTCATATTTGAGGAGTGATCTGCAAATTTGCAGAGTTTGATGTGAGAATTTGCATATCATGATTCTCAGATTTGAGCATCATATCGGGAGCCTCAAATTGAGGCTCTGGAAGCAAAGACCAGATCTGGTACTTAGTCAGCGTTAACTTACTTTTCTTGGTTTTTTAATTCTTTGTAAATATCAAAAAGATATTTCTCATCAACCATAATTGCTTTAGTGATGCGCTCCATGGCTCTGGTAAAGGATGGATTAGGGTTATCTGCCTCGCTTGCAACAATCATAGCGACATTTGCTAAAAGCATTCTTTTGTATGGATCAGAAGCCACTAAGCCTGTTTCATTAAAACTTTCTTCTAGGCGGGCAACAATCTCAGCATTTAAAGATCGGTTCATATCTTTAGCTGAGTGAAATAACTTTTCTTTTAGTTCTGGGGGCATTCTCAACTTGTGTTGAGTGCCAGTATCTCTTGACGTGGTCATGTTTGCGGTTTCAATCCTAATATTAAATAAATGTATATCACCCAATGGGTGTTGACAAGTCACCAAAAGGGTGACATATTTAATGCACCCAAAGGGTGACTAGGAGTTTTTTATGAAAGAAGGCCGTCAAAAACCTATTGATGTTCGTGTTCGAGTGTCAAATGAGTTGCATGAGGAATTAAAAGCTCATGCAAGAAAAGAAGAGCGTTCAATGAATTATTTAATCAATAAGGCTGTTGAATTTTATTTAAACCAAAAAGAGAGTGCGAAAGCATGAAATCAACAGGCACAAAAAAACCTTGCCATCCGCCAAGATTAAACAAGGTTATTTGCGCTAACAAAGGAATATTAACTATGTCCAATATAACCCATTTTTCCAAAGGTAAGCAAGTTCAGATCAGTGAACACCAATTATTGCGCTTACTTGAATCAATTCGTACCGCAAAATTTAGATTTGCTCAGTTGCAAGCCTTGGCGGGTGTAATTGCCGAAAAGTCTAGCAAACATTCAACAGCCGAAACCTTAGCGCGTTTAGCGTCTGGGATTGCAAACGACTCGCAAGATGACTGCTTAGAAGAATTTGAATTCTTTAAAGAGTTTTCACCACAACTGGCATCACTTTTTGCAGAGGAGTTAGCGGCATGAATGCGGTTATTAATTTTGATTCACTAGTAGATTCTAGACATGGCATGCCAACAACAAGTAGTTTGCGTGTTGCGGAAGTGTTTAAGAAAAACCATCGCGACGTACTTCGAGCAATTAAAAAGCTTGAATGCTCAAAAGGTTTTACTGAGCGCAATTTTGCGCTCAGTGAATATACTGATGCGACTGGCAGAAAATTACCCTACTACAATATCACGAAAGATGGTTTTGTTTTCCTAGCAATGGGATTTACTGGTAAGGAGGCTGCTAAGTTTAAGGAGGATTACATTAATGCGTTTAACTGGATGCAGGAAAACTTAATTAAACGTGGCATGTCGATGATGCAACGTCATAATTTTGTAAGTCTTAAATTCACAAGACGGAAAGAAACAATTAGTGATTCTGCTAGAAATATGCGGTCTTGGCAGGATGAAAAGCCTTTGCTACTTGAAGAGCTGGAGCAGATCGAGCGTGAAATACAACCTTATCTTCCTCAATTGGATGCGGATGACTCAGGGGTGTATCAATGACTTTGGAAAGATTGGATGAAGACACGTTGCTAATGACTCGAGATCAACTTCTGGTTGAGCTTAATAATCAGATTGAGATTACATCTGAGGTAATGCGCCTTGACCGTGAAGAAATTCGAGAGTGGAGAGCAGAATGCAACAAATACCAACAAAGAGCTTTTAGGTGGAGGTGGAGTTTTTATTTTCTATTCTTGATTCTGGTGATTATTGCATTCACTCTTAACTAACCACAAACCCACTTCGGTGGGTTTCTTTTTGTACGATAAATTAGTATCTTGTCTCAAATAACTAATATTTGGGGTAGGGTGTGCGCGGACTATTGGCTTTATTTTTAGTAATGTTTTCAGCTATGGTTTTAGCTGGCAAAAATGTTAGCGAGCTAACCGATTTGGAGAAATGCAGCATTATTGCGGATGGTTATGCGCGCATGTACCAGAATCACGTAGACGGCTGGAGTATAGGCGATCAAAAAGAGTTTTTGGACAATGTTCTTGGTAATGATGATGTAGAAACATTAAATCGCCTAAAAAGAGAAGCAGAAAATATTTATAAGCTACCTGTTCCTTTAAGTTTTGAGGATCAGAAAAGAGAAAAAATAGACTTATATATTAGAGAATCTGCAAATTGTCTCTATGACTTCTAAATAAATTAAATACAAAAGCCCTGCATTTGCGGGGTTTTTTATTGCCTGAGGAAAAGTTATGGCAGCAGCATCACTTGGTCGGTTGACTTTAGATTTAGCAGTAAAGCTTGGTTCGTTCGAGCAAGGGATGACACAGGCTGAACGTAAAACCAAGCAAACCACCGATAACATGGGTAAGGCCTTTTCAGGTTTTAAAGATCAGGTAGCAGATGCTTTAGGTGGAACCCAGTTAGGCTCAATTATTGATGGTTTTAATAGCAAACTCGGTTCCATAAAAGGGGGTGTTGGTGTTGCAAGTGCAGCCTTGGCTGGAATGGCGGTAGGTGGCGTTGTAGTTGCATTTGCTGGACTAAGCAAACTTGCAATTGAGACTGCTAAAGCTGATGTGCAATTACAAGTATTAGCAAATCGCGCAAACACAAGTGTGCAAAGCTTTCAAATTTTAGAACGTGCTGCTTTGGGTTTGGGGGTATCTCAAGATCAATTAGGCTCTATTCTTGCTGATACACAGGAAAAATTAGGTGAATTCAGTGCAACTCAAGGCGGTGGGGCTGCTGACTTCTTTGACGCATTAAAAAATAATACCAAAATGTCTGAGGACCAGATCAAGTCCTTTGCTAAGACCCTGCAAGGCAAGGATGGTATTGAAGCTATCCAGTTGCTAAACGACAAGATGGATGAGTTAGGTGTTACTTCACAAGAGCGCCGATTTGTATTTGAAAGTCTAGCATCAGATTTAGGCAATCTTGCGCCATTGTTTGCTGAAAATGGAAAGCTTTTAGATGAATATGGTTCAGCACTTGAGGATGCTGGTGTATTAAAAACTAAGGAGAGCATGGAGCAATCAAGACTCCTTGCGGCGCAAACAGAAAGCCTACAAATTCGCTATGAGGGATTTAAGAACCAACTTGCTTCACAGATGATGCCAATCCTAAACGGCTTGATTTCACAGTTCATGGATGGCTCAAAAAAGAGCGGTCAATTTGGAAGCATTATTCAATCTGTAGGTGTTATTGCCAAAGGTGTTGGATTTCTTATTATTGGATTGGCAGCATCAATAAAATCTATTGTTATTGCGGTTTCCGCTTTTGCAGAGCAAGCAGCAAATATCTCCATTACTGCGCAAAATGTGTGGAATGCGGATGGCGTAGTTGATAAAGCTAAAGCTTTGGGGGCAGGCGTAAAAGAAGGTGTTTCAATTGCAAAAAATGCAATGAATGGCCTTTCTGAAAACTTCTCAAGCACATTGAAAAGCATGAGTGTGGTTATGGATGCCAATGCCACGAAAGCAACTGATCCACTAGCTAAGGCACTTTTAAAAACCAGTGCGGCTGCCAATCAATCAGCAAAAGGATTAAAGATTGACACAAAGGCCGCTGATGAAAACGCAAAAGCCAAAGAGAAAGCTGCTGCGGCATCAGCCAAAGCTGCAAAAGAGCAAGAAAACCTAAATAAGATGGTTGGTGCTTCTGCATTGTCTGGGTTGCGCATTAAGTCATCTGAGGCATTTGCTGGTGGTCAGGTCCGTGGCTACACGGCTAATTTTGCACAATTGGCACAAAAGCAACTTGGTGTTGATTTAAATAGATTTACGGCATTTAATGATTTGTACCATAAGGGTACGAACAGTAAGCATGCGACTGGTAATGCCTTTGATTTCACAATTGCTGATGCGTCTAAGTCTGCACAAGCAGTTGCACAGCTTGAAAGTGTCGCAAAACGTTATGGTTATGTTGTAAAAATTCTTGATGAATATAAGCAAAAATCTGCACGTGCAACGGGTGGGCATTTGCATGTATCTGTACTTGGATTTAAGGGAACAGCGGAAGCTGCCAAGCAAGCTCAAGACGAGCTTAGCTTAGTTGCGCAAACAAATGAGGAGGCCGCACGGATTCAAGCCGAAACTCAGAAAGCACAGCAATCCATCGTTTTTCAATATCTTTCTGAACGTGAAAAAATGGAAGTTGAGCATGGAGCCAAGATTCTTGAAATCCAAAAGGCATTTGCTGGTGACGATTCTGCAATCAAGGAGTACACCGATAAACAGAATGCTGCATATCAAAAAGACGTTGCCGAATATCAGGAAGCTCAGAAACAAAAAGAGCTGAGTGATAAAAAACAACTCCTTGAAGCAAAACGTCACTGGATGACGGCATCCGACTACGCCAAAGAATATTACGCATTAGTACGAGAAGAGATTCTCAATACTGCTGAATATTCACCTGAAATGAAGCAAAGTCTTGTTAAAGAGGCGAACTTCAATCAGGGCCTGGAGTCGAATGCTGAACGTGAAAATGTGTGGGGAGACTACAAGTCCATGATGGGCTTGGATAAATCGCCATACCAAGAAGACATGGATCTGCTTGCTGAAGCGCGTGCTCAGATGTTGATTACTGAGGAAGAATATCAGAACGCAAGGTTGCAACTTCAAGCTAAATCAACTGCTAGTTATATGGAGGGTATGCTTGGAGGTTTTGCAAGCCTAGTTGATGAAAACTCTAAAACCTATGCGGTATTGTTTGCTGCACAAAAAGCTTTTGCTGTTGCGCAAGCAATGCTAAACATCCCAGCTGCTTATTCAAAAGCTTATGATGCTGTTGTTGGGACGCCTTATATTGGCCCGTATATTGCGCCCGCAATTGGAGCGGCAGCGGCAGCATTACAGGTTGCCCAAGCTGCAAGCATTAGGTCGGTAAATATTACAGGTATGGCCCACAATGGTATAGATAACATTCCGAAAGAGGGTACTTGGCTGCTGGACGGTGGTGAACGTGTGTTGAATCCACAGCAAAATAAGGATTTGACTAACTATCTTTCCCAAGCCCAAAACTCAAGTGGTCAATCTCAAGTAAACCTAAACCCGAACTTCGTTATTGTAGATGAGCGTGAAAGTCTGAGTGATTACTTATTCAGTCCTGATGGCACAAAAGCTTTTGTGAAGTTCTTTAAACGAAACCGTTCAGCCTTGGGTGTTTAACTCAGGTTTATTTTTGAGGACAAAATGAAAATACAAACCAAATATGGCGAAGTACACGTATTAACAAATTGCCCTCTGCTTGATTCTACTGAACGTCTTGAGTTTAAAACTGAGGTGCATGAATCGTTTAATGGTAGCGAAATTCGATACATTCAGCGTGATGCACCTCGTCAAGTCTTGAGCTTCAACTATGTGAATATGCGTAAAGCCATGGGTGATATGTACCACATGCTCTATGCAAATTTGCGTAAACAGTGGGGTATTCCACTGCCGCAGTTTCGACAGATTATTCCAAATCTTGAAGAAAGCGACTTCATTATCATGAACACGACAGCACATCAAGCCGACCTTAGAGTCGGTTTTATTTTGCTTGAAAGTTCTGAGGGCGCTCAAGTTGCTGAGATTGTAAGCATAGGTCGCTACGTCATTGTGCAAGAAGAAATTCGAGATCCTGAAACGCAAGAAATCATTCAAGAATTGATTACTGAGTATCAGGATGGTTTCCGACTTGCAGCCAATGTGACAGCAATCAATGCAGCAATCATGCCGCTACGGATCTGCATTATTGATGGCGATGCATCAATCAATACTGGCGGATTTTGGTCCAACTCAAGTGTAGTTTTTCGCGTGATTGCAGAGGATTCGCCTGAATTTGAAGCTGATGTGCCTGAGCAATTCCTTGGTGATGATATTTACTTCAGGCCTTTGTTGTTGGATGGTAGCTCATTAGAAATGACACTGACGCAGCATCAAAACATTGTCGATGGTGATGTTGGTGGCTTTCAAGATTTTACGCATTGGGCCAAGCCACGATATTTAAAACCATTTAAGTCTTTACTACGTGACTGGAACCAATACACGGAGTATCGCAAGTTTTTGTTTCGTCGTATGGGACGATTTCAAGCCTTTTGGATGCCATTGTATGAGAAGCATTTGAATATTCTCAATACTGGCAACATTACAACTTCACTCAGTACAAACACAAAGTATTTGCTTGAAGCGGATCGTAAACACATTGCTGTGAAACGCAAAGATGGCACTTGGACAGTGCACACGATTACTGCGAAAACAGGCGGTTCACTCACTGTATCGCCAGCAATCAATGCTCAACGCAGCAACATCCAAACCATTTGCTATTTAGGCTTGCATCGGCTTGATGCTGACCAGATTGAATTTCAATTTTTAGGTGCACATAAAACGCAAGTCACTGTGCCAATCGTGGAGCTTTCATCATGAAAACGAGAGCGGAACTCTATCAATTTAAGCACGGTACTCGCACGTGGTATTTCACCAATCAGCGTAAAGTAATCACACACGCAGGCACTGATTATCTGCCAATTCGCGGTCTTTCACGCACTGCGATTGAAGATGAAAGCATTGATAAGTGCGATACCGAAGTAACACTTCCGCAAATGAGCTTATTAAATGCGGAAGGTGACAACCTTGCTGCAGTATTTGCAGGAAAGATCTTTTATGGTGGCGTAACGGTCACAATCCTTGAGCTGTACCAAAACGAAACGCTGGTATTACATAAAGGCCGTGTGACGCAGCCGAAATTTGATGAAGATGCAGACACGCTGACGCTGGTGTGTGAGACGGGCGAATCGTACTTAAACCGCAATATTTTGACGCGCAAATTTCAGTCTTCGTGCCCGAATTCAATCTATGACCGCTGGTGTGGCCTGAATTTTAATAAATGGTCTTTTGAAGTCACAGTGACTGCGATCAATGGTTTGACAGTGAGCTTTGCAGTTGTGCCTACACAAATGATTGATGAAGAAGGTAATCCGATTTTTGAGCAAATCCCTGTTTTAGATGAACTAGGTCAACCTGTTTTGGATGGTCAAGGCAATCCAACTTATGAAGATGGTGCGCCAGTCATGGAAACCAAAGCATATTCGGCATCATGGCTAAATTTAGGCCTGTTAGTGAAAGATGGTGTTTACACCACAATCACGGCGGGCGGTGGAAATTCTCTAAACCTTTATCGTCAGCATGTCGGTTTAAAAGTTGGTGATGTGGTTCGTGTTGCGCCAGGTTGTGATCAGTCATTAAAAACCTGTCATGAAAAACTCAATAACAGCCTGAATTTTGCAGGACATCCATTTATTCCGAGTCAAAACCCATTGGAAACACAGTTAATTAAGTGAGGTCCCAATGTTTATTTTAATTGCGGCATTGGTGAGTATCGCTGTAGGTGTCTACAACTACCTTCAGATGCGGAAACAACAGAAGAAAAACAAGCCAAAAGCTAATCAACTGGATGGAACCATCGCTGATGAAGGTACTTCATTTAGCGACATTGCAGGTAGTCCACACATGTATGGAAACATCACACATATTTGGGGTCAAAAAACCACTGCAATCAAAAGCAAAGGCGGGAAGAAATGAAAATATATATCTCGGATTTACGGAAAGCCAAAATGTGTGCTCGCGGATCGCGGGCATTTTTTTTGGCTCAAGGTTGGGGTTGGCAGGATTTTCTGAAGAATGGGCGTGA
The DNA here is from genome assembly GCF_013419675.1 of Acinetobacter sp. YH12069. Classification (NCBI taxonomy): domain Bacteria; kingdom Pseudomonadati; phylum Pseudomonadota; class Gammaproteobacteria; order Moraxellales; family Moraxellaceae; genus Acinetobacter; species Acinetobacter sp. YH12069. Next base: position 7,416 of record NZ_VOZS01000029.1, on the reverse strand, counting down.
TGCTCAGGACTTTATTAATACGAATGATGCAATGGCAATGCAGGTTGTAGAGGTGGCAAATGGGCGGGAGCAGTAAGCAAGTAACAGGGTATCGCTATTTTGCCAATTTCCTTTTATTTATTGGCAATCCGATTGAAAAAGTGCTTGGGATAAATTTTGACAAACGAGGGTGGCAAACTCCACTCATTGATGAGGAGAAAAATCCACTTGCAATTGGCGATGTAAATTTACCGAATCTATATGGTGAAAATGAAGGTGGTGTGGCTGGTCAAATTCATGCACGTTACGGCACTGCAAACCCTCAACCTGTCGATTTTTACAGAAGTTATTTGGCTAAAAATGATCTGCCACCGCTTGCGTATCCGTATCAATCATGCCTAGCATTTAAAGATTTTTACCTGGGTAACTCAGGCTATATGAAAGAAATGCTGTTGTGGCCGAAGCGCACTAGAATTCGCAATGATGGTCGTGAGCAATGGTACGCAACCGGTGTGGAAAGACCATGGGTTTGTGAGATACCTCAAACTCATTTTTATGCAAGTGAATCAAAACAGTACATAAGCCATGTTGTTAGAATTCCAGTACACATTAACTCATTCGGAAATGTGCTGCCGTACACGCAAAGTGATGCGAGAGATTACAATCCAGGCAGTGAAATTGTTTTATCTTTTGCATATGCGCCAATATTTAGCAGTGGTGGAAGTTATGATGATAGAAGTATAGAGGTATCTATCACATTCAGTCTTGAAAATGTAACTGGCTTACATGAGGTAAATGCAGAATTTGTTGCAAGGGGTGAGCAGGTATTGGTTGAGCCAATTGGCTCATGGTTAGAGTTTAGTGTTTCAAGTGAAAAGGATGAATCTACAGCACTTAGAACTGTAATAGTAAAAGGAATTATGGATGCTGGTGGAGTGCTAGGAATCTCTATTCATTGCATCAAGCCTGACTTGGCTATGAATAATACCTGGGGGTTATTCTATAGTTGTGATTATTTTAGATTAAGCAAAACTGACGGAAATTTTAAAACAAAGACGGAAGCTCCGGACATCAACCCAATTCACAAAATTCGCGAAATTCTCACTGATGACACAGCAATGAGTAAGCCTGAGTCCGATGTAAATGACATAAACTTTATGAAAGCAGCGGATCGAATTTGGGATGAAGGCCTTGGAATCTCATGGTCAATTACTGAAAAATCATGCTTGGAAGCAATTGAAGAATTATGTGGACATATCGAAGCGGGCGTTCGCGTAAATCGCCAAACAGGTCTTTATGAAATGGTTTTGTTTCGTGATGACTGGTTTGATGAAAGTGAAATTCACAGCATTGCTGTCAATAAAATCAAAAGCATGTCGCTTGAGGTTGCAAATGCGGATGAAGCAATTAATCAACTCAATGTGACTTACTACAATCAAGATGCAATCAAAACCTCATCATTTTCAATTGCTGAAAACGCATCGATTCGCAACTTAAATGGGCGTGTAAACGCTGAAGATGCAGATTTTCCATATTTCATGAATCAGCGAAATGCTGCGATTGTGGCGCAATGGAAATTAAAGCAAATGTCATCACCGGTGTGGAAGGGCTCTTTCACGACGGCTGAATACAATGCGCGAAAATGGAATCGCTATGACCTTCTAAAATTAGCTTGGCCACAAAAATGGCAAGGTGAAATTACAGTTCGGATCATGAAAATTAATCTTGGTACGGGTGCTGATGTATCGATTGATTTTGTTGAAGTTGTGCCTTATTCAAGTCAATTGTGGTCTGATGTTGTTATTGATGAGCCAATTGATGTTGGTGTGCAGCCGCCTCTAGCATGTCCATACGAGCCTTTTGAAATGCCTTATTACTTGGCTGTTATGGCACTTGGTCAGCGTCAAGTTGATGAAGAGCTAAGTTATGAAAATAACTTTGGATTAGTTGGTGTTGTAGCTCAACAACCACAATCCAATTCTCTTTACGCTGTCATGATGACGCACGATGGTACAGAAGGCGAAGAATGGGTGCGTGCTGCAACAATTAACTACGAGCCTGTCGCTGAACTTGATCAGATTATTTCAAGAACATCAACAAACTTTATAGTAAAAGATAGTGCTGCAATTTCAGGCTTGCCAATTGGTACATTAATTAAATGTGGCAGTGATTGGATTGGAACACCGGGTGAGTGGATGGTGTTTGAAGGCATGGATCCATATACGGGTGTTGTAAGCGTAAAACGTGGTGCTCTTGATTCGTTGCCGCAAGAATGGGGAGCGGGTACAAAACTTTATTTCTGTGGAAATGATGTTGCTTTTGATTCGACCGAATATGTTGCTGGTGAGGAAGTTCTTGTGTCGGCTCTCACAACCACTCCGTCTGGCATGCTTGAAAATAAAGGCTCAATTGCTATTGAAATGAATGCGCGTGCATTCAGACCATACCCACCTGCAAATGTAAAACTTAATGGAAATTATTTTCCAGAAACTCACGTTATTTCTAACGATATTTTGTTGACTTGGGCGCATCGAAACCGTGTCCAACAAACTGGAGGTGAAATTATCGGGTGGTATGAAAGTGGTGTAACAATTGAAAATGGAGTGACTTATTCAATCGAGCTTTCCACGGTTCAGGATGGTGTTATTTACAGCGCAAGTGGTATTGGTTTAGACAGTCATGCAATCCTTTCGTCAGTGCTTTTACAGAATAAAGCACACAAATTGAAACTTTGGTCTGTGCGTGATGGATTTGAAAGTTACCAAATCTTTGAACACAACTTCTTTGTTGAATCTGTGAGTTTAGTTCTCACAGCTACGGCAGCAAAAGATAAAGTTATCGGCTCAACAGTGCCAACAGCAAATATTTCTGTAAATGTAGATGAGTCACTCAAAGCTAATATGAGCTTCGATGGTTCAAGTATTAGTGTTAAAGCTGAACCAAATGCAGTAATTACAATTGAAATTAAGGAGTAAAAATGGCGACTTATACAGGGGTAGCAGATGCAAATGGGGACTTTATAGTCCCTTTTTCAGCTTCTTATACAAGTGGGCAAAAAGTCACTGTGACTGCTGAAAAAGAAGGTGCAACAAAATCTATTGAACTCTTTGCTCCGAGTAATATAACAGGCGGAGGTGTTATTCAAATAGATGGATCATTTGTTGATTTCCCTCTCAATATTACGGATGTCACACTAACAGAGCAAATATCAGGAACGATACAGCGATATGCATTTAGACCGCACAGCGACACACAGTCTAGATCAATCTGGAGATATGCGAAAAGTTTAAAAATACTTGGTAATGTAACTCGAATAAATTCTTACGCATTTTATGGCTGGGATGATGCCTTAAGTTTGCAATTGCCTCAATCGCTACAAGTTATTGAAGAAAACGCATTTAATGGATGGAGAAGTGCATTGGAATTAACTATTCCAAACCAAGTCACCTCAATTCCCAGAGATTGTTTTTATGGTTGGAATAGTGCTAAAAGCCTATACTTACATGCTGGTATTGCGAGCATAGGGGAGCGAGCATTTTACGAGTGGCTTTCTTGTGATGAGATTATCTGCATGGCGGTAGCACCACCAACTATCATATCAAGTAGTTTTTCTAATCTTAAATCAACCTGCATCATTAAAGTCCCAGCCGCATCGGTCGCAGCATATCAGTCAGCACCAAACTGGTCGGCATTTGCATCGCGCATACAGGCTATTTAGCATGACGATGAAAAATAGATTTCAATTTGCATTCGCATAGCACCTCAGGTGCTTTTTTTATTGACAAAAATTAGGGGGCGCAATGCCAAATGACTACACAACCGATCCACCAGTAGCAACAGCAGGGCAGCTTCTTGCCATCTCAGACAAGATTAATGATCTTGGAAAAAGTATGGATAAGCTCGCTGAAATGCCCCAAAAGCTCGACCGCATGAATATGCAGTTAGAGCAGCTCAATAAGGAGCATCAACAGACCCGCAATGACTTAACTCAAACTCGTGACAATCTGCAAGAAGATTTGGACCGAGCAAAGTCAAACTTCAAAAGTGAGATTAAGCAGCTCAGAAATGAAGTTGAGCCAAGATTTAAGGAGGTGGACTCACAAATCAGGGTACTACATGAAAGTAAGACCAAGATCGACAGTATTACCAATCTTGTGCGCTTTGGTGGCATTTTTTTAGCAGGTCTATTCGTAGTTGCTTGGAATACTCAGACGAGCAAAACAGACACAGTAAATACCCAAGCTACGACCAACGCTCAAAGCATTCAGGTTCTTGAAAAACAATCTGACCAACTCTTAAGAACGGTTGAAGAAATCCGCAACAAAATTTATGAACGAAATATGAGAGAGGAAAAATGAAACTAATCGATAACTGGAAGCAGGCTTGGAAACTAAAGTCAGTACAAGTGGGCGCATTTAGCGCCTTTTTTTATGCCTTGATTTTATTCTCAGAGCAGTTTTTAAATATCTGGAATGTCATTCCACAGGAACTAAAAAACAAGATTCCTGAAAACATTGCAGAGTGGGTTGGTATGTTTGTTGGCGTGGCCATGGTTCTTGCCCGCCTGAAAAAGCAGCCTGAACTACACGATGTAAATCAATTTGTGACGATTACTGCAGGGCATAGCAATAGCGATCCAGGTGCTGTAAATGGCAAATACAAAGAAGCTGAATTGGTGCGACAATTCCGAAATGCTGTAGCACATTATCTTGCAGCCGCAGGTCTGTCTTATAAAACTGATGGCGCAGGAACAATCAATCTCCCGCTTACAAATGCTATCGCATTGGCGAAAGGTGCATCGATCGCAATTGAATTCCACATGAATGCTGCTGCATCAAAACAGGCGAATGGCATTGAGACCATTGCTTTGCCGAAAGACAAAGTCTTGGCTCAAAAACTTTCTAAAGCCGTGGCTGATGTTTTTGGCAGTCGCCTTCGTGGTGATAAGGGGTGGATTGATCAATCACAGTCAGCCCGTGGAAAACTTGGATTTATCAATGCTGGTGGCTTGATCGTAGAACTCGGATTTATTTCGAATGATACGGAACTTGCAGCATTTCATTCAAAATATTGGTCGGCTGCGAAAGCTGTTGCTCAAGTAGTTATCGAACATGAAAAAGGCATTTGATCTTTTACATCTGTGCATCCTGCTTCAGGCGGCACAGCGTATTCGATTGTATCGAAAGTGCATATGACCAGATGTGTGCAGTGTGTGAATTGAGGTGTTTAGAAATATTCTGCGTACTTAAGGATGGCTGGTTTTTGTGAAACTTTAATGTTCCACACTGTTGCTTATTTATAGCAAATGCTATAATTTGAATAGTAATGAAAGGCAAGAAAAGTCTTGCCTTTTGTCGTATCTAAATTAAGGATTTTAAAAATGTACACCGTCACTGTTTTTCGACAATGTTAACCCTTAGCTTTTTTACTAAGTTCTGTTGATTTAAGTGTAATATGTGAGGTGAAATATGAATAATAAATATACAGCAATGGAAATTGCCAACTATATTGTGTGGTATGCAAATAATGATCAAAATAATTTATCAAAATATTCTTTGACCCCATTGAAGCTTCAAAAAATTTTATATTATATTGCTGCCGAGTATTTTAAAAAATTTGAAAAGCGATTATTTAATGAGGATTTTCAAAAATGGCAGTATGGTCCAGTAGTTAAAGAAGTTTATCACGAGTTTAAGTCTTCAGGTTTTCATCATATTGCTAAACCAAAAGCAATATTAGAAATGTGCGAAACAGGTTTTTCTCGTAAAGATTTTGTGGCTGATACTCTCACTAAAGATATTGAATTTATAACTACAGCAGAGCCTGTTATAAAGAGTTATTTACCTTGGAAGGCTTTTGATCTTGTTGAACGTACTCATGATGAGGATGCATGGAAAGCTTTTGAGCCTGATATTATGAATGGCATTGAACTTACTTATTCTGATTCTGAATTAAAGCTAGCAAAGTCGATTAGTGATAAATGAGTACAGATTATATACTAGATGCCTTTGTGAAAAGGCATCTAAACCCAGATGAGTTTAACAAGAAGGCAGTCGTAGAAGAAACTGCTGCAATGTTTAGTGTATTGGTAGATGTGTATGTAACAAAGACTGCTAACGAAACATTTTATAACCTTCCTTATAAAGATATTTCGGTTTTGGTTTTTAATGATCAATTAAGTGAAATTAAATCGAATACGTTTAATGGATTTACCACAACTATAATAGAAGAAATTAAGAACACTTTTGGGTTGTATGATTTAAGTACTAAACAAGATCATGTGATTGCTTGTTATGAAAAATTTGCTTTACATATTGAACTAGCCTTAATACAAAAACAATTTATGCTTGATTCTGCAAAAGAAGCAAATAGAGTGGCAGATATTGCCCAAAAACAAGCTGAATTTGCGAGAAAACAGGCAAAGAAAGCAAAAGATATGTCTAGTGGTATGGTTACAAATTTCGTCACTATTCTAGGCATCTTTGCTTCAATCATTTTCACTCTTTTTGGTGGGGTGAATTTAATTGGATCAACTGTAAAACTTTTAGAAGTAAATTCTAGGTGGCCATATTTAACTTTTATTATTGCTCTTTTAATGATTTGCTTACTAACTTTATTAAATATGATGGTTAAGTGGATTAATTCAATGAGTAATTTGCAAAACTCATTGGAAAACAATGGTAAGTTAAATAATGTGAATGTATCAAATTACAAATGGTACAATCCAATTTTTTGGGATTTTTACACAAAATCAGTGTCTTGTTTTTTTATTATTCTGCTTATTAGCTTAGTTGGTATGTATAAAGTTAATAAAGAAAATTTATTTAGCATGACAACCGAAACAACAACTACTAAGCCTTTAGGCGTAGAGGAAAGTAGCAATAAAGCAGTTACGAAACCAAAGCCAGGGAATGAAAATAAAGAAATTACTGTAGTGGAGAAATTTACTTTATCAAATCATTTAAATGAGAAGGGTTCTGATAAAGAATAGTAAACTTAATTATGTTTGAAATAGCCCTCAAATCAGGGCTTACTTTAGAATATCTTTAAATAATATATACTCTTTAAGGTTGGACTGAATAGTTTGTGAAGTGCTATTTAGTCCAGATGTAAATACTTTTCCTCTCGAGACAAAGTCTTCAGATATTAATTTATTATCAGGGCATTTAATGTAGCTGTCTAAATAATCCACATGTTGACTTACCAAATTGTTATAAGCTTTGATCATGCTATTGAGTTTGGATTCTGACGACAGATCTTCAAAATATTTTAAATCAACTATTATTTCTTGATTAAACGATACCAAGGGCAGAGATGGATCCGGAAATTTGAACAACTCCTATAAGTGATACTCTGCTCCTCAAATGATGTTATAAACATCAATATATGGAGTATTTTATGGCACGTAGACCAAGAAGAAATCATTCAAACGACTTT
>NZ_VOZS01000028.1:0-26588 GCF_013419675.1 Acinetobacter sp. YH12069 | reverse complement strand
TAGACAAAATGACACCAAATGAGTTTTACTATGATCAGCTACCCCAACAAAACAAGGTGGCTTAACTAGAGCGGAATATCACTTATAAATACGCTTTTAGTTGTTCAAACAAGTGGAACCACCTCTGTTTGTAATGATATTTTATAAAATTCAATATTAGATCTGCAGAGAAAAACTTATCAAACTAAGTATTGGCTAGTCTTTTTCTTCGAAAAACTTATCAAACGAAGTATTAAGTTAATCTTTTTCTTCAACTTCTTCCTTAAACTCAAACAAATCATTCATCGTACAGTTAAAGTACTTACACAACTTATCGGCGACTGGTAATTCAATACGTACAGCACGGTCATAATACATACTTGTGAGCGTGTTGCGATTGATACCTGTTGCATGCACCACTTCACTTAATTTTAAAATTTTTCTATCGCCCATGAGGCTAGATAACTTACAAGTAATCATATTTAAATTAATTTACAAAAAATAACTTGCTGTGGGTTATTTGAAGTTGTTGACTGAGTAATACTTTGCTAAAATTAACCTACAGCAGGTTATTACAACTTATAGAAAGTATATTTTATCCATTTCAACTAAATTATAACTTTTTAAATATAAGGATTGAACCTGCATTAGATTATTTTGTGGAGATGACCGCCGTGTTACCAAATGAGTTATTGATCAGCCAGCAAGCTCGTGACTTAGGAAATCAATTAATTAAAGAAATGAACATCAATAGAAGTTATGGAATGGCTAATTTTCTTGGAGTAAATACTTGCTATGATAATCATCAGGCTGTACTTATTTGGACATTTCAACTGCTTGAAAGGGAACCTGCCTTAAATGAATTAGCAGAAATTAAAAAATATTTTCTTTTAATCTTTCCAGATAGTGTTTATCAATTAGCCTAAGTTGTTTTTAAAATTAATTTATTAAATAAAAAGCACTAAATCAAAGAAAGCTTTATTTAAAAATACCTATTAATTCAAAAACATACCATTTACTGAATATATGAAGCATAGGTTCCTGCTCTATCACTCACTCGTACTAAAATTACATCGCTCTTTTTACTGATACTAAACAATTTATGTCCACGCCACGTTCTGCGGCTTCGAGGGCTAGTTTTTGTTGAACCACTGAGAACAAGGACAACAAACTGCCTACTATATTTTCCCGGAGAGTGGTGTAGGAACTTTTTCATTATTGCTAATCATATCAGCGACAACATCAGCAACGAGCTCCTCTATTCCTGAGAATGCTTTAGACTGATCCGCATCAAGCCAAGACAATGATGGAAACTCAGCACATCATTCGTTTAAGACCTATTTTAATGACGGCACTGGTCGCAAGTTTAGGTTTTATTCCAATGGCGTTAAACACTGGAATTGGTGCAGAAGTACAACGACCACTAGCAACAGTTGTTATCGGCGGTATTGTATCTTCTACAATTTTAACTTTGTTTGTATTGCCTATTTTATATCAATGGGCGCATGGCTCTGAGAGTAGCAAACAGCAATCCGACGAAATTTAAAATCAAAAAAAGCAGCTTAATTACTAGGTTATGCCTAATTAAGCTGCTTTTAATATTGTATGCCCAACATTTTATTGATAAAGCTTACTGCGCTTCATCCCGACAATTTTCATTTAAAAACTCAAACTCTATCGTTGTATGCGATAAATGATAGGAAGATAATTTAGCTGCAACTTCTTGTTTAAGCCTAATTAATTCTTTAACGTCAAAGTTGTCACTCAGCTCAAGGTGCGCTGTTAAAACGTGACTTTCACCATCTAGTGACCAAAAGTGCATGTGGTGGATACCATTAACTTCAGGAAATTCCATTAGTGATAGTTTAATACGCTTTTGAGTCTCTTTATCGGGTGCAGCTTGAAGAAATAAAACGAGTGTTGATTTCAGGTTTTTGAAAACATTAAACAAGATGAACAGCGTGAACCCTATTGATAAAAGGGGATCTAATATCGGCAGTTCAGCGAACAACAGTACGATAGAGACTATAAGAACGGCAACCCATCCAAGTACATCTTCAAGAAGGTGCCATGTCAGCACTTTCTCATTTAATGTTTCACCCGCTTTTAATTTTAATACAGCATATCCGTTAACGGCAACGCCGAGTATCGCTAGCCCTAACATCCCCTCGACTACAGGCATTTCAGGATTGGACAGCTTTGGAATTGCTTCAAATAAAATCCAAATTGAGCCAATGATTAAAACAATACTGTTTATCAATGCGCCAAAGAGAGTAAGTCTACGATAACCATAACTAAACTTATCTGATGCTTCTTTATCTGAAAAACGACTTAAAATCCACGCAAAACCTATTGAAAGACTATCACCAAGATCGTGAACTGCATCTGCCATTATCGCCGTACTGTTAGTGAGCCAACCACCTATAAATTCGATAATAGTGAATGTCACATTAAGGAAAAATGCCCAACCAATACGGTCATCTTTACCATGTTGATGACTATGATTATGGTTGTGCATTTTGTACCTCTAGTACTTTTCTATTTCTTAGTTTTGATACATTCATATTAATCAAGTGACGTATCAAGCGTTGATATATCCAGCGTTTGAACCCCGACAAGTTAGTCCCTTTTTCGAGATAGAACTCATCAGGGGAATCATAAAGCCCAAAGTCATCATGAATACCTTCTTTTTGAATATAGGTATTTTCTCCACGCCAATCTGTATCTGGTGATGAAAAGCACTTTGTTGCAACACCATAACCACAAAAATCATCTTTTACAAACTGATAAGCGGCACCAATTTTGTTGAAGTTATCCAAGTTTTTCCACCTACGTTGATCGATCAAGGATTGGATATCTTTGTGTTCAAAATTAACGATATTCGTATTGTTTAAATATTTCTCAGTCATTTTTTATATATCCTTTTCGTTGCATACTTATACTATAGACTCTATAGTAACTATAGAGTCAAATGTCTGGGGGAAATTGATGAAAATAGGCGAATTGTCAAAAAAATCGGGCTGTTCAATACAAACGATTAGATATTATGAAAGAGAAGGATTACTGTTAAATCCAAATCGTTCAGAAGGTAATTTCAGGCTGTATGATAGCAAAGCACTTAAACAATTGGAATTCGTAAAGCATTGTCGCAGCCTAGATATATCACTCAATGATATTAAACGTCTTATCGAATTAAAAAATAAGCCAGAAGAAAGCTGCTCTAGCGTTAATGCATTAATTGATCAGCAACTTGCACTAGTGAATAAACGCATGAAAGAATTAAGGGCGCTTAAAGCTGAATTACAACAAATGGCTAGTGCTTGTGGTTCGAACAACCCAACATACTCATTATATTCTGCTGACCATGTAACACGGCAAGTATATTGTTTACTATCCATTTGAAACCCCATAATGTTTTAAGTCTATGTATAAAAGTACGATTTTCACTTAGCAGTACTTAAATAATCACCCCACCACTGCATCATTTCAGTCCGCTGGGCTAAATAGTCAGCGTGATTATAGCTGGCACGGGTACGGTTCTTATCAATATGTGAAAGTTGTGCCTCAATCCAGTTATCCTGGAACAAACCTGAGTCATTCAAAATGGTACTAAAAGTGGAACGTAGTCCATGAGAGGATAATTGATGTTTTCCATAGCCCATCTTACGTATAGCCATATTTAATGTATTAAAATGAATCGGTTGATTATGTTTCCGTGGGCTAGCAAAAATGTACTTTTCACCGTATGACCATTGCATGACGTCTTTTAAAATATCTAAAGCCTGATCTGAAAGTGGAACTAAGAAGTCGGGAATCTCATGGCCTAATATGACTTTTCGTCGAAACTGTTTAATATGCAAGGCAGGTATTTTCCAGACTTTTTCATTTAAATCAAAATGATGAGGCTCAGCCAATAACAATTCAGCCCCTCGCACGCCAGTATGTAATTTGAACAGCAGTGCTTTTTTAATAATCGGATGGGCATCCAATTTTTGTAATTTATACTTAAAATCAGATATATCCTCCGCTTTCAAATACGGATAATTTTTCTTGATTTTACTGTTAATGGCGATTTTATTTAAACCATGCGCGATGTTGAATTCACAATAACCCATCGCTACAGCGTAGTCATAAATTTGGTTCAAATAACTACAAGCTTTCTTGACAGGTTCTTTTACTTGGCGTCCCTCTATTTTTTTGATTACTGAAACCAGGTCATAACGCTTGATGTTTTGAAAAGGTAGATCCTGAAGGTCTGGATAAATATCTTGCTGTAAGCATCTTTCTGCTAACTGTAGTACACCACAGCGGGGTAGATCGTTGAAGGCATTTTTCAGTTTGAACTGTAACCACTCCTCCCCGACCTTACCAAAGGTGATGACATTAGAGGCAGTATCTTGTTCAAAACAGAAATCATTGTCTTTAAAGTCATCTCTGACTTGTCGTGCCTTTTTCAGCGATAAATCAGGATAACGACCTAACTGAATGCGTCGACGTTTTTTAGTTTGTGGATCTGTATAGCGATAGCACCAAGATTTTCTTCCACTCGGCTCAATCTTCAGGCTAAGCCCATCTTCATCGGATAAAAAACTGGTTTTTTCCTTACAATGAGCTTGGCGAACTTTAATTTCAGTAAGACTCATGGAATTTAAATGAAACCTAACAATGGGTTGATTGGATCAATTATATCAAAATAGAACGCTTTATGTATGATGCGTACACTACGCATCATATATATTTGTAATATATTGTTTTATATATTTAATATTTTAAGTATTTGTATTTTAGTAACCATTATAAGTACCACCTCTTCTTTAAGTTCCCAACAACTCACTTTTTCTGTCATCAATGTTAAATAAGTCTTGTGCTTTAAATTCTTAGATGACCTCCTCTACCCTTTATTATCATTTTTATAAAAGTAACTATATGTACTCATTAAAATTTGTAGAGCTCAAAAACAAAAAAGACCGCTATATAGCAGTCTTTTAACTTAATTAAATAATAATTAATTCATTTTCATCATAAGTGCATAAGCATCACGTTTGTTTTGACGCAATGATTCTATCTCGGACTTCGTCAGCTGTTTTACGAGAGTAATTAACTATAACTAAAAATATAGACAAATATTTGCATAAGTTCTCATTTTGTCTATGTCGATTCAGTAGTGGCAAGGTGGGTATTTATTAGAGATTTAAATGATTATCTTTTGTATTTTAGGTGAGTGTCTTGGTATATTAGCATCCATATCTATTGATTATCCAATCCCTTAACCTAGGCATGACTTTGTGAAATTAACACGCATCCACCATTGTAAAAACTTGAATGTGCAAAAGTACAAACAGCTTGAGAAACAAGCTGTTTTACTTGGTCGTATTCGTAGCGAGGTGTGGGCTAAATATGGTGCTATTTCAGGTTTGAATATCAGTGACAGAGCTATTCGTGATGCGTGGATGAAAGAAAGTCGTGACTTTGGTGTTTCTGCAAATGCGTGGAAAGAAACGCTACGTGATTGCATAGGTGATATTAAAGCCTATCGAGAAGCATCAAAAGACAAAGTAAAGCAGGCGATCCGAAAACGCACCTCCTGTAATAATGAACAAAAAAGACTATACACCTTGCTTAAAAAAGATGAATGGATGACTGATAATTTCCTCCATCGTCAAATGCGTAATCACTTTAAGCATGGTGTTAATCACACACATAATCAAATTATTGTTCGTGCGGATATGTGTAAAACCTTTGAGTTAAATGGTCAATGTTGGCTTAAAGTACCAAGCCTAATCCCTCGACAAACCATTAAAATCCCATTAAATACGACTGTTGATTTTGCGCCACAAGGCACACTTAGAATCATTCTAAAAAACGGTAATGTTGAAGTTCACTCAACTTATGATGCAGTTGAAACACAGGATTGTGGTCAGGAAACCGTAGGTGTTGATAAAGGGTACTCAGAAGCTTTTGTGGACTCTGATGGCGATGTATATGGGAGTGGTCTAGGCAAGCTGATCTCAAGTGAATCAGATTATTTAAATCAAAAGTACAAGCACAGAAACAAGCTCAGAGCGATTGCTAAAGCTAAACCACACAAGAAACAGAAAATTGAGTTAAATAATCTAGGTCGAAAAAAACTAGATAAGCGACAAGATACTCAAAAAGCAAAGCTCAAAACATTAATATTTACAGCAACTCACAAGTTGGTTGATAAAGCCAAAGTGATTGTTGCGGAAGATTTAACATCCCCAATTCAAAGTAAACGCAACTATGGCAAAAACACCAATAGACGCTTAAATACATGGGCTAAAGGTTTGTTAGCTAATGCCCTAACTTCTATATCTCACCGTAGAGGTTCTACGGTGCATCTAGTCAATTCTGCATATACTTCGCAAAGTGATTCTTTCTTGCATGGCCTTTTAATAGGTACACGTAAGGGAGATCGTTTTCACCGTTTCAATGGGGAAGTTGTGCAAGCTGATTGGAATGCTGCGAGAAACGTGCTTGCAAGATTAAACGACAATGAGATAAGTCGTTATACGCCTTACAAAACTGTAAAGCGTATATTTCAAGAACGGACTGACCGCTACAAGTCGGAACTGACCGACTCAGGCTCTAGTTACACGCTTGGCAACAAGACATTAACAGAGTGCGAATTAGTCCTTGAGTATGTTTGAATACATTTTAAGGAACAGTAGGATAAAAACATGCACTTATTTAAATTAACTGACGAACAACTCGCACAAATTCTTATCCCGAAACGATTTGTACCACCTACTCCACCTGAACATGAAGGCAAGAATATGGTCTATGTATTTGATAGTGAGGATAAGTTTGAACTGACTTATGATGAGCTGGTGGAAATCATTAGCAAAGCTAGAATGGCTGGTCCGAAGTTGATACCTGTCTTAGGCACCGTGAATTAAATTGTGCAGTGTTCGCACGCCACTTGAAACATAACTTGATTGGAAATGAATTTGGGCTGAGAAAAATTCAGTTCAAATTTAACCTGACGGGCACACTAAAAAATGGGTAATTGTCAGATCGAGTTTGGACTACAACACTTTAGCTCATCGATTTACCATACCGCTAATCTTCACACCATTTTCGTAAATCCAGCGATCAAACTGTGATACTACATTCCGCTTATTAATCCAAGTCAGCATGGTGCTTTTCATAAAGGCAGTTTACTTATAAACAGGGAAATTTCTAAACAATTCCCCTTTAACATGCTTAGGCTATTTGATCCAGAGTTCATCTTTTTGCATCATTTTTAACATTAAATTAAATATAACCAGCGGAGTAACATTTTTTTTGTTAGAGCCGACAACTCTTTGAAAACTAAATTTAACGGTTCGCTCAGGAGCATCCAAATTAACTGGGTAGTTTTGTTTTTCTAAATACAGATGATCTCCTAACATTGGCTCTATACCAGTAATAAAATTAACAATTTGTTGCTCATCACCTTTCATTCGGCATTGAAAATGTAGAAAATTCTTACGCAGTTTTCCAAATAATAATAATATTTTAAGCGCCTTAACCATGTTCTTTTCTTTCAGTGCATCTTGCTGCCTATCATCTTTATAATGAAAATCAAGGAGAGGAATTATTTCATCTGGACGAGTCAGTTTTTTAGCCTTTTCGTAAAGTTCATCAAACCAACTCTCTTCTAAATTCTTACTATAAACATAATTCGTTTTTAAATTAAATTTTTGGCGATCCATCCATTTAGTGCTCATCCATTGACATCGTTGCATCCATTCTTGAGCTTGGGTATCTTCGCTTAATCGACCTTCTCTAAAACTTATCAAACGTTGAAAAGGTGTCAGAGTACTCTTCTCTATACTAAACTTCTTTTCTTGTCGGCCAGCCATCGTAACTGGCTGTGTTTGCTGATAAGAATTAAACCATTTCTGCTGCTGAGTATAACGATTTAGGTTTATGTAGTCTGTACTTGACTTCACTGGACTAAAACACTGTTCTAATACTTTTTTTGAAATGATACACGGCGAATTATAAATTCGATCGACTGCTAATAAATCCAAAACATGAAGGTAATTTGAAGCCGTTTGCTCAATACTGCTATGCCCCATCCAAGAGGCGAGCACCTGCCATTTATGTTGAATAATCTCTTCTTGAGCACGTGCTTTCATACCAAACAATAAATCCCTCATCTTTTTTGCTTTTACCCAAGGACAATCTGTGTAGGTCTTGATCATTTCTTTTGAACCGAGCAAAGTTATTGCTAGATAGTTAGCAGCACTGTGGCGTAATGTATGAAAACTAAAGCCATGATGCATACCTAATATTTGACTAAACAAATCTACTGTAATTTTGCTGATACATTGATCAGTTAATACACGATGATTCACACTAAAAAGTAGATCATCCTGCTGATTAACCAAATATTGCTCATAACGATGTTGTATGTAACGTTGTACTACTAAAAACTCATGTTCTGACAATGCAATTTTCAATGGTATTTGACGATTCGCACTTCGCGTTTTCAGACGGCGATATGAATTGTCTTGGATATGAAGCGTGATATTATTAAAAACTGTATTTTCTTTTTCTTTATAAAGTAGCTCTGGGCAAATAATATCTTGTATTTTAAGACAACGAACTTCATTTAATCGAAGTCCAGTTCTATAACTTAGTAAATACATCAGCTTTAAACAACTCAGATGATCGACCCACTCTGATGCCGTTGGCTCTTGACTTAAATTTTCTAGTTTTTCCAATAATTTGCCAAATAGCAAAGGACTCACTAGCCGTGCATTGCAAATTTGTAAATGCTTAAAACTTGAATTCTGTAACACCAATACCCCTGGAGCATCATAATTCTCTATACAGAATTGATGAAAATCTTTTAGGCGACCAAAACGGTATTCTGCGCTTTGGTGCATCTTACGAGAGGTTTTTCCTTTCACCGAATCTCGTTGAACTGCTTTTTCATCACGTTCACTGCTGTATTTCAATAGCTGCCGATATAAATCCTCATAGTCATCTATGGATTGTTGCTTTAAATCTAATTTATTGAGCCAAATCTCAAATATAAATTCTTTGCCAAACGATCCTAAGTAGCTTTCAATAGTTGATAATTGAAGCCCTCGTTTTTTTAAATGCATTAACCAGTGAATTAAGCGTAGTTGAGCATCAATTAAAGACTTTTCCTCCGTATTAGCATCAACTATCTTCTCCTCTAACACCCTTCTAGTTTCTTGCCAAAAACGTAGCGTGCGTTCTTCTTTATTCCTCTTTTTATCTAAACGCTCAACTTTTTGACCTTTACGTTTCTTTTGACCAAACAACATCAACTCATACGGAATCGTTTGTAATTTGCTTTGAACAGTCGGAACTTCAGGAAGTAACTGCTCTTGTTCAAAATGAATAGGGCGATTATCTGGTTCTGTGACTTGATTGTAATCATTATTCCACAGCAATCTAAATTCGGATGGCCTTAAAGCAACAGTATTAATCTCTTGCTGAAGCACATTACTCAAAAATATATCTATGCTGAGGTTTGGATTAAATTCGAGTACCATTTGCACATCATTAAATGCACGAAATCCACGGCGTTTAATTTGATATTGCAGATCCCCAAGACTTTTTTTCCTGCCTATCTTACTCAAGCTTTCTAAAATACAATCTTCAACTGAATGTTGCAGACAAAATTCTTTCTGAGCAGCTTTCAACTTTTTTAAATATTGCAAAATGAACTGCGCATATGGGTTAAAAAAAACATGTTTCCATTGGTACAACTTTCCCTGTTCTACATCGTTGCCATATTGAGAGTTTTCAACACGATAATGTAGTAACAATGGATTAGTGATTTTTTTGTAGTCCGAATGGTATAACCGAAAACAATTCAGATCTGTACCAAGCTCAATGGCCTCCTGCAATTGCTTCTGAATAGCAATCAAATGCTGTTCATCTGCACAGCCTGAAATATATATAAAACTTAAGCATAAATTTCCCCATAAGTACTTTGGTTCATTCCAATATTCAAATGAATCTTGCCAATACTGCCTTAATTCCTTAAGTACATGGATATGTAGATGCCCCTGTTCTAACCGTGACTCTGTACTCTCAATTTTTCTAGGCAGTACGATCCGTTTAGTATGTGGATTTAGCTTAATTCTGTATGATTTTTTATCTACATTCTGGTTGAATTGCTTCCTTCTTTTATTAAATTCATCTTCAGTAAATTGCATCAGTTTTGATTGTTCGTCTCGGCTCAACTTTTGACTCAAACAATCAACACTATCTTTAATGTCATGCCATTTTTCAGCGATCTGCTGATCAAGTTTTTGCTGCATTTCTTTCGTCAATACTTCAGGTGGAGAAGGCTGTCTATCTAGCGACTTTTTCACCATTTTATGAATATCAACAAATAGATCATCTAGTTGTGGTTTTATTAGTTCTTTGATTTTTTGCATACAACTATTTTCGCTCTAAGTGTTTAATCGATAAAGATTTGACATTATCTTGCAATTGCTGGCGGGCTTGCTGTACATAGACATTCGGGATAAGTGAAGAATGCGGATGAAAAGCCTCTCGGTCACGTTGGTCATGACCATACAGGGCCTGAATTAAGTGAAAAGCTAATGCTGGTTTACCCTCTTGCTGCTCATGCATCAAAAAGTTCATGTCAAAATGACGTAACCAATTCGAATACATATTCTTTGGAAAGACTCCTTGCATATATGAATTCACCCATTTTCTCGATAAAGGGATTAACTTAATTTTCCTGCTCTGCCATTCTTTGACAGTTATCGGCAAGATATCTTTACTAAAAATGACCTTACCAAAAAGATCATTTACAGTTATCTTCTTCTTTGCAAAGACTTGTCTAAAAAATGAACCGTACGCTTCAATAATTTGTTCTAAAAAGGCAGTGTAATTTTGCAGTGTTTTTATGAAAAAATCAGATAAAGGGATAAAACGACCATCTTTTCTTGCTTTACTATTTTTTTTATCATTCACATATAAAAGCTTGAGCTCAACACAATAATCATCCAAATTCCCCAACAGGTTTTTTTTAGGCCGACTTGCCAAACTCAACAAACTGATATGCCACATCCAACACGCATATGCATTAAGTTGATTAATAATGTGCTTATCTTCTTGGATGTTTTCGTGACAATGTCTATGTAAAATATGGAATTGCTCTTTCACAAAATTGGGTTCAAGTGCCAGTTGGCTCCCTATCCTTCCTATAGATAATGCAGATTGCACTTTGAATTGTTGTTGCAATATTTTTAGTTCAGCCGTGTCTTCAGTAAAATGTGTGGAATGTGGTGTAAGTGCTTTTTCTAAAAAGGCTAGATATGTGCTACTGAGTTGAGTTTTCGGTAGCCCGCCATAATAGATACCAGGCATGTGATGCTGACTATCCCGCCCAGCAATTACATGAGCAAGATATTCATTATATGTTTCATAATATATATGAAAATATAATTGAGCCTGCAGTTTTTCTACAGTGATCGAACCTACAAACCGATTATCAAGCCAATTCTTAAGTTTCGTATTAATGTGTGTTGATGAAATTAGTGGATTCGATGCTTGTTCTATATAGTCAAACCAAGCAGAAGGTAAATGTAGTTGATGTGTCATCACTTCATTCCACCGCACATGATTTAAGCTCTTAATCTTCTGCTCTGTAATTTTAAGATTTAATTTGAGTAAATATTCGCGACGTCTACTTGAACCATTCTGGATCAAAATTCCATCTTGAATAAGCTCGTTAAAATCCATCAGTGCGACGGGTGATAATCCCGTCAAAAGTGACAATAAACATGCTGCAGCGATTGCAGCATCCCTCCAGTGCCCGGATAACTCGGTTCTCAACACATAAACAATTTGCTTCAGTATATCTGGCGCCAAATAATGTGGATTTGTAACAAAAGGAGCATGACGGCGCTGGCGATGCCGCATTAGATGCGTCGCATTATCGCTGAGTATATAATTTAAATTTTTAGACTTTTCATCTTCTGAATAAAACTCCATTTCAGGATCTAATAGATCAACTTCACCCTCTTCATCTTTGTGAAGAGCGGCATCATAAATACTAATCTTTGCGTTATGTCCAATATCTACTTGCTTACCCGTTTTAATTTCACGAAATTTTTTGAGTTCATTTTTCGTCGGCCATTGCAAAACTTTGCTTTTTTTTGACTTACGCTGACGATGAACTACACGACGATCATCTAGTCTTTTAAAAATTATTAATAGAGCCGATAAATACTCTATGACTTGTACTTGTTCGAAATCTTTAATATTAAAAAGTTGATTACGATCCTCTTTTTTCAAATTACGTTCGTACGTGACATAACAATTTAGCAGCTTACTACATTCATGAAATAATTCAGCATGATTAGAATCCAGCACATATCGTGAGACATAGCGTAATAGGTCACAAACATGTTTTTGCTTATTCTCAGCTTTATCAATTTTTGCAAATTCTTGATACTGCCGATATGTTAAAAAACTCGCTTGTAGAATCAAATAACGTTGCGATGACAGCTCTTGTGTATTACTAGAATCTGGACATGCAAAAAAACTCACAGCAGCTAAAAAAGAATACTTACCGATCTGTCTGGAGCCTGATATATAGCTATAAATTTGTTGTGCTAATTTGTATAGAGCGTAGACATCTTTATACAAATCATCTGATAGATCGACAAATTGTGTATTTACAATATCATCACGTAATAGACAATAATCTTGTTGATATTTTTCTGCTAAATCTAAGAATTGCTCTTGTGTTTCAATGTTTGGCATATTCATTTTCGCTTAATATTTTTATCACGTTGCATTGTTTAAATTCATTGTGATCAGAACGATTTGGTAAAAGTTGATCCTTTATTGAATTCTTTGTTAGCTTAAAAAATCTTGCAAAAAATTTAGCATCCAGTTCTTTCTGAGCTTTTCTTTCAAAGCACAAGTGTTGTTGTGATTTTTCGATAAAATCATCAAGATTATGTATCAACTGTAAGATTGCAACATAATTAGAATGCACACGTAAGCCTGGCTCCGTTTGCATCAATAGCAAGATTTTTTGCCAAATTTTCACATAGATTATTTTGAACTTTGCTTGTACTACTACTTTCTGACTCTGTTTAATCTTTTTGATTTTCAGTAGTTCTGAGTTAATTTTTACTATCTCAAGTTGAACATTTTTTCGGTCAAAGCAAAAGGGCATGATAAATTGCCCCATAAAAATTTCTATATTTTTTACCAAATAGTCAAATCTTAACATTTTTATCGATTTAAAAAATGAGCATATCTTTGTATATGAAACTTCATTTAATTTATCAACTAAATTTTCTCAAAATTACAATTCTCAACAAATACATACGGTTTGCTTATCTATGACGGTCTAAATTTTAAGAATTCTTCCACTTTTTTTTAGTTTTCTGTTATTACATGAAACAATACCGTTGTATTACATTTTAGAAATGCTGTGTATGCAGCATTGATCAAAAAGATTCTCTGCTATACTTACTTCACGTGTAGCATCAATGGAGTTTCGAAATGCTCAGAACCACTGAACAGAAAAGAAAATATATTCAAGCGACACGTTCGCAAAACTATCAAGCCAGCCTAAAGCTTGAAGGCATTACAACGACAGCTCAAACAACTCAACAAAGTAAAGCTGAAATCTTGCAAAAATATAAGAAGTATTCGCAACCCGAATCTTAGTCAGGTGCATGTATGGATAAATATGGGGAAATGGGTGACAGCCTGTATTGTTACCCTGGCACAAATATCCTAAAGAACAAACTCAATATTCGTGATGAACAAATTTTAGAACAAGCTGAACTAGAACTGTCTGGATTGGCAAGTAACTTAATTGAATATGCTGAACCACCTTACGACTTACAATACTTAAAATCAATTCATGCGCAGCTCTTTGGCGACTTATACGACTGGGCAGGAAAGTTAAGACAAATCGATATTTCCAAAGGTGACACCCGTTTTTGTAATTTTTCCCGTATTGAAATTGAAACCAATAAACTACTCAAACCGCTTCAAGAAAAAAAATACTTTCAAGGCTTAGCACCACAACAACTGATTCCTCAACTTGCCGACTTGTATTGTGAGCTTAATGTCATACACCCATTCCGTGAAGGTAATGGACGTACACAACGGATTTTCTTTGAGCATCTGATTGCTCATTGTGGTTATGGTATTGATTGGTCTCGCATTGACTCTCAACAACAATGGATTCAAGCCAATATTGAAGGTTTTTATGGTAATTTAAATCCATTAATTAAGATTTTTGAAATATGCTTTATTCAAAATACCTAAAATTTAAGTAGTCGAAGCCCACAATCCTTAATGAGCCATCATCTTTGCTTCAATCCACTGATTAATTTCCCAAATAAACCAACAATCACGATTCTTAGAAATCTTAATACTCTTCGGGTAATTTAGGATCGTAATATTCAGATTACTTATCCAGAATTGAATAGATCGTTAACTTAGATAGACTTTTAAGCAATGTAACTTGCCGCATGTTTATCAACATATGTCTCAAAAAAGTCTGCCCATACATAGATTTATGGTGTTTAGTGCTTAAATTTCAGATTAATCTTCGTCTGATGACCTGAATGGATGTTACAGATTACATGCAGGTGAATTACTCTGTGGCTGTATCATGGCTTTTGTGCAATCCAATCCATTTGATCCGAATGTTCTCTTTTGCAATAAAGCAGCCTCTTCTGCTTTTCCTGAACCAACGAACTATGTCATTGATTTGATTCAACCGACAACAGTGATGCTGAATCAAATCTCCAAAGAAGGGATTAAATGCAAGAAATGTGGTAAGAAAAAGATAGGGGATGGAAGTTATTATCCGTCTAATTGGAACCAGCCCATGAGTCGAGATCAGTTGAGTAAGAATCATTTTAAATGAATAAGAGAAGGATGGCTTACCTCACTTCTCCGAATAACAATGCTATGCTTTTCAACCAAGGTTATAAATTGGCAACTACATTTCATTCTTCTTCATGCTGGTCCTATAGCCTGTAGACAATTACTACATCATTTGCATTCAATGCTCAATACAGCCTGTCAGCAGAACCGCAGCGATACTTTTTTTCGTGCATACATGTAGTGTTTAAATCCATTCATTTTTCAATGATCCTCTGCCGTTTATCACATTTATGGTCGATCTTTAACCTTGTGAAAAATGCACATACCGATCCCTTCAAACTGTCAAATTTATGTATGCATGACATTTAAAGAAAATTATCTGATCAATTTTTTTAGGTAAAATTCATCAAGAAAAAAGTTATTATTATTCATAACATCACCAATAACCACATAAAAACAATAATTTAATAAATTATTCTTCCAATTTTTTTATATTTAGTGTTATTACCTCTAAATCCATGTTTACCACCTTCTATTACATAAGTAATTTAGAAGTATCCACGATATAAATTGCTTGCCCTCACACCTCTCCCCTCTCACGCCCAAAAAATTTATACTGAAAGGCAGATTAAGCCCGTTCGAGTTACATATAGCCGCATGCTATATTGAAAGCATTAAGAAAATATCCTCAATATTTATAGGATTTTTAAAGTATGAACTAATTTTCGAAGAACCCTTTCTAAGTAATGTGACCTATTAGGAAAAATGAAAATACTGAAATCTCCGTATCAACAATCAGTCAAAGTACATCCTGATGATTTTCTGTAACCGATACCCAAGGACTATACCTACCCTTCTGATGTGCTGTGCAACAAAGCCCTCCTTAGCCACACTATAGCTATAGATTAATTCCATTATTTTGTGATTTAATTAAATTATTCATTCTTAAGACCCAATTTAATGGATTTATATTTCACTAAACCAGAAGAAGTTGTGACTCTTTTAGGTGAGCGTTTACGTAAGCAACGACTCTTTCTGGAGATGTCTCAAGCTGAGGTAGCAGCACGCGCTGGTGTCGGCGTGAATACAGTTTCGAATCTTGAAGCGGGACGAAATGTATCTGTTGAAAATTTAGTCCGTATTGCAATGGTCTTGGGTCGATTAAACGAACTTCAGGAACTATTTAAACCTCAGCTTAACAGTGTGAATGACATTCTTCGCTATGAGAGTCAAAGTAAGCGCCACCGTATTAAGAGGAAGGGATAATGCTCAATAGACTTAATGTTTATTACAACGGTTGGGGCGAATCATGGTTATGGGGAACGCTGATTAGTTCAACAGCCACGACAGGTAGACCCACCATTGCTTTTGAATATAGTCCAGAAGCAATACAGCAAGGTGTTGAGCTCTCTTCTTACTTGCTGCCTTTAAAAGGTCTACCATTCAGACAAGGTTTTCCTACTCATCAAATGGGACTCCCAGGTCCAGTCTATGACGCTTTACCAGATGGTTGGGGCATGATGTTGATGGATCGATATTTCAAAAAAATTGGCTTAAATTCAGCACGAATTGGACCTTTGGAGCGTCTGACCTATATTAGTAGTCACGCAATGGGTGCCCTCTCCTTTGAACCTTGTGTTGCTGACATGCAAACCTCAGAAAATATCCCTTTACAACAACTGGCCCAGGAAGTTCAAGAAGTACTCAAAGGTGAAGGTGGTGAATTTCTACAGCATTTATTGGTCATGGGTGGCTCCCCTCAAGGTGCCAGACCAAAAGCGTTGGTTTACCGAGATCCTGTCAATTTAGAGTTTTCGACTCAAGATTCTGATCAACATGAAGCCTGGCTGATTAAGTTTCCTGCTCAGCAAGAGCATCCTGAAGTCTGCGCCATTGAAGCCGTCTATGCAGAATGTTTGCGACTTTGTGCAATTGAGACTCCAGATACCCATTTCTTTAATTTGCCCAATGGTTTAACGGCTTTTGCTTCTAAACGATTCGATCGTCAAAATGGTATGCGGATTCCAATGCAGAGTTTGGCTGCATATACAGGAGCAGACTATAAAGTTCCAGGTAGCCTAGACTATCGCAATTTTCTCCGGGCAACCTTGATGTGTACGCAAGATGTACGAGAAAGATTGCATGCTTTTAAACGTGCTGTGTTTAATGTGCTTTTCAATAATCGGGATGACCATACTAAGAACTTTTCATTTCTCATGGAGAAAAATGGTCAATGGAAATTGGCTCCAGCCTATGATGTGACCTTCTGCGAGGGTCCAGGTGGTTATCATCAAATGGACATTATGGGAGAAGCGCTCAATATTTCCCGAAATGACATACATAAACTCGGTACTTCAGAAGCTAATCTGACTACTCTAGAAGTCGATGAGATCATCTTGACCATGCGTGAAATTGCACTTCAATTTAGTCAAATTGCGCAGCGCCTGTATCCCCATCAAATTCGAGAATCTACCCTACAGATGATTCAATCACGGATTCAACAGAATATTGATTTTTTAACTGAAACCTAAGCGTAAATATAAACTAAGCGCCAACCATCAACTGCAAATAGACTTTGATATAGTTAGTCGCTACATAATCTGTAGAACCTGTGAATTAGCTCTCTTTATAATCACGAATATTAGATGGATCACCGCCAAGATATATTCTGCAAACGTGAAATCACTACATCCAGATCGAAAATCACTAAGAAAAAACTGTCACCAAAAAAAGGTCTGCACTATGGATAGATGCAGACCAAACTCTGGATAACTACCAGCACGAGAAATATGTCGCAATTTTGCATAGACATGAATTTGATAAAATCAGCCCAGAAAGCCAGAAATTCATAAAAACTATTTCATCAATCCCCTATAACTTAATCACGTTCATGGTCGATCTTAAATCTTGTGAAAAGTACTCATGCTGACCTAGCCAAACTGTAAAACTCATGTATTCATAGCCTTTAAATGAATCTTTCAATCGGTATATTTAAGGTAAAAACTAGTAATCAGAAGTTATTATCACCCCCATATAAAACAAGGATCAACTTAAAAACAATAACTTAGTAAATTATTCTTCCATTTTTTTTATATTTAGTGTTATTTACTGTAGTCATTAGAACACTCTTCTTTGGAATACTCTGAAGAAAACTGTAAGGTTGTAA
The DNA here is from genome assembly GCF_013419675.1 of Acinetobacter sp. YH12069. Taxonomy (NCBI): domain Bacteria; kingdom Pseudomonadati; phylum Pseudomonadota; class Gammaproteobacteria; order Moraxellales; family Moraxellaceae; genus Acinetobacter; species Acinetobacter sp. YH12069. Next base: position 8,572 of record NZ_VOZS01000028.1, on the reverse strand, counting down.
ACAGACCAAGTTACAGCGAGTAACTGATTCAGAAAAAGGCTGGTTGTATGGTGAAAGTTTAGAGTTACTGTTCTAATGTTTTAAACAAATGTTTTGTTAAAAAGGAGCAACATATGAAATTTCACATCGCTAATATGACTTGTGGTGGTTGTGCACGCGGCATTACTACCGCAATTAAAGAGCTCGACTCGAATGCCTCACTCGATATTGATTTACAAAACCGTATTATTGAAATCAACACAACGGTGAGTCAGGATCAAGTCATTGCCACTCTCAGTGAGCGTGGATTTACAGCTGATCCTGCTTAATCTCTGTTAGAGTAACAGTGGGAATTCCTTACCACTTTTACTCTCTTATTTTCCTCATCGTACAGATAAAACCTGTACTTGCTTGAAATAAAAGTAATCCCTGAATTCCACCTAATCTTGGTTCGAGCTGATCTTCGCATATAGAACTCAGCATATCTAAATGATAGAGATCGTATATGAGTACCGAAATGACTGATACGCCACACTACAGTGAAACATTAGAGATTGAGGGGATGACATGTGCTTCTTGTGTAGGCCGTGTGGAAAAAGCTTTAAAATCTGTTGAGGGTGTTGAATCGGCTCATGTAAATCTGGCTACCGAAAAAGCAGTCATTTATGCGCATCAACCACTTGATCGCGCTACTTTAATTAAAGCCGTAGAAAAAGCAGGCTACGAAGGGCTTTGTTGCATAAATATGTAAGCATCTGATTTAAATAAATTTAATTTTGGATCAAAAAACAATCAAAACTTTTAAAATCATATAGTTATGAAATCTTTGTGCAACAAAGCCCTGAATCCATAAGAGTTCCGATCAGCAGTGGTCTCCGCGATGGGTTCCAAAGCCAGCAGATGGAGCGCCTGCATGGCCCGGCATTTCATCGTGGGTATCCCGAGAGGTCTCATCTTGCCATTTTTCTTCGGAATAAGGACTCTCCGAAGCGGAAGGGGCGTGTAACCTCGCCTCTTCAACGACATCATCGCACCGGTCTTGGCCTTGGGTGTATTCCAAGTCACCTTGTCGACCCCAGCCGTGTTTTTGCCTTTGTTTTCAGACACTCGTTTGACGGCCAATGCTTTGCCACTAAACGAGTGAGTCAGCAGCCATTGCAAAGCTTTCGCCTTGTTATGCCTGCCGTCTTGTACCGCCTTCACAATACGCGCTTGCAGCCCTCTGACATGACGCTGTACAGCAATCCAATCGATGCTGTCCCACGATGTGCTGGAAGGTGCACACGCTGATACTGCTGCATTCATTTGCTCTCCCTCCATTAAAAGGGTTCTACACACTCTCTTGTGATGAGAGACCATAAGGACGTCAGCCCGCTTTCGCGTGGGGTAATGTTTCAACCTCTATCCAACCCATTACAGACTGGCATTCGCTTTTTCCTCGTTCCTTCGCCCGCATCACCATGGGCAGTTTTTGCAAACTGCTTTCCCAATGGGAGTAATACGGGATTTCCACGTTCCGCTTACTGAAGTACATCGGCTTAGGTGCCTGCTATCGACCGGGAGGCGTATGGGTCACGAATGCGTAGTCGAAAGACGCAATTCCCACCTCCATTACCGTTTTGGTTCGAGCGTATCAGCCATTTCCGCTCGTTCAACTTGACGATCGTTACGCAGATTCACATGTGTTCACCATACCGATTATCTAGCCCTTGTCCGGCTATGGCTGCCAGAAGGGTACGCCTCTCACGATTGATACCCCGCACCTTGCGGTGCCTCGTTACATTGTCGAAGGCGCTCTTTATTCAGCCTTCTAGATTCACCCGGTGACACGGGTGGTTCCCGCAGGGGGAACAACTTCATTAAGCGACTTCGTGTCGCACCTCGACCCAATTATTGCAAATCGGTAGATTGCCATCATCCAGATAGCGGCTTAAAGCTGGCCAACGCTTCAGAGTGTAATTGATGGCCTTGGCGGTGGGAGAACTCGATGGCACTGTCAGATGATGTTGGTTGAGCCATTCATATAGTTGTTGCATCACTGGTTGACTATGCTGTTGTCGGTATTCGCGGCGGTCTTCCGCTGTACCATCGGTCTTTTTCCTGAGCTCTGCTTCTATCGCATACAGTTTCTGAATCAGCACTAATGCCTGTTCAGCGACCTGACTTTTCCCAGTTACATGCAGTTCATGGAATTTACGACGTGCATGCGCCATGCAGCCCACCTCAATGACATCGCCTGATTTAAAGCGTGCTTTATAACCACTGTAATCATCACAGACTAGATAGCCCTGCCAGCCTTTCAAGAACTCTTCAGCATGCTGGCCTGAACGACTATCCTGAAAGTCATAGATCACCGCCTGAACTGGATTGTACTGTGTAGTGGCATAGGCCCAGACATAACCTTTCTTCGGTTTTTTATTATTCTCACCCATCCGCATGATGGTGACCGGTGTTTCATCTGCATGCAGCACCTGCTGTTGTAGTACCACCTCTTTTAAGGCATTGGCCAGAGGTTCCAGTTCTACACCGCAGCGACCTATCCAGTCAGATAAAGTTGATCTAGAAAGTTCGATTCCCGCCCGCTGATAGATCAGACATTGACGGTACAGCGGCAAATGATCGGCATACTTCGATACCAGCACATGGCTGAGCAATTCAGGTGAAGCAATGCCTTTATCAATCACATAGGCGGGCATCGCTTGCTGAGTCAGAGTGTCACACTGATCACAGACCCATTTACCACGCACATGCTGTTCCTTATAGAACTGTGCCGGTCTGAAATGCAGTTTTTCACTGACATCTTCGCCGATACGACGGAGTTGGCAGCCACAAGCACATTGGGTTGATGCAGGTTCATGCTCAATACGGATGGTGTGTAGATGATCTGGCAGTGGTCGACGTTTAGGTTTATTGGTTTTGGCTTTCTGTGTCGCTGCATTAGTTTTATCTGCATTTAGCCGTTCCAGTTCTAGATCAACCGCGGCAATATCTTCTTCAACCGCTTCATCCCACAGATGGATTTGTTTTGCCGTTAAGTGTTCATTCTTTTGGGCGAATTTGTGCTTTTTAAACAGCGCCAGTTCATGCTCGTATTTTTGATTGAGAATAGAAAGATGTTGAACTTTAGAATCTAATTGCTGGTTTGATTGTGCTAGAGACTGATGCTGCATCGCCAACTGCCGGGTAAATTCCAGCAGTTGTTCATGGGTCAGTTGGCTTAAGTCAGGCAGCGTATTCATGACCGCAGTATGCCTGAGGTCATGAAGAGAATGAAATAGAACGTTTGGAGAATAGCAGAATAGCCGAGCTTGGTTTAGAGCATTGTTACCACTTGCTGTCGTCCAATGCGCTGCCAGGGCAAACCCTGGATTAATGCCTGTAACTGTTCCGGGTTGAGGACCACGGTTTCACCTTGGTGAACTTGAGCCCAGTGGAATTTTCCCTGTTCCAGCCGCCTGGCACACAGCCAGATGCCCAGTCCATCATGTACCAGCACTTTCATACGATGACCACGTTTATTACAGAACAGGTAGGCGCAATGCGGTTTGATGTAGCCAAAGGCTCTCACCACCTGAGCCATGGTCGTATCCATACCTGCACGCATGTCCATGGGCTGGGTAGAGAGCCAAATTTCATTGATACGGATCATGTTGCCAGTGCCTTGAGTAATTCTGCCAAGGCAGGTATTTCTGATGTCTGCCATTTTAGCTGAATATCATTATTCGTATGAGGCACGGTGATACACAACGTGATCCTCTCATCAATAGGTTGGCTGATTGCAGCAGTGTAAGGCAAAGCAATAAATGCTGGATTCACATGAGTAGGATCCTGCACGGCACCATCATGATGGCTGAAGATCCTGATCCAACGACTGACAAGGTTGGCATTAATACTATGTTGCAGTGCGACCGAAGCGATCGAGGTATTAGGATTTTTGCAGGCATTGACAATACTGAATTTGAATTCTTTGCTGTATGTTCTGCGTTTTTTAGCAACAGGAGGTGTTGCTGAATATATATCCATGTTCATAGATTAAGTCCCCACTTGTTTTTAGGTGGGAACTAAATTAAGGCTTATAGGATCGCTTGGTAAGGCTGTGTTAGCTGGATGCTTACTTTCTTTTACCTTAATAACGTATTTTTTTAACGGCAGCATACCTTTTGAAACACCACCAAATTATTTATGTTCCACCAGCACATATACTTCCCTATCGAAAAATCTGATAAGAATTGATTATTTTGATACAAAACCTGAAAACTGGGAGTGCTTATATGGACATATATAATATTTCCGGATAAATATAAAACTACTCCACAAGAAGAAAGGCAGAATTTAATCTCAGTCCGAAGTAACAGTACTCTCAAAGACCAAATGTAAAGAAGCATACTTAAGAAAATAAATTTCAATAATGCATGAGGATGTAATTAGTTTCAGGGTGCTAAGAAAGTGTAGCAACTTGCTACACTTTTTCGCTTTTTTGAATCAGCTGTTTTAAGAAATCTTCTAATTGTAAGAGACTGGCTTCGTCAATTTCCGAGATATTCAGAGAAACCTTAAGCTGTTTTTGATTCAGTTTGATATTCCCCGCAATCTTACCGGCATATTCAATTTTTCTGACCACGGATGTTGTGGTCAGTTTTTCTGGATTCTGACTCAATAGTTTTTCAGCATAAGTAGTAACTTTGCTTTGCTCGAGTTTTTTGTCTTTTAATTTTTCCCAAGCTCCGAGTAAGGCCACTTCGGCTTCAGAGAGTTGTTCAAGATGATCCGATAGAAATTTTTTGAATGCAGTTGCAGCAGTACGGCCTAGCAAGCCTGGTTCCACATCAAGGTCATTTAAAATTGCTTGCGGCAGTTTTTCGTATGCTAAATACTTGTACATATCTTCGCGATTTAAACCCAGTGAATTGGCTAAACGTTGCTTGTTTTTCTTTAATTTCTCATCAAGTGAGTTCAGGCCAATAAAAATCTCATAATCTGTCAGATCCTGACGCTTTAAATTCTCTGCCAGGGTTAACAAAGATGCTTCTACATTATTTGCATCAATTATAATGGCTTCAATCACAGACTTTCCGAGTAATTGATGTGCCCGTAAGCGTCGCTCGCCTGCAATCAGTTCATATTTCAGATTATCCAGTTTACGCACTGTAATGGGCTGCAAAAGGCCGATTTCATTAATAGAATCCGCCAGTTCTTTTAACTGTGACTCTTCAAATATTTTACGCGGCTGGTTTGGACTTCGGCTGATATCCTCAATAGGGACATTACGTCTAAACTCTTTCGGCTCTTTAATATTGTCTTTCTGTGCTTGCTGATGTTTTTCTGTATTCTGTTTCAGTTTCTGAGCTAAAAGCTCTTTGGTGCTTGCCATAATGCTCTCAGGTTTTAATTTTCACTACAATTTCATTGGCAAGGCTTTCAAAAGCCTTACGTACTTTTGAATTTTTTTCTACTTTCAAAAGTGGTTGTTGCAGAATCGCTGCTTGATTGACTTTAGTACTTTGAGGAATTGTGGTTTCTAAAATTTTACCTACCTGTTTCAAGGCTTCATCCCGAATCAGCTTACAGACATTCTGACGTTCATCATGCTTAATTAGTAAAGCGCCTAAAAGCTCTAAATCTGGATTAATACGTTTGATTTTTTCAAGATGATTTAAAAGATCTGTTACCCCATACAATCCATATTGTGATCCTGATTCGATAGGGATAATGACATGTGTTGAAGATGCCAAGGCATTGCTTGTTAATAATTTAAGGCTAGGTGGACAGTCGATCAATATAAAATCATAAAGATCTTTTAATAGTTTTAACTTGATATTTAACTCTTCAGAAGGACGGGGAGCTTCTTCTTTTAGTTGATCTTCAGTTTTTCCTAAATTTAAGGAACCATAAATTAATGATACTTTTTCAAAGTTCGTTTCTTCTTGTAATGCATCTGCCAACAACGAAATATCGCCCACTAGTAATTCTGCTGTAGTGACAGCAATTTCGCTTGGATGTTGGATCCCAATGTGTAAACTTGCGTTTGCTTGAGGATCTAAATCAATGACTAAAACTTTGTAGCCAAGATTGGCAAGTTCTGAGGCTAGGTGTACAACAGTCGTTGTTTTGCCACATCCGCCTTTATGGTTAGCAACAGTAATAATTTTTGCAGACATGCGTGTCAGATGCTTCCTTATTTCAATGTTTAGTAATATAAATAACTTTCATTCATCTTACTATAGTTTTTAAATTTATAAATCCTATTTATTCAGCTGTAAAACAACTTAAAAAATAAATTTTTAACTAAGCTAGCTTAATTAAAAATTAGAATAATTAGTTATTTAGCTAATTAATAATTAGGATCATATTTTTATTATATAAAACAAGTGCTTGTAACTTTAAAAGTGGAAGGTTTGTCACTATAAAGTGGAAGGTTTGTCACTATAAAGTGGAAGGTCTGTCACCGTAAAGTGGAAGGTCTGTCACTATAAAGTGGAAGGTTTGTCACTATAAAGTGGAAGGTCTGTCACTAGGGTGGAAGGTTTGTCACTACTATTTTTATAACTGCTATTTTTATTTAAAAATAATTTAAAAAACAAATATTTAAGCTGTTAATAAAGTCTCATAACTAAGCTTTAAAGGTGGAAAGATTGTCACTGTATCTTCTTAACCTGTGGATAATCTGTTTTTATTGGATATTTCCTGATGATTATATGTGCAGTTATACCTTTTAAATCTAACAAAAAGGTGGAAGCCTTGTCACATCAGGGTTTTTATCTGACTTAACCTAACTAGACCTGAATGAAAAAAGTAAAAATAGACCTTCTGAACTGTAATTTCGAGACTAAAGGTGGAAGGTCTGTCATCATGGGGTGGAAAGATTATAATTAATTCCACTTTAAGTGCAGGAAATCGGCTAAAATGCTTCTTTTTGATGACAAACTTTCCACTTTTAGAATATTGTGGTGAAAGTCTTGAAAGTTTTTCCACTTTTGTATATAAAAACTAAGTTAAATTATAAATATCACGGTTATGACAGAATCTGAACCATTGCAAGAAGAATCGAATTATATTCCTTACTGTATAGGCAACATTCGCCATAATGGCGTTGTCAGTACCAGTAACCGTTTAATTCGCCCAATCGAATTATCAGCCAATGAATATAAGGCACTTTTATATGCAATGGCGGTTGCGAATTATAGTGAGAAAAATAGGGTAGATGGTGAAATTACCGAACAAACTTATATTTATTTGTATAAGGATGATTTGGCAGATTTACTAGGATTAAATAAACGTAATTCAATTAATGTTGCAATAGATCGGATTTATAAAGAGCTTTCATCCCGGGTAGCTCATTTTATTATTGAGGAGCCAGCTGATAATGGTAAGAGAAAGACTAAAAAAGTACATTCTGTCGTTCCCATTATCCGTGAGTTAAGATGGGAAGATGATTCTAAAAATGCGATTCAGATTCGTTTTACCAGTGAGGTGTTGCCGTATTTCACTCAACTGGCTGGGGGTAATTTTACTACCTATCAGCTAAAACATCTTTTTGCCCTAGATTCTGTTGCCAGTATGAGTCTTTATACTTATTTCATTAAAAACGAATTTAAGTACGCCAATCAAAAGAGTTATGAAGTGCCATTACTTTTAGAAAACTTGAAAGCACTGATTGATATTAATGAAACCAAATATGATCGCTGGGTAGATTTTAGACGCTATGTATTAGACAAAATAGTGGCAGAAATTAACGAAAATACAGATCTACAGTTAGAGTATGAAACCGTTAAGAAAGGCCGTCCAATTGTAGGTGTGAATTTTAAACTGCATCATCGGATTGCTGATAAGGCACTGGATGAATTTGCAGTGATTGAAAAAATCTATCTTGATGTTCCATTTGAAGACAATGCATCCGTAAAAGAATTAGGGGCTAAATTCGATATGAATGTACGTTCTTGGTATATTTTTAATAATGATGAAAATTATCAGCAGTTCAAGAAGTGGTTTAAAAAAGTAGGATGCCTCACTGACTCTCAAGCAAATATTGTCATTAATGACACTTTATTCCAAATGGATTTTGCTGAAATTGGTATGGGGTTGAATGACTTTAAACGAAATATGAAGCATAAACTTAAAAGTAATCCGGAATTCGTCCATAGTATTCGTGAAAGACTGAATGATATTTTTGGTAAAGAGTTGATCTAGCGAAAAGTGTAGCAACTTGCTACACTTTTTAGATATATGTTCGTAAAGAATACAAGTGGTAAGGACCTTAGGATAAAAACGACTCTGTTGCATAAAGTGTGAAAATTGAGACTGAACCGTACCGGGTTTGTCGGAGACCAACTTTCTTGAGAGAATGTTCCAATGACAAAACCAAAATATACCCCTGAAATCAGAGAAAGAGCGGTTCAATTATTGATTGAATCTGAAAAAGATTATCCTTCTACTTGGGCTGCAATCACAGCTATTGCACCTAAGATTGGTTGTACTCCTGAAACATTGCGTGTTTGGTATTTAAAGCATATGGATCAACTAAATCCTGCCAAAGTACAACAGATATCTGACCAAGAAAAAATGAAGCAAATGGAACGTGAAATTAAAGAATTAA
>NZ_VOZS01000027.1:0-28290 GCF_013419675.1 Acinetobacter sp. YH12069 | reverse complement strand
ATGGTAAGCCATTGGCATTTTACAGTGACAAACATTCAGTTTTTAGGGTGAATCAAAGTAGCAAGAAAGACACCAAGATTACCCAGTTTGGACGTGTTCTGAGCACTCTCAATATCGATATCATTTTCGCTAACTCCCCTCAAGCCAAAGGTCGTGTAGAACGAGCGAATAGAACACTTCAGGATCGTCTGATTAAGGAGATGCGTCTAGAAGGCATCAGTTCAATTGCAGATGCCAATAAGTGGCTGCCGTGCTTTATTGAGCAGTTCAATCAGAAGTTCGCCAAATGTGCGCGAAACTCAAAGAACCTGCATCGGCCATTAACCGAATCTGATCTTGAACTGGATGATATTTTTACCTGGCAGGAACCGCGTAAGGTCACCAAGAATCTGACTCTGACCTATGACAAGTGTATTTATATGCTTGAACCGACAGAGCTGAATCATAAGCTTGCTGGGCAATACATTTCATTTCTGGAGTACCCGGATGGTACTGTGGCAATCATGCATGAAGGACGGAAGATCAACTATAGCGTCTTCAATAAACTGGCTGGACTACAGCAGAATGAAGTGGTTGAGAATAAAAGATTAGGTTCGGTCCTGGCCCATATCCAGCAGCAACATGAGGAATTGGAGAAACAGAATAAACGTTCCCGTCTCAAGAAAAGTATGCCGAGTCGTAAAGCTCAGAAAGTTGTTATTGAACAAAGAAATTTAAATCCTGTGCTTGACTCTTGTAGTTAAAAACAGGACATTTTAAATGGTTTATCGCATAGACATTTTAATTGGTGAATAACAGAAAAAATTTATTTAATATAAATCATTGTCTTATGTTGATGTGAAAAGCCCGATCACCATCGATTGGGCTTTTTTGTTGATTCTTCGTATTCCATGATCACTATTTAATCAATGTTCCACGGTTTTGTTTAATGAAATTTAAAGCTATAGCAAACAAAAATGTCCAGATAAAATAAGAATCGATGTCCAAGTCGTTATCGATTTGCAGATAGACAAATAAAAGGATTGAGGCGTCATTGACGCGTTAAATTCACGTACAATATCGATTCATTTGCAGGTATAGATCCTGCCTTATCAGATGATTCTGTTCTCCCGTTGAATATTGGCATACACATGGCGCAAGCAAAGAAATCTTTTCCGCGGCAAAAATCGGAATTACATGCACGAAATCTGCATCGTAGTCGTTATGATTTTCCTCAGCTAATCCAGAGCTGTTCGGAACTTGCGCCTTTTGTCAGCCCAAATAAATATAACGATTTATCGGTAGATTTTTCTGATCCAAACGCTGTGAAAATGCTCAATAAAGCATTGCTCAAGCATTTTTATGGCATTCAATATTGGGATATTCCCAAAGATTTTCTTTGCCCGCCTATTCCGGGGCGAGCGGACTATATCCACTATTTGGCTGACTTGCTGAGTGCTAACAACAAGGGTCAGATTCCAACAGGACACGCCGTTCAAGTCTTAGATATTGGGGTGGGCGCGAACTGTATTTATCCGATCATTGGTCATCGCAGCTATGGCTGGAAATTTGTCGGCTCAGATATTCATGCTGCATCGGTTAAAAGTGCCCAATTTATTGTGGAGGCCAATCCGAATCTGCGTAAAGGCATTCAGATTCGATTGCAGAAAACAGCGAGCAATATTTTCAATGGGGTGATTAAACCTTCAGATCGTTTTGATTTGACCATGTGTAATCCGCCATTTCATGCCTCACAAGATGAAGCCAACGCGACCGCAACGCAAAAATTAAGAAAACTGGGCAAGCCGGTTGATCGGAGCAAGGTGGTGTTAAACTTTGGCGGTCAAAAAAATGAACTCTGGTGTGATGGCGGCGAAGAGCGATTTGTCTGCCAAATGGTGCAAGAGAGCATTCAGTTTGCTGAGCAATGCCTTTGGTTTAGTACGCTGGTTTCCAAGAAAACAACATTGCCAGTGCTCTTAAAAGCTTTAGCGAAGAGTGGCGCAGTGGATGTGAAAACCATAAAAATGACGCAAGGACAAAAAGAAAGCCGTTTTGTCGCTTGGACTTTTTTAGATTCAAAACAGCAGCAAGCGTGGAAGAATGCACGCTGGACTTCAGCTTAAGTCTGTCTTCTTTGGAAATTTGGGTCATCGGTGTACTATTCCATGAATAGAGGCGAGGCAGTGCAAGTATGGCGTCTTGGATCAATCCGGCGATTTTTTTGCTAAACAAGACGCATTGTTAATTGTTACAAAAAACAGCATCTAGCGATTTTTTATTATTTCGTGTTCTAAATGCATGGAATATTCTGCAAGGGCTTCTTTTATATGTGAAAAATGCGCGGAATTGAACTGCAAATGCGTATGTTTATCATTTAAATTTTATATAAATCATAAACTTACAAAAATTATATTTTGCATTCATTTTGAAACTTGTCCATAATATTTGAAAAGGGTATGGAGTGAAGAAAATGCGTGGCAATCCAGAAGTCGTAGACTACTTAAATATGCTGATCGGTGGCGAACTGGCTGCTCGTGATCAATACTTAATTCATTCCCGTATGTATGAAGATTGGGGCTTAAGTAAAATCTTTGAACGTATCGATCATGAAAGCCAAGAAGAAGGCTCACATGCAGATGCATTGATTCGTCGCGTATTGTTCCTTGAAGGAACGCCGAATATGAATCGTGATGATATTGAAGTCGGTACAGACGTTGTGACCTGTTTAAAAGCGGATTTGGCGCTTGAATATCATGTTCGTGAGAAACTTGCACAAGGTGTAAAATTGTGTGAAGAAAAGGGTGACTATGTGACCCGTGATATGCTCCGTCAGCAAATGTCAGATACTGAAGAAGATCATACTTACTGGCTTGAAAAGCAAATGCGTTTGATCGAACTCATTGGCCTACCAAATTATATTCAGTCTCAAATGTAATTTAAAAAATATCCAAAAAACCCAGCTTCTGCTGGGTTTTTTATTGGGGCATGAAAACTATTGTTGTAGTCTTTTAATATCTGCCAAGACTTGCGCAGCATGTGTCTGTGTATTCACACTGGTATATTGATAAACAATAATACCTTTCGGATCAATGAGAAAGGTTTCACGTTTGGCAACTTTCAAAATCCCTAAGTTTCGTACAATACCTAGCTGAGTCGCCAGCTTATGCTGTTGGTCGGCAAGAATTGGAAAGGGAAGTCCGAGTGCTTTAGAGAACTTTTGATGTGATGCAACATCATCTAAGCTTGCGCCCAAAACAACCGCATTAGTTTTTAAAAATTGTGGATACAGGGTTTTAAATTGATTGGCTTCTTCTGTACAACCGGGTGAGTTGTCTTTAGGGTAAAAGTACAGAACGAGCCATTTCCCTTGATATTGCTTCAGTTCGTGCCATTTTCCATTTTGATCTTGCAATTTAAAGTTGGGTGCGGGTGTGCCAACCCATTGTTTTTGTTTGTTTTGACTGGTGCTGAGTATTGATGTTTCGGCAACTGTGATTTGGGTCGTTGCTATTAAAGCACATGTCATTAAACAGATTTTAAGCAATGAAGAAACTTTCATAGAGCATCAGTTTATATTGTTCTTTATTCGATCTTAACAAATTTTAAAGCGCTGTAGGCTGGCTGATTTTATATTTATTGAAGTCGATTGCGAATGTCTTTTGGCAAATCGGTTGATGTGCTGAAATGCCACTATCAAACTTGCTTTGAACTTTTATACTATGTGGAATCGTTTAATTTTAGAGTTTGTATTGAATCAACATATTTTACTTATTACTGGCTGGGGCGGCGGTCGTAAATTACTTGCTCCTTTACAGCAGGCATTGATCACACAAGGTTATCAGGTCGAATTATGGAATATTTTTGATGCCTTAAATCTAGAAGTGATCGAACAGAAAGTTGAATTGGCGCAGCAATTTGATGTGATTATTGGCTGGTCTCTTGGTGGTCAATTGGCGACGATTTTGGTAGATGAAATTCAAAAAAAATATCAACAACAGAAAGCGCTGATCACATTAGGTTCAAATCCAAGTTTTGTGGCTGATGAACAGTGGCCTGCTGCGATGGATCAAGTCAGTTTTCAAAGCTTCAAACAATCTTTCGAGCAGGATGCAATTTCGACCCTAAAAAAGTTTGGTTATATGGTTTGTCAGGGCACTGATAGCAGCAAGCAAGATTTCATCACCTTGCAAAGTTTGATTCAAGCGCAAAATTTAGATGTGCTTCGAGCAGGATTGAACTGTTTGGAGAAGCTTAATAATGTCAGTATCTTGAAAAATTACACTGGTCATCAATACCATTTGTTTGCTAAGCAAGATTTTTTAGTTAGTTACAAAGTTGAACGCTTACTGCGTAATTTAGCTGTAAAGTTTTTGGAGACTGAATTGGTTTCTGGCTCACATGGCTTTCCATTGTTTCAATCTGAAGTCATAAGTTGCAAAATCTGCCAATATTTAAAGAAAATAGAACAAATCTCTGACTAGCTGGGCTTTATGGCAATTTATTTTTCATTGCCGTGGGTTTAACATCTTGCCACATTGATGTTTTAGCCTGATACATGGAGTGAGGGATGGCCAATTTAACCGATCTACAATTTGATCAGCAGCATATTTGGCATCCCTATACATCGATGACTCAGCCCCTTCCAACGTTTAAAGTGAAACGTGCACAAGGGGTGATGATTGAGCTTGAAGATGGTCATCAATTGATTGATGGTATGTCTTCATGGTGGTGTGCGATTCATGGTTATAACCATCCCGAGCTAAATCAGGCAGTGACCGATCAACTGCAACAGATGTCACATATCATGTTCGGTGGATTGACGCATGATCCCGCGATTCAACTGGCTAAATTACTGTTAAAAATCACCCCGCCCAGTTTAGATAAAATTTTCTTTGCTGACTCAGGTTCGGTTGCTGTCGAAGTGGCCTTAAAAATGGCGGTGCAGTATTGGGCGTCTTTGCATCAACCGAATAAAACCAATTTTGTCACTCCACGTTCTGGCTATCATGGCGACACTTGGAATGCGATGTCTGTGTGTGATCCCGTGACAGGAATGCATCAGATATTTGGTTCCAGTTTGCCCAATCGATTTTTTGTTCCCGAGCCGCAAGTTGGCTTTTATGAAGAATGGAATCCAGCGGATATTGCTGAACTGGAAAAGACACTCGCCGAACAGCATGCGCAGATTGCAGGCCTGATTTTAGAGCCGATCGTGCAAGGTGCCGGAGGTATGCGTTTCTATCATCCTGAATATTTGCGTCACGCTAAATTACTCTGCGAGAAATATCAGGTCTTATTGATTTTTGATGAAATTGCTACAGGCTTTGGCCGTACCGGAAAATTATTTGCATGGGAATGGGCCGCAGTTGAGCCAGATATTATGTGTATTGGTAAAGGACTGACAGGCGGTTATATGACCTTGTCTGCAACCCTGACTACGCAGAAAGTCGCGAATACGATTAGCCAAGGCGAAGCGGGTGTGTTTATGCATGGCCCAACCTTTATGGCAAATCCTTTGGCTTGCGCTGTGGCTGTAAAAAGTACCGAACTGCTGCTGTCTCGAGATTGGCAAGCGAATATTCGACGTATCGAAACACAATTGAAGTTTCATTTACCAGCACTTTCATCGCTTGAACATGTCAAAGATGTGCGAATACTTGGTGCAATTGGTGTGGTGGAATTGACCTTTAATGTAGATATGAAAACGCTACAACAGGAGTTTGTCCGTCGTGGTATTTGGATTCGTCCATTTGGGAAACTGGTTTATGTGATGCCCCCATATATTATTTCAGAGCATGAATTAAAAAATTTGTTAGAACACATGGTTGAGGTGGTGAAAAACATGGTGCAGCCAGCATGAATCTGCTCAACCATTTTTCAGATCAACTTGATCAACTAAAACAGCACGGCAACTTACGTCAGTTCGCTACAAATCATCAGCACGATCGTTACATTAGTATTCACGATCACAATATGTTGAATTTAGCATCAAATGATTATTTAGGTTTGGCTTCAAACCTTCGTCTACGTGAACAGTTTTTTGATGAAACCCCGAACGCACAGCGTTGGATGAGTTCATCTTCTTCGCGGTTGCTGACGGGGAATTTTCCAAAATATGAGCAACTTGAATCAACATTAAGTGATGCCTTTCATGGTCGTGCAGCACTGCTCTTTAATAGCGGCTATCATATGAATATCGGGATTTTACCTGCACTGGCAGACAGTAAAACCTTGATATTGGCGGATAAGCTGATTCATGCCAGTATGATTGATGGCATCCGATTATCGAGTGCGAAATATGTACGTTATCGCCATAATGATTTGGCGCATCTTTCTCAACTTTTATGCAAATATCATGAAGATGAGGCTTATGAGCGGATCATTGTGGTGACGGAATCGATTTTCAGTATGGATGGTGATGAAACCGATTTGGCTGAACTGGTTCGGATCAAAAAACAATTTCCCAAAGTGATGTTGTATGTCGATGAGGCGCATGCAATCGGTGTGCGCGGTGAGCGTGGTTTAGGCTGTGCTGAGCAATATCAGGTGATTGATGATATTGATCTTTTAGTCGGGACATTTGGTAAAGCACTGGCTTCAATAGGGGGGTATCTCATCTGTCATTCGATTATTCGTGACTATTTGATTAACTCGATGCGACCGTTGATTTTTAGTACTGCACAGCCCCCGATCTGTATGGCGTGGACAGATTTTATTTTCAAGAATGTTTTAAATTTAAAAGCAGAGCGTCACCATTTAAAGCAAATCAGTCAAAATTTGCAGCAAACTGTGCAAGCCAAAGGTTTTGATTGTCCATCTACATCACATATTGTGCCGGTCATTATTGGCGAGTCGAATAAAACTGTTGCCAAGGCTCAAGCTTTGCAAGCGGCAGGTTTTTATATCATGCCTGTACGTCCACCCACTGTGCCGCAGCATAGTTCGCGCTTACGCATTTCACTCACTGCTCAAATTACACAAACTGATTTGGATCAGTTGACTCAATTGTTGTGAGTGACTTGTGAATAATTTTGAGATTGATAAATGCCAAGTGGCGTTGCGCTTTGCTCAGGCAGGGCACAGCTATGCTGAACATGCCGTAGCACAAAAAGAGATTGCTCAACATTTATTTGAGTTGATGCAGCAGTATTGTCCAAAGTTGCAAAATCACCCCGTAGAAACCGTTTTTGAAATTGGATGTGGCTCGGGGAATTTAAGCCATTTAATGCTGGAGAATATGCAAATCAATCATTTGGTTTTAAATGATCTGTATGCAGAAATTCAACAGCATTTTCCGTCAAGTCCGCAGATTCAGTACAGACTTGGAGATATCGAACAACTTGAATTTCCACAGCATATCGACTTGATCGCAACTAGTTCGGCTTTGCAATGGGTAGGGAACTTTGCGGGCATTGTTGAAAAAGCCTTTCAAAATTTAAATCCAGGGGCATATTTTTGTTTTTCGACCTTTGGAAAGCAAAATTTACAGGAAATAAAAGCTTTGACTGGGCAGGGTTTGGACTACCTCGATGTTGAAATGCTTCAAGCCATATTAAGTCAAAATGGTTTTGAAATTCTGCATCTTTCAGAGCAGACAGCGGCATTATATTTTGATCATCCAAAGCAGGTTTTGCAGCATTTAAAAGCGACAGGTGTGACTGCGACAGCATCACATTTCCGATGGACGAAACAATCGCTCTTTGATTTTTATTCAGCATATCAACAGTTTTCTTTGCGTGATGAGTCTGGGCAGATGCGTTATGCACTGACCTATCATCCGATTTTTTGTATTGCACGGAGAATGCCATGACAGGGCAAGTTTATTTCATTAGTGGGATCGATACAGGCATCGGTAAAACATATACCACGGGCTATTTGGCTAAAATATGGAATGAACAAGGGGTGCGAACGATCACGCAAAAGTTGATTCAAACAGGCAATGTCGATATTTCTGAGGATATAGAACAACATCGTCAAATTATGGGTACGAGGTTGTTGGTCGAAGATGAAACCAAACTTACGATGCCTGAAATATTTAGTTATCCTGCGTCGCCACATCTCGCCACCAAACTCGATGGGCGTGACATTGATTTTGCTAAAATTGAATACGCGACAAAACGTTTAACTGAAAAATATGACAACGTTTTACTCGAAGGTGCGGGAGGGTTGATGGTGCCATTGACTACGGACCTTTTAACCATCGACTATGTTGTAGAGAAGCAATATCCCGTTATTTTGGTGACTTCGGGGCGTTTGGGCAGCATTAACCATACGATTTTAAGTTTGGAAGCACTAAAAAGTCGTGGCTTAGCACTTTATGCACTGGCTTATAATTTAAATGATGAATCGCAAGATGCATTGATTTCTAGAGATACTGCTGAATATTTAAAAGCATATTTAGCCAAACTCTTTCCAGAGGCGTTATGGATTGATGTTCCTGTATTGGCATAATGGGCTAACTCTATATATTGACAATGATAGGGTGTAATTATGACGGATCATGCGTTTATAGAACTTGCGATTCAACTTGCGAAAGAAAATATTGAGCAAGCTGGTCGACCATTTGGTGCTGTGATCGTTAAGCATGGCGTTGTGGTGAGTACAGGGGTGAATCAAATATTAATCTCAGGCGATCCCACATCTCATGCCGAGTTAAATGCATTAAGACAAGCCGCACAAAATTTAAATACGACGTCTTTGAAGGACTGTGTCGTTTATGCGAGCGGACAACCGTGTCCAATGTGTTTGGCGGCTCTGCGAATGGTTGGAGTTGAAAAAATTGTGTATGCCTATTCAAATGCTGATGCAGAAGCCTCTGGTTTATCTACAGCAGAGATTGCCGAAAAATTAAGACATGAACCACATGAACAGCAAGGGTTGAGTTTTAGTCAGTTAAAGCCAAACTCTGATCATGAGCTATATGATTTTTGGAAGCAGAAAAATACTTAATAAATACTATGTGTTTATTTCTGAGTCACTAACTGTATAGATTTCTGTGAAGAATTAAAAAAGCCAACTGAGGTGATCAGTTGGCTTTTTTTGTTGGGGAGCAATTATTGATTTGCTGAGACCCCAATTTTTTTGACATTCAAACGTTGTGCTGCGGCCATCACCATTGCGACATCTTTATATTCTGTCATTTTGTCAGGTTGCACTTTGATCGTATCCTGATCTGCTTGTTGTGCAACACCAGCAAAAAGTGTTTCTAAAGCTTGCTTATTGGCAACGGGTTGACCATTCCAAAATAATTTACCTTGTGCATCAATGCGTAAAGTGACCGGCTCAGGCGGCTTTTCATTGGTTGGCGGTGGCGTACCGTTTGGCAAATCAATATTGATCGAATTATTTGGAATTGGAATTGTGATAATAAACATAATGAGCAAAACCAACATCACATCGATCAATGGCGTCATGTTGACGTCCAACATAACATCATCGTCTTTATCGGAACCGACATTCATTCCCATACCTTGTCCCTCATCCGATTATGGTGCGGCAACAGGAGTAGTGACAAAAGCAATTTTGCCAATTCCTGCTGCTTGTGTTGCACTAATGACTTCATCAATCGCTTCATATTTTGTCACCTGATCGCCACGGATATGAACTTCAGGTTGCGGACGCTTTTTAGCTTCCGCTTGTAGTCGACTGATCAGCGTATCTTTATCTGCAATGTATTTTTCATTCCAGAAGATATCGCCATTTTTATTGACAGCAATCTGAATATTGATCGGTTTGGTTTCATAAGGAGTGTTCTTTTCCTCAGGTAACTTCACCGGAACTGTATGGATTGCAACAGGTACTGTAATTAAGAAAATAATGAGCAGTACCAACATAATATCAACCAAAGGTGTTGTATTAATGGCTGAAATTACATCATCTTCGTCACCATCTGAATTGACCATCATTCCCATGGCTGATGCCTCTCTTATTTGGTGTCGTTATTATTGTTTTTGATCTCACCGCTTAAAAGTACGGTGTGTAGATCTGAACCAAAGGTACGAACATTATCTAGAACTGCCTTATTACGACGTGTTAACCAGTTATAGCCAAGAACCGCAGGTACTGCTACAGCCAAACCAATTGCCGTCATAATCAGGGCTTCACCGACTGGGCCAGCAACTTTATCAATAGATGCCTGACCTGAAATACCAATTGCCGTTAAAGCATGGTAAATACCCCAAACTGTACCGAACAAACCCACAAATGGTGCAGTCGAACCGACAGTTGCGAGAAAAGCCAATCCACCACTTAAATGGCTTTGAATTTTATCGATAGCACGCTGGATTGAAATAGTCACCCATGTGTTGAAGTCGATACGTTCCAGCAGATTACCGCCATGTTTTTTGGTTGAATTAATGCCTTTTTCTGCAATAAAGCGGTATGCACTCGATTCGTCTAAGGTTTCTGCTGCGCTATCAATTGAAGCAGCATCCCAAAATTTAGCTTCGGCTTCTTTGCCTTGACGTTTAATTTTAGCTTGTTGAATAAATTTAGTGACCATGATGTACCAAGTTCCAATCGACATCAGGACCAAGATAAAGAGTGTCGATTTAGCAACGATGTCACCTTCACGCCATAGTGCTTCTAAGCCATACGGGTTATAGACTTCTTTGGTTGCTGTAGGCATTGGTGGCGGTGCAGGTGTATTTGTTGTATTCGTAGTTTCTACTTGTGTTGTTGCAGTATTTGCAGATTCTTCAGCAAATGCTGCTTGCAGTGGGAGTAATGTACTTGTTACTAAAACTGTAGCAGATGCAAAAATACGCGCAGATTTCATCATTTTATTCATTTATATTCTCCAAATTTTTGTAGATTCATTAATCAAGTTTAAATTCGTATTCAATATCAAACCAATCTTCAACTGGCTCACCATTTTTGAGTGCAGGCTTAAATGTACATAAGCTGAATGCTTTGCTAGCAGCCTTATCTAGAGATTTAGTACCACTCGATTTTTTGACCTTCACTTGTTTCGCACTGCCGTCAGGCCCAACCAATACAGAGATGCGGACAGTTCCTACTTCTTCTGCCATTGCAGCTTCACGAGGGTAATCTGGTTCTTTACATCCAACGCTTCCCTCAGATGCACCACGTGTTTCCCCAGCTGGTTTTGGAGCAGGGGCAGGAGCGGGTGCTGCCGCAGCGACTGGTGCAGGTGCTGCAACAGGGCTAGGAGATGGGGAAGCTGTAGGCGTAGGTGTTGAAACGGCTTTAACTGTTTGAGTTGGTGCAGCTTTTTCAACGACCTTTTGTTCAGGTTGAGGGTCTGGTGTTTTGAGCACTTCCTTAACGAGTTTTGGTAATTCAGGTGGTTTCTCAATTGGTTTCGGTTTTTCTGGCTCAGGTTTTTTATCTTGAATAATGATTAATTCAACAGGTTCTTCTACAGTTTTCTCACCTTTTTTGGAAAGGCCAGTAATTAATCCGTAGAGTACAATGAGATGCAGAAGAATGACTGCCCCAATTCCGATCAGGCGTTTGCCGGAATTATTTTCTAATTCGGAAAAGCTTTTGCCCATTACTACTCCTGAAATGTGAGACAAACAATCAATAGTGAAATTGGCACTTGAGATATAAGTGTTTTTTGCATTTTTTATGTTTGACTAATTAATTAAATAAATAGTGCAAGTACGATTCCTATTGGAATCGTACTTGCAAATTTAGCTTTTAGAACTTGTAAGTACCGCGGACATAGAATGTACGACCAGTAGGATCGCTATAACGTGGGTCATAGCCATATTGGAAGTTATCTAAAACGTTCGATGCTGCAGGTTCTTCAGCAAAGATATTTTTGATACCACCAGTGAGCTCTAAGTTTTTAAATCCACTGTAAGTTGTTGCAATGTTATAAAGGGTGTAGTCAGGAACACGATGTTTGTCGAACTGTGCTTTCCCAGTTTGGTTTTGGTCGTCATAACCACGGAAGAACTGTTGTTCAAAAATCATTTTCCAGTTTTCATAACTCCAGTTTAGATTTGCTGTGTGTTTCCAACGTAAAACAGCTGGATCGTCATACACGCCAACTAAGCCTTCCCAAGCACCATCTTTTTCTTCTTGATAGTCATTTTTGATGACATAGGTACCATTAATGCCAAAGCCGAAACGACCTGTCGCGGTTAATGGTGAAAGATAATCTAAGCTAATGTCGATACCTTGAGTTTTAATACCCCCTGTATTCATTAGAATGGTATTGATGTATTCAATACGACCATCGGCACCACGCACGAATAATGAAGCATATTTCTCAGGATCTTCAAAAATTGAAGTTTCACCCACTTGGCCAACTAATTCGTCAATTTCAATGTTGTAATAATCAACAGCTAAAACTAAGTTTTTAATTGGTTCGTAAACAAAACCAGCGGTAAATGTTTTAGATTCTTCTGGCTGAAGATCTGGGTTACCACCTTGCATACGGTAGAACTGAGTATTACATTCGGTTTGATATTGAGGTGAAGTTGGATTACCGCCTGGACAAAGGACAGGGTCGTTATATTTTGCGCCAGTGTAGGTTTTGCTTTGTTGCGCATTAATTTCCCAAAGGCTTGGAGCACGGAAACCAGTACTGTATGTACTACGGAACATAAGTTGCTTCATTGGTTCCCAACGAATACCGACTTTTGGATTGAAAGTGTCGCCAAAATCGCTGTAGTCGTCATAACGTGCTGCAAGTTGAGCTTCAATCGTTTTGGTAATTGGAATTTGAAGCTCAGCAAAAGCGGCAGTAATATCTCGGTCACCTTTACTCAGAGGTTTGTCAGGGTCAATACCACTACCCGGTACAAGGCGTACTAACTCAGAGTTAACTTTTGCTTCCCAATCTTGAGTTGTAAAACTTCCACCAAATGCAAAACCAACATCACCAGCTGGTAAGGTGTAAATCGGGCGGCTCACGGTAAAGTCAAATGTTGTGGAATCAAGTGTTGCTTCGTTTGTTGTACCACTCACATTTAAAGAGTTCCAAACGTTAGCATCTGCAGATGGACCAAATGGGTTGATTGTGCCGTCATTTAATCCTTCTTGTAGTTTGTTACGATTTAAGTATCCACTAACAAAGCTATCCGATGCTTCGCCTTTTGCGTAAGTTACGCCACCGTTGATATCCCAACCATATGCTTCACCTTCAAGTCCAGCAAAAATACGATGTGATTCATTGATAGATTGTGAAACACGGTTGCCTGCTTGAGAGCGTAAGTAAAGTTGTAATGGATCACCACTTAGACCATCAACACCAGGGGTAATACCCTCGCCTGGATAATATTGACTGCTTTTAGGAATCGTGACAGAGCGGCTGTAGACGTCTGGAGCAATAGAAGTCGTCACTTTGCTTTTTGCATAGACATATTCACCAATAGCGTTGAAGTTATCGCTAAGTTTGATGGTTGCACGACCAATTGCAGACAAGTCCTCAGTTTCTGGCTGAATACCAATTAAAGCTTGCGTATTGAGGAAGCAGAGTCCGCCATCTTCAGTGACATTGGTTAAATTATTACAATTGGCTGCACCACCATACGGGTTCGCTAATACACCTTCAGGATTTCCGTCAGCATCTAAAGCCCCGCCGTTTGGATCAAGAAAGTTAGCAGGGAAGCCATTTGCTGAACCAGCATCGATACCTAACTCAGGTAGAAGGCCACCACGACGGCTGACTTTACGGTCTTTTGCCATAATTTCTTTGGCTTTACGGTAGTCAATTGCGCCATAAACGTTAAAACCTTGTTCATCTAAGTCGCCATAGCCACCAAAAATCGAAACATCGTATTCTTCGCCGCCTTTATCTTCTGGTTTGAGTAAACCACCGCTAATACCTAAGCCTGTGTATTGTTTTTTGGTAATAAAGTTAATTACACCTGCGATTGCATCTGCACCATAAATTGCAGAGGCACCATCACGTAAAACCTCAATACGTTCGACCATTGCAAGCGGAATGGTATTTAAGTTGGTTTCAGAGGTACTAAATGGGCTATAAGCCAAACGACGTCCATTAAGTAGGACAAGGGTTTTATCTGATCCTAGGCCACGTAAGTTCGCTGTTGAGCCTGATGTATTACTTGCACCAACGTTTTGCGCTGTACTGTATCCCGCTTGGTTCGCACTAATTTTTATTAAGGCTTCTTCAGTCGTTGTAACCCCTTGTTTAGTTAATTCTTCAACTTTAATCACCGTAATAGGTGAAGAACTTTGAGCAGAAACCCCTTTAATGGATGAACCAGTCACAGTTACTTTGGCTACTTTCGTTGGCTTAACTGTTTCTTCTTCATTTGTTTCTGCTGCATGCGCTAAAGATAAACACAGCATACTTAAACTAAGAGTACTTAATTTAAGTATTGTTTTGCTAAATGGTGTGCCCCCCACAGATTTAGCATTTTTTTTCTCTTTCATAGTAAAAGTATTCCTTTTTGTTGTAGTTAGCGATATTGCTTGATTCTTTTTAAGCAATTCAAGTGCCAAATTTATATTTAAATTTTATTTTCAAATATAAAATACTAATAAATATCTACATTATTGGTTTTAAAGTGGAGAAATTTAAGATGAACGGTAAGTATATTTTTTTAAAGTTATCCTTTTAATTAGGTTTTATTAGGAATTTAACTTTTGATCAAAAAAAAATTTAAAAACATGATTGGGTGCAAATTAAACCTCAAAAAGTGTGATTTAATTCATATTTATGTGTTTGATTTATAAGGCTAATAAGATAAATAAATAAAAAATAAAAAATTATAAATTCAGTGGCTTAGTTGTCTTTTATCTGTCATTTCATCTGATCGTGATCCATTATGAATCAGGAATGTATTATATTTGTGCAGAATGTGCATGGATGAGTACACATCCAAGAGTTGAATTTTTGATAAAAACGAGCTTTACTCGGAAAGTCACTATTAGTATAAATTTATCTTAAAAAATGAATTTAAAAGGATATTTAATTCAGATAACTTTCAACCAAGGAGTGGTGGCATGAATTTCGCTTTATATTAATTGCTGTATTAAGTTCTACGTTTAAAACTCAATTTAAACTGGATTGTTTTATTTTAGTGAGGGTGGCTTTATTTAAAGTCTGCTTGCGGCTTTGTATTATTAAAAAATCATCAGAAAGGAAAAGGTTTGGAAACTAGAAAATTTAAAATAGCGCTCCTTGCATTATTAATTTCAACAGGGATGATGGCCGAGGTTCAAGCTTCTGCACAATCGAATAAAGTTTTAAATATTGCATTTGAAGCACCGGATGATGGTTTTGATATGGTCAAAACCTATAATTATTATAGTGGCAATATTGCGGAAGCCATTTTTGAACCCTTATTGAAATATGACTATCTAGCACGTCCTGTTGTTCTTGTTCCAAATACTATTGAAGCGATGCCAAAGATTGAACAAGAAGGAAAAGTCTATACCTTCAAAATCAAACGAGGCATCCATTTTTCAGATGATCCAGCCTTTAAGGGAAAAAAACGCGAGCTAGTTGCGCAAGATTACATTTACGCGATTCAACGAATTTTAGATCCAGCTAACCGTTCTCCGACCTATTCATTTATTGATGGCAAAATCTTAGGAGGGGATGCGGTCGTTGCGGATGCAAAGAAGTCAGGAAAATTTAATTACAATGCGGCTATTGCCGGCCTAAAAGCGATAGATCCTTATACTTTGCAAATTACTTTGACGCGCCCTGACTATAATTTTCAATATATTTTGGCCTATGTTACGTTTGGTGCAATTTCAAAAGAAGTTGTTGAATTTTATGGCAATAAAATTGCACAGCATCCTGTGGGAACAGGACCGTATCAGCTCAGTAAATATGTTCCACGTAGCAAGATAGAATTGGTTGCAAACCCGAATTATCGTGGTTTTGTCTGGAATTTTAAATCGACAGGCACCGCTTGGGACAATCAGTTAGTTAAAGAAATGAACGGGAAGAAAATGCCACAAATCGGCAAGGTTTCCGTCAGTATTATTGAAGAAGAACAGTCACGGTGGTTAGCATTTAAAACAGGGCAGCTAAATTTTGATAAATTGACCTCAAATGCTGTCCCACAAGCCTTAGATTCTCAAAATAAACTTAAGCCTGATATGCAAAAGCTCGGCATTAAGCATTATCCAAATAAAGACGCTGAAATCACCTACAGCATGTTCAATATGCAAGACCCGCTTGTCGGTGGTCAAAGCCTTGAAAAGATCGCTTTACGCCGTGCCATCAGCATGTCATACAATCAAGCTGAATCGATTAAACAGTTATATCAAGGGCAGGCCGTAAAGGCTGAAATGTTTTTACCAGAAGGCGTGAGTGGCTTTAATCCAAAATATCGCAGTAGTTTGGGATATAATCCATTGCTGGCCAATAAATTACTGGATCGATTTGGGTATAAGAAAGGTGCTGATGGTTATCGAACCTTGCCCGATGGTAAAGCGTTGATCTTAAAAATAAATACTGAAAATAGCTCTAAATCAGTGATTCAATCTGAGTTGTGGAAAAAAAATCTCGATGCCATTGGGATACGGGTACAGTTTAAGGTCAGTAACTTTGCTGACAATTTAAAAGAAGCAATGCAATGTAAATATATGATGTGGTCTGGAGCGTGGATTGCAGATTATCCTGAAGGGGAGAACTTTGCTCAATTACTATATGGGCCAAATTCAGGACAAGGGAATTTAAGTTGTTATCAATCTAAAGCTTATGACGCATTATATAAGCAAGCTATTGTGTTGAAACCTAAAGATCGTGAACCTTTTTATGAAAAAATGAACCGTCAAATTGAAGCGGATAACCCTTGGATTATCCATTCTACACGGATTCGTAATTGGTTAATTCACCCTGAAATTCAGGGGTATAAAACACATCCAATGATGAACACCAGTTGGCAATATCTCGATATTCAGCCTAGTAAAAAATAATTGAGTCAGGATTACAATGAAGCGAAATTCGAATTTTACGCTAACCAAATTTGCTACAGCGTGTTTGATGGGGGGAGTGTTGTTCACTACGATGCCGACATTAGCATTGGCAAAGAATCCAGCAGATCCAAATAAAGTTTTACGTCATATTTTCCCTGTCGCAGAAACAGGTTTTGACCCAGTTGGCGTACATGATCTGTATTCTGCACATGTGAATACCTCAATCTTTGAAACCTTATATACCTATGACTATTTAGCATCACCGGCAAAGTTGGTTCCTAAAACGGCTGCTGCGATGCCAGAAATCAGTGCTGATGGTTTGACTTATACCATTCGCCTGCAAAAAGGCATTTTTTTTGCTGATGATCCTGTATTTAAAGGCAAAAAAAGAGAATTAACCTCGGCTGATTATGCATATACCTTTAGACGTTTAGTCGATCCACAACTTCGTTCACCAAACAGTTGGCTACTTGATGGTCGTATTTTAGGGATGGAGAAGGTTTTAGAAAAGGCAAAAAAAACAGGTAAGTTTGATTATGATGCGCCCATTGAAGGCATACAAACCCCTGATCGGTATACCCTTGTCATTCGTTTAAATTCTCCAGATCAAAACTTTCCAATGTTATTGGCTCATCAACCTGCATCGGCTATGGCACGTGAAGTGGTCGAAAAATATCGAGACAAAGCGGGTTTTGTGATGGGTAAACCGGTGGGTACAGGGCCATATATTTTGACGCGCTGGACACCTGGCTCACGAATTATTTTAAAGGCCAATCCCAACTATCGTGGTTTTGTCTGGGACTTCAAGGCATCAGATGCCAAAGATGAAAAGATTGTAAAAGTCATGCAAGGCAAAAAAATGCCGCAAATTGGCGTGATTGATATTCAGGTGATGGAAGAATCACAATCACGTTGGTTGACCTTTGCAAAAAATGAAGCGGATTTGTTGGTACTAGATGGAGATTTGTCGGTACAAGCCTTAAAAGATGGAGAGCTAAAGCCTGAGTTGGCTAAAAAAGGCATCCAAATGTCGCGGATTTCTGACCCCTCTATCGACTATCACTATTGGAATATGCAAAACCCTGTGGTTGGAGGTTTTAGTAAAGAAAAAATTGCATTACGTCGTGCAATGGCGATGGCTTATTCAGCAGATAATCAAATCAAAATTTTGATGAATGGTGATGCACAAAAATTACAAAGCCCAATTCCACTCGGCGTTGTCGGTTATGACCCGAATTATAAGTCGAGTATTCCATACTCAGTTAAAGCGGCAAATTTATTGCTCGATCGTTATAACTATAAAGTCGGCGCAGATGGCTGGCGTACTCAACCGAATGGTAAACCGCTTACGATTGAAATGACGATATCGGGCAATAGTAGCCGTAGTCAGCAGTTGGGTGAATTTTGGAAGAAAACTTTAGATAGCATCAAAATTAAAATGACAACAAAGTCGATGCCATTTGCAGAAGCTTTAAAAGCCGAAAAACAGTGTCAAACAATGTTTAAAGCATCTGCGTGGATCGCAGACTATCCAGATGCAGACAATTTTATGCAATTGTTCTATGGCAAAAATATCAATGTCACCAACAACGGCTGTTCAAAAATTCCTGAATACGACCGTTTATATGAACAGACGCAGCGTATGGAACCGGGACCGGAGCGTGATGCAATCTATCGGAAAATGTCACGCATATTAGAAGTGTACATGCCTGTCCAAATTAATTATGCACGTTACCGTAGTGTGTTGTCGCAACCACGCGTGATTGGTTATAAAAAGCATCCAATTTTGGCAACAGAATGGATGTACATCGATATTGACCCGAAAAAATAAAATGGAACAAAACTGGAGAAATTATGAAAAATAAAGCTTTGAAACTCACCACCCTCAGTATGTTGATGATCGGCGCTAGCCAATTCGTTCAAGCCGAAGATTCAATACGGAGTACTTTGCCAAAGTTCCAAGCCAAAGAAATACCTGCGCTGTGTGATGCCAAAATTCAGCAAGTGAAAACAGATTTAGCGGCATTTGAGCAAAAAAAGATAAAAAATAATGCAAAAGCAGCACCTGTTTTGGCGGAGTGGGATCATATTTTTGCCAAATTTGAAGATTTTTATGGACCAATCGGACTATATAGCAACGTCGATCCTGATGAGGTTTTACGTAAGGCTGCGGAAGATTGTGAAATTAAAATTATGGAGTTTCAAACTTCGGTTTATCAAAATCCAAAACTTTATGAGCAAATTAAAAAACTCAAAACCAATGACGAAATTGATAAAAAAATGCGTCAGGACATCTTGGATGGTTTTGAAAATACAGGGGTACAATTTACACCTGAAAAACGTGCTCGTTTGAAAGCTATCTTTGATGAATTAGCAAAAATTGAACAAGAATATGCGCGTAATGTACGAGATAATAAAGAAAAACTGGAGTTTACACCGGCGGAGTTGAAAGGCTTGCCAGACAGCTATATTTCGGGCTTAAAGAAAAATGAAAAGGGCAATTATTTGCTCGGTTTTGAATACCCAGAATACCGTCCATTTATGGAACTAGCAGAAAGCGATGATGCGCGTAAGCGTTACCAAACTGCATTCACGCGTCGTGGTACTGAGAAAAACTTAGTATTGTTAAAGCAAGCAATGGATTTACGTTATGAAATTGCGCAGCTCTTTGGCAAAAAAAGCTATGCCGAATGGGTGTTGCAACACCGTATGGCAAAAGACCCTGAAACAGTGAATAAGTTCTTAGCCGATGTTCATCAAACGGTGGCACCTTTAGAGAAAAAAGAAGTTGAGACTTTACGTGAGTTCAAAGCGAAAAGCCTGAAAATTCCACTCGAAAAAGCTGAAATCAATCGCTGGAGTGAGAGTTATTGGAGTGAAAAACTTCGCAAAGAAAAGTATCAAATCGATCAAGAAAAATTGCGTGACTATTTCCCAACCCAAGCATCTCAAGAATGGATTTTTGCCATTTCATCTGACCTTTATGGCATTGAATTTAAGCCTGCGAAAGTTGATGTTTGGCAGTCAGAAGTTGAATATTATGATGTAAAAGATAAAAAGACCGGTGAGCTGCTTGGTGGTTTATATATCGATAAATACCCACGTGAAGGGAAGTACGGTCATGCAGCTGTTTGGGGCGTAAAAGGTGGTAGTACCTTGACTAAGCGTAAACCGATTTCTGCTTTAGTGACCAACTTTAACCGTAAAGGTTTAAATAGTGATGAACTTGAAACCTTTGTTCATGAGTTTGGTCATGCTTTACACGGTATTTTGTCCAATACACGCTATGCATCTCAATCGGGGACTTCAGTAGAGCGCGACTTTGTAGAAGCGCCTTCACAAATGTATGAAGAGTGGGCACGTCGTAAAGAAACTTTATCTACGCTTGCAAATTACTGTAATCCAGCGTGTCCACCTGTAGATGATGCCCTGATTAATAAATTAAAAGCAGTTCATAGCTATGGACGTGGTTTACATTATGCACGTCAAGCCTTGTATGCAAAATATGATATGGCACTTCACTCATCAGATGCTTTGAGTGTTAAACCTTTAGATGTTTGGAAGAAAATGGAAGGCGAGACAGCTTTAGGCTATGTCCCAAGTACTGAATTCCCAGGACAATTCAACCATATCATGGGCGGTTATCAAGTTGGCTATTATGGCTATATGTGGTCTGAAGTGATGGCACTCGATATGTTGTCTGCTTTCGGAGATAACCTAAATAACCCTGAAGTGGGACAACGCTACCGCAAAACGATCTTGTCGCAAGGTGGTCAATATGAAGCAGAAAAATTGGTGCATGATTTCTTAGGTCGTAAACCTGATAACAAAGCTTTCTTTGATGAAATTACTGGACAACGAGTGAAGTAAGGACAACTTTATGCTGGCATATATCATACGGCGTATATGGCAGATGATCCCAACGATGTTGGGGGTTGTTCTGCTCATATTCTTCTTATTTAACTGGGTAGGTGGGGACCCTGCATATATTCTAGCAGGCAAAATGTCGAACCCAGAGCAAATTGAAAACATCCGTCAACAGTTGGGGGTTGATCAACCCTATTATGTACAATTGTGGATTTTCATTAAGCAGATTTTAACTTTTGATTATGGAATGAGTTGGAGTACAGGTGAGTCGGTGTCAGATATTATTTTGACCCGTCTAGGACCGTCACTGACGATTTTAATTCCTTTAACTATTTTGCAAACGATCATTTCAATTGGTTTGGCACTTGCTGTGGCTTCAGTTCGTGGCACATTAACCGATCGTATGATTATGATGCTTTGTACGATTGGTATGTCGATCAGTATTTTGGTTTACATTATTGTTTTCCAATACGTATTTGCATATCAGTTGAGTTGGTTTCCGGTTCAAGGCTGGAGTGATCACTTTAGCGAAAACTTATTTAAATACGGTTTACTGCCTATATTAATTATGTTGGTGGTGAGTATTGCGCCAACTTTGCGCTTATACCGCAGTTTTGTATTGGATGAAGTCAATCAAGACTATGTTCGAACTGCGCGCGCAAAAGGTGTGGGTGAAAGCCGTATTTTAGGTGTACATGTACTGCGTAACGCCTCAATTCCAATTATTACCGATGTCATGTCGAGTCTACCGGCACTGCTGATAGGCGCTTTCCTGATTGAACGATTCTTTGGTATTCCGGGTATTGGTCGTGAAGTCATTATTGCTGTTGAACGCAGTGACTTCCCTGTCATTAAGGCGATTACAGTCTACGTTGCAGCGGCTACAATGATTTTTAACTTAATCGCGGATTTGATTTATAAACTTGTCGATCCTCGCGTTCAGTTGAAGTAGGTGGCCTATGCTAGGAATATTCAATAAGACCAAAGCAACGGCATCAACACCTGCATCGACTGGCTTGTGGAAGTTGGCGATGCGACGCCTAAAGGCCGATAAATTAGCGATGGTGTCGTTGTTCGTTGTACTGTGCTATTTCGTGGTGTTGCTATTGTCGATGACAGGCGTGGTTGCATCCAATTGGAATAAAGAAGTGGCAGTTAGTTATGCACCTCCAAGTTTTATTGGGGCGGAACTCAATGAAACAGCCAAAACCAAAGCATCAGCAGAAGATATGGCATTGCCTGAAAATCCTGTTGATCCTTTAAAGGATGTAATTGCTGAACTGAATGCAGAGATTGCGACTGAGCAAGGTGGTGCCAATGCAATTGACTACTATGGCGTTGTCGATCCATTAGCAGAAGATATGAAGGCGATTGATCAGCAATTGGGTGGTCATTTGTTAGATCAACAAAGCGAGCTAAAACAAACTTTACCGTTTGGTGCGGATAAATGGGGGCAGGATGTCCTGCAAAAAACCATTAAGGGTGCTGAAACATCTATTATTGTTGGCGTGGTAGCTGCATTACTTGCTGTCGTGATTGGGACAATTTTAGGGGCAATTTCTGGCTACTTTGGTGGTTGGGTTGATGATATTTTAAACTGGTTCTATAACATTTTTACCTCGATTCCGTATTTGCTCTTGGTTCTTGCGATTGCTGCTGTACTACAGCAAAAGGGGATCTTATCGATTGTCCTCATTCTAGGGCTTACTGGATGGACGGGGGTGTATCGTCTGATTCGCGCAGAGTATATGAAACATACTTCGCGTGAATATGTACTCGCTGCCAAAGCGATAGGGGTGAGTCATTTCCGACGCATCTTTGTGCATATCTTTCCGAACGTCAGTCATATTGCATTGGTGCAAATCTCGATTTTAGTGGTGGCCTTTATTAAGTCAGAAGTGATTTTGAGCTTCTTGGGATTTGGTGTTCCTGTTGGGGTTGTGTCATGGGGAAGTATGCTTAATGAAGCACAAAGTGAATTGATTTTAGGTAAATGGTGGCAACTTATCGCAGCATCTGTAGCGATGGCGGTTTTGGTTACGGCATTTTCAATGTTTACTGATGCATTGCGTGATGCATTAGATCCAAAATTGAAATAAGGAGGAGTAAAGGATGACGGAACAAAATCAAACTGTTAAACCAACGCTCCTCAGTGTTCAAAACCTGAAAGTGAGCTTTAAAGCCGAAGATAAAAGCTATATCGAAACGGTCAAAGGAATATCTTTTGACATTCCTGCCAATACAACTGTGGCGCTTGTGGGAGAATCTGGCAGTGGCAAGTCGGTGACCTCGTTGGCAACTATGGGGCTGTTGCCACGTGATCAAAGCCGTATAGATGCAAAGAGTAAAATTATTTTTGAAGGGCAGGATTTACTGAGTCTGTCTCCAAGAGAAATGCGTAATATCTGTGGTAAAGATATTGCAATGATTTTTCAGGAACCGATGTCGTCACTCAATCCTGTCTTTACGGTGGGCGATCAAATTGCCGAAGTATTACGACTTCATCTAGGTATGGGGCGTAAGCAGGCAAGAGCACGGACTTTGGAATTATTGAAGGAAGTAGGTATTCCTTCTCCTGAAACGAAAATTGATGCCTATCCTAGCCAAATGTCAGGTGGTCAACAACAGCGGGTCATGATTGCAATGGCAATTGCATGTGAGCCGAAGTTATTGATTGCAGATGAGCCAACCACAGCACTTGATGTGACGATTCAAAAGCAAATTTTAGATTTACTTGAAGCCTTGCAAAAGAAACGTGAGATGTCGATGCTGTTCATTACGCATGATTTAGCATTGGTAAGCGAAATTGCCGATCAGGTGATTGTCATGCGTCATGGAGAAATCCGTGAACAAGGCTTGGTCAATGAAGTGCTGGATCATCCTAAAGATATCTACACTCGAGCTTTGCTTAAGTGTCGTCCACAGATGTCAGAGCGTCCTTATAAATTACCGATGATCAGTGATTTTATGCGTCAAAATGGTGATGAGCTGATTGAGGATGTGCATTTATCTGAGGAAACCCGTAGACAACGAACGCGTGGTCTTACGGGTAATGAACAGATTATTTTAGATGTCAAAGACTTAAAAAAATCGTTTTATAGTCGCAAGGGTTTATTTGGTAAGGATGAGTATCAGGCGGTCAAAGGTGTCTCGTTTCAACTGGCGAAAGGTAAAACGCTCGGGTTGGTTGGAGAATCTGGCTCAGGTAAAACTACAATCGGCCTTTTACTGATGCGTCTACAGGAAGCGACAGGTGGTCAGGCGCTGTTTGAAGGTCATGATATTTTGGCGATGAGCGAAAAAGAATTTACCCAATATCAGCGCAAAATACAGATCATTTTCCAAAACCCATATGCTTCGCTTAATCCACGTTTTACGGTGGGTCAAATTCTGATGGAGCCGATGCAAGTGCATCAGATAGGGAAGGATGATGCAGAACGAGAGCAAATGGCGTTTGATTTACTAGAGCGTGTCAGTTTGCCTGCCCAAGCATTTTATCGCTATCCACATGAGTTTTCTGGTGGTCAGCGTCAACGTATTGCCATTGCACGATGCTTGACCTTAAAGCCTGAAATTTTGATCTGTGATGAGTCTGTCTCTGCCCTAGATGTTTCGGTTCAAGCCCAAGTTCTAAATTTATTGCAAGATTTACAAGATGAATTTGGTTTGAGCTATATCTTTATTTCACATGATTTATCTGTGGTGAAATATATTTCTGACCAAATCATGGTGATGAACCATGGTGATATCGTTGAAATTGCAAACTCGGATGAGTTGTATCGATCGCCACAGCATGAATATACCAAACGCTTGCTGAGTGCGATTCCACAAACCACTGAACAATTTGTTTAGTGTTGGTATAAAAAACCGCTCAAATGAGCGGTTTTTTTATACTTAAGAAATTAAAATTTCTTAAAGCCTTTGTTGTTTCCGCTAAATGCACGACTTGGCACAGAGTCATTGCGACGCTCACGATTGCCAAAATTGTCGTTACGACGTTCACGGTTACCGAAGTTTTCACTGTTGCGATCATTACGGTTATTGTTGAAACCTTCGTTGCGACGCTCTGAACGGTTAAATCCATTGCCTTGGAAACCACCTTCAGTGCGACCAGTACGACGTTCGCCACGGTTGTCTTGATAACCATTGCTTTGTTGTGGCAGGTTTTCGTCACTGTCACGACGTTGTTGGCGTAAGTAACCACCACGACGTGCTGCCATTGGTTTGTCTTGCATACGTTCAGTACGACGTTTAGCCATACCAAACAGGCCAGTACCTTGACGTGGTTTAAGCTCAACCGACTTGGTCAAGTTGTCGATATCTTGTTTATCTAGCTCGATCCAGCGACCAGTACGTAGTTCGCGTGGCAGAATTACTGAACCATAACGTGTGCGTAAAAGACGGCTCACTTTTAAGCCTTGAGATTCGAAAATACGACGAACTTCGCGGTTACGACCTTCTTTTACGACCACTTGATACCAACGGTTAATACCGTCACCACCAATTTCAGAGAATGACTCAAACTTTGCTGGACCATCATCTAAAACAACGCCTTGTAACATGTTGTTTTTTAACTGAGGAGTGACTTCACCCATGACACGAACGGCATATTCACGTTCGATTTCGCTAGACGGGTGCATTAAACGGTTCGCCAGTTCACCGTCATTCGTGAACAGCAATAGACCTGTAGAGTTGATATCTAGACGACCTACCATTACCCAACGATCACCTGTAATTTGAGGTAATTGTTCAAATACCGTTGGACGGTTTTCAGGGTCATTGCGTGAGCAAATTTCGCCTTCTGGTTTGTAGTAAATCAACACACGGCGACGAATCTCGTCTTCAATTTGGAACTGAACTTTACGACCATCGATGCGAAGCTCATCACCCGGTTCAATACGTTCACCCACTTGGGCAACTTGCCCATTTACGCTCACACGACCAGCGGCAATGACTTCTTCCATATAACGGCGAGAACCCAAACCAACGCGTGCGAGCACCTTTTGCAATTTTTCACTCATGACAGCATAACCTTAGAAATTATCATCAACAGTTCACCTATTTATGACTTCGGTGCATTCGCATCGAGGGCCATAAAAGCTTCCTTGGCATCCTGCAGGGGAGGCAATTGGCCCAAAGAGGTTAGACCAAAAGCATTTAAAAATTGAGGCGTTGTAACTAACAACGCGGGTCGTCCTGGGAGTTCACGAAAACCAGATTCTTTAATCCAGTTCCAGTCAAATAACGTACGTAAAATTTGACTATTGTTGGTCACCCCACGGATTTGCTCAATATCTGCGCGGGTTACCGGTTGATGGTAAGCAATGACAGAAAGAGTTTCGAGCAAGGATGGCGATAAACGAGTTGGTCGTTCAGGCCAGGTCTGTGCAATAATATTACGATATTTTGCACGTACTTGAAAACGGAAACCTTGAGCGGTTTCAACAAGTTCAATTGATCTGCCGTGTTGCAGCATTGAAAGTTGCTGCAAATATTGGCGTAATTCGGTTTTACTGAAACGGTCTTGGAAAGCCTCTTTTAAACGGGCAATACTCACTGCCGCTTCACTGGCAAAAATAATGGCTTCAAGCTGCATCAAAATTTCATGCAGATTATCTTCTGAAGACACCGCAGTCATTTGTTTAAGTTCAGTGTTCATGCACGTGCTCCTTGAATTGCAAGCGGTGCTTCTACACCTGATGCGACAATTTGGACTTTTTGTTGGCGTGTCAGTTCCAACACGGCCATAAATGTCACGACAACACCCATGCGGCCTTGGCTTGGTTTGAGTAAGTCCGCAAAGTCTAATACTTCACCTGACTCTAGCTTAGTTTCAATATAAGCAATACGTTCTTCGAGTAAGACAGGCTCTTGCAAAATTTGGTGGGTAACCGGTTCTGGTCGATTAAAGACACAGAGTATGGCATCACGAAGTAATTCAATGTCATAGCCATCATTGGTTTCGATAATCGTTCCTAAACTGACATTGGTATCGAAAGTATCCCGATCCAATACTGTCATTTGACCTAATCTTTCCGCAGCTTGTTTGATGCGCAAATACGTTTCTAAACGGTCAATCAATTCTTGTTTAGGATCTTGTTCATGTGCCGCGGTCGATTTAGGTTTTGGCAATAATAGACGCGATTTTAAATCGGCCAATAAAGCTGCCATCACCATATAATCTGCGGTTAATTCAATATCTAGAGATTTCATTGCATCCATATAGGACAAATATTGGGATGCAATTGGTGCAATATCGACTTGTAATAAGTCGAAGCCATTTTTTTGAATCAAGTAAATCAGAAAGTCGAGTGGTCCTTCGAAATGCTCTAATAGAATTTCAAATGCAGCGGGTGGAATGTACAAATCTTCTGGAATAGCTTCTTGCCACTCATCCAAAACGCGAATGTGTGGAGCATCTTCCATAGAATTATGGACAGTTTGGTTCATTGCAATTATAGGCCACGCGAATTTTCAAAGGCATGCAGACAGCTTTTGCTTCGATCTCACATCGAAAGTAAAAGCACAAAAGTTATAGGGAATAGTGTAATGGAAAAATGCGTTTAAAGAAATTACTGAACGGTTGAATTGGGTAAAAAACTTAAAATTTATAGGGAATAGGCTTTATTTATACACATGTAAAATTTTAAAGCTGTGATATCGATCACATCTTGTGTTAAATGTAAAAAATACACTCATCACTCAATGAACTCATTTAAGCTGTGATATCTGGATGATGGGCGTCCAACATGAAATGATTTGATTGAATTGACTAAAAGAATATTTGCTATGCCACAACAATATAATCAATGGGGTCAGGCCGTAGGGATGACGTTGGCGCAGTTTGTACCTTGCCAGTTCAGATGTAAAACCGAAGAGGGGCAATCTGTTCGACTTATTCCGATGTTGCCCGATCAGCTTGATGATAGTCTTTTACAGCGGCTATGGCAGACAGTACAACTAGAACCTGATGAACGCTGTTGGACGTATTTGCCTTATTCTCAAATTCAAAGCATGCAGCAATTGCGTGATTATTTTCAGCAATCCTTTCATTTTACCGGTTCGATGCATTATGTCATTGAGGTCGGTGATGCCATTGTAGGGTGGATTGGATTGCTCAATGTACGCCCAGCACATGCTGTCATCGAAATTGGCAATGTCTTTTTTTCAAGTTTAATGAAGCGATCAACCGCCGCAACAGAAACCATTTATCTATTGTTAAAAGCATGCTTTTCAGCGGGATATAGACGGGTGGAGTGGAAGTGTGATGACTTGAACACGCCTTCGAAAAACGCTGCTTTGCGTTTTGGCTTTCAATTTGAAGGGTTGTTTCGTCAACATGTGATTGTGAAAGGTCGTAACCGTGATACCGCTTGGTTTGCGATGTTAGATCAGGATTGGCCAATGTTGTCTCAAGCTTATGCAGCTTGGCTCAATAGTAAGCGTCCGCTGAACACACCTTCTGAATTCATCCTATAAGCCTTAATTTAGTCCCCACTTAGAAACAAGTGGGGACTTAAATTTATGACTACAAATCATCAGACATCCATCGCATCTCTTGCG
>NZ_VOZS01000026.1:0-34378 GCF_013419675.1 Acinetobacter sp. YH12069 | reverse complement strand
TTATAATCAGCGAAGAATTCAAAAAGGCTTGGATTTTAAGACACCAAATCAAATGGCAGAAGACTTTTATCGGTTAGCTGCCTAGAATCTCCCAAGTGAAAGTCTCCTGCTAATTCAGCACACATCACAATTTTGGATGAGTATTTGGCTGATGGTGATTTAGGTTATGAAGTATATTCTGAACCTAAGCAAATGATATCTTGGGATACAACGTACGAGCAGTTAGAAAAACTAGGTTTGGTTGAAGCTTATTTTGCTGAATATGGAACTCAATATTTACGGTTTATTTATAAAGTGAGAATAGAAGGAATTGTTGTTGATCAATTAGAGTTATATGCAGAAAATGTAATTTATAATAGGCCAGTGCAAGAATTCTTTGTTGATTTATATGATGAAACTAATACCGATGCTAGTTATAAGGAACTACGTGAATTGTGGTTAGACGAGGATATTGATGTTGATCAGTATGGTTGGGAAAGGCAAGATCAATATTATTTGAGATTTGTTTTTGCCAATGGTATCGATGCTTCAATTTGTTACACCTATGATGAAGAGTCTGGAGATGATGATGGCAGTACATCACTCCATTTTTACAATAATCGAACATATGAATATTTTTTAGAAAACAACGAATATGAAGAAAATATTGAGATTACTAAATTTATATTATTTAAAAAGAAAATTGATTTGAATGTGAATCATATTGAGCATGATGGAGTTAAGTATATTCCTAAGAAAGTAAAGGAGTTAATGGGTGAGAATAGTGGAATTTGGTTGGACTATTTGAATAAAAAAATAGGTTTTGTTGGTGTAGAACGTGCACTAATTTTAGATATTAATCAGATTATAAACTTTTCATTTCAAAATATTTTACCAGCAAGAGGGCCAGGTTACTCAGATTTTATAGTTCACTTTAAATCTGGTGATTATTTAACCGTTTTTAATGATGATACTTTTTATTTTGATCAATTCTCAGAGCAAGTGAAAAAAATGACACACAAAAACGTTCAAATACCAGAAGCATATCCTAATTGCTAGTATGGAATATTTGGTAGGAATCTGTTAATTAGTTTTTGCAATTTTAAGAATCTAAAGTTAAATTTTCGATCAGTTAACACATTTAGGTAAGAGCTTGAGTTTAGGATTGACCTTATGGCTTTAAATTTACTAAAAACTGCTGTAGGTGTATGGATCTCATTTACCCAACTGTTAAAGTTCCGAGACAAAAGTTTCTCTATTGTGAAATTCTATTCTGTATAACTTGCATATGTTGCATTAATGAATTGCGGTTCCTTATATGGATCTGAAAAACTAAAGACTACTGATTGAACTTAGATAAATTTAGACGTTTCCTTAAACGTGCACGAAAAAAGCCGGTCAGATGATCGGCTTTTTTTTATCTATAAGTAGTCATATAAATACTAATCATACAGACAATGTTAATTAGCAATGTAGTTGATTTTCTGATGTTAAGTTTTTACAAAAATTAGATATAAGTCTTTTAAAATTAATCGTATAAATTTTTTATTTTAATCATAATTATGGGCGTTAGAAAAGCTGGGGTGGTTATTCCCTTTAATGGCAATCAACAGGATATTGAAAGACTGATAAATGATTGGCTAGTTTATTTTGAAGAAAACTCAAAATCTGCATTAGATATAGAGTGGCTGACGGATCATGTTGTTTGTATCAATAGTGCCGGATTAGCGCATTTTGCTTTTACTGAACCTGAAAAATGGAGCAGCTTGCTGAGCAGTGGGTTACCGATTAAATGGATGATATTCTTTGATTTTGCAGACACAAATTCAAGCTATAGCTATGCGCTTTATAAAGAGGGTGCAGAAATTAGATGTGTCATTCAAGCGGAAGAAGATGAACTTTACATGGATGGGCAAATACAAGATTTTGAAAAAGAATGGTTAAACTTTTCAACAAGATATTTATACGAATATGTTGAAAATGGCAAAATTCAAAAAAAATGGATGACTGATTTAAACAGTTTAAAAGAAGAGATCAATGAAGATTTGGAAAGCTATTATCAATATTATTATTTTAGCGAAAAGGATCATTTAATTTATCATACTCAATTGGTTCGGCTGTTATTGATTGAACTCTTTAAAATCTATGTCGGTTTTGAAATCTTTGATAGTGATTATAATCCAGTAAAGAAAATAAAGTTTAAGTATAACAATCAGCGTACTTATGATGATTATTTAAGTTTAGCATCAAGAGGGGATATTGCAGCCCAAATTAAATTGGGTGAAATGTATGAAATGGGATGCGGCGTCGAAAAAAATGATTTAACAGCACAAGGATGGTATCAAAAAGCGGTTGATCAAGGGGATGATGCGGCGATGCTGAAGTTAGCAGCGCTGTTGTTCAAAAAACCATGTAAAACAGAGGTTCATATTGCTTTAGATCTACTGAATCAGTCAGTGGAAAAGGGAAATATAAACGCAAGAACGGCCCTTGCTGAAATATATGAAAAGGGCGAAATTCTTGATCAAGATTATAATCTAGCTATGAACTTGTACAAGCAATCGGCAAAACAAGGCTGTGCAATTGCTCCCTATAAAATTGGCTTAATGTATGAGCTAGGCAATGGCGCAGCTCAAGATTTAAAGATGGCGAAACGCTGGTATCACCAAGCGGCGAATGCTTTTAATCAAGATGCAGAAATTCGATTGCAGAAATTAATCCAGCATTTTAATGCTTAAGCCATTCATTTAAATTATTCCGTATTAAGGAGATCATTTCTGTCTTTTGTGTTCTATATCTTTATCTATTGCTATGAAAATAAATTGAATACATGAGCGCAATATTTTGACCAAATCATGGAAAATATTAAATAAATATAAAAAAAGCCGATCCATTGATCGGCTTTTTAGCTTCACTTTGCGATTAAGACTTTTGTAAAAATTCTGTCGCTAATTTTAAAAACTCTTCCGGTTTTTCATATACGGCCAAATGTCCGGTTGCCGGTTGCCGGTTCAGCATATTCAGCATGTGAAATCAGATCTATAGCATATTGGACCATACACTCGGGTGCATATAATCATAATTACAGCCATTCACTAATGTTTGTTTGTTGATTTTTTTTCGCTGTCTCAGTCACATCGGTATGAATCTACAACTCAGCTTGGTGGGTAAATCTTTCTCAATTATTGGTTTGCAGCGTATTTTCTAAGGTTTGCGCCATAGTATTTTCACACCATGCCAAGGTAAAGTTGGCGCTAAAACCTGTTTGAATAATAGTGCTCAACATCGCTTTAGAGTTGCTCTGTACCTAACTCAAATTAAAGCTTGGTACGTGCATCAACTTTAGGATAAGGCGCCAATAACACAACAAAAATTACATTTTCTGGATATATTCTGCTGCGGAATATATCCAGAAAATGTTGTGTAATGAAAAGCTCATTAAACCGAATGGTGTAACATAAGTGGTTTCTGCAGCTGCAATCACTTATTCAAATAATTGAGCAATTGCTAAATGCTGATCATCAGGTTGTTAGCTTGATATCATCCTTTTGAATGCATCAAAACATGACATGTTCAAATGACGCTGATTTACGCAAATGATGGTTGATTCTGATGGGCTTAGCCATTTTTATTGTGATTTTCTCTTTTTTTAAAGATCAATATTTACGGCAAGAGATGATTAATTTTGTATTTATTCAGTGCAAATACCCGCAACAAATTTGTATTTCATTATAAAAAATCATGCCCTTGATGTAAGATAAAATCCATTACAGATTATATGTATTTCGAGTGAATTTCCTAAATTCGAATACTTGATAAAAAAGGAAGTAAGCATGCAGCAAGAAGTCATCATTGTCGGTGGTGGTATGGTCGGTTTAAGTCTGGCACTCATGTTGGCCAAAGCCAAAATTGGCGTAAAACTTTTAGAAGCCATTAAATACCCAAATTATGATGATGCAAACCTTGCGCCTTATCACTCTAGTTTTGATGCGCGAAACAGCGCCTTGTCACGCCGTACGGTGCAGATTTATCAAGAACTTGGCCTGTGGAGTGCTTTGCAGGAGCACGCCACGCCTATCTTAGAAGTGAATATTACAGAGCAAGGCAGTTTTGGTAAGGCACGACTCAAAGCAGAACAAGAAAAAGTCGAAAGCTTTGGACAAGTTATTGAAAATGCATGGCTCGGCCGTGTGTTGCTCACAGAAGTCAAAAAAGAACCGCTGATTGAATTAATTGATGGCGTACAAGTGACTTCACTGACGCAAGATGCAGACTTTGCATATATAGAAGCACAGCGTGCTGAAGAACAGCTCAAGCTGCAATCTAAAATCGTGATCGCAGCAGATGGTCGTGACTCATTCTGCCGTAAAGCCTTAGGTATTGGTGCATCGGTGCATGACTATGACCAAGTGGCGATTGTCACTACGGTGCAAACCTCTAAACCACATGGACATGTCGGTTTCGAGCGCTTTAGTCCGCTCG
Source organism: Acinetobacter sp. YH12069 (assembly GCF_013419675.1). Lineage (NCBI taxonomy): Bacteria > Pseudomonadati > Pseudomonadota > Gammaproteobacteria > Moraxellales > Moraxellaceae > Acinetobacter > Acinetobacter sp. YH12069. Next base: position 29,917 of record NZ_VOZS01000026.1, on the reverse strand, counting down.
GTCCGTTAGCGCTGTTGCCACTTCCGGGTGAATACCGCCGTTCAGTGGTTTGGCCAGTGCCTAAAGGAACTGAAGGCGAGTGGATGGGTGATGAAAATGATCAGCATTTTTTAGATGCCTTACAAGAAACTTATGGCGACCGTGCAGGTAAATTCCAAAAAACGGGTAAACGTTTCAGCTTCCCATTGTCCCAAGTGCTTGCAGAAAAACAAGCTGTCGGCCGTGTAGTGCTGATGGGCAATGCAGCGCATACCATTCACCCAGTTGCTGGTCAGGGTTTTAACTTATGTATGCGCGATGCCTATGTACTGCGTCGTTATTTAACAGAGCAAGTTGAAAAAAATGCCGATTTGGGTGATGCAGCTATGCTGCTGGATTATGAAAAATCGCGCCTGACCGATCAGCAGCGGGTGATTAAATTCTGTGATTCAGTTGTACGTGGTTTTAGCAACCAGAACCCAATTTTAAAATTGATCCGTAATACAGGATTAGTTGCCTTTGACACCATTCCGGGTATCAAGCCTTTGGTCGCGAATTATGCAATGGGGCTAAAAGCATGAGTTTCAATCAAACAAATGTACTGGATGCCGTGATTGTCGGCGGCGGCTTGGTCGGTGGCTTAACGGCATTGCTGTTGGCGCAAGGCGGTGTGCAGGCTACGGTATTGGATGCAGCACCTATTTTGGATGCAGAAAAAACCAAAAGTGTTGCGAATCCTCGGGTTTTGGCGCTCAGTCAAGCCACTATTCATTTACTCAAGACCGTGGGCGTTTGGGAAAAGCTTGCCCGTCAGCAGCCTTATACTGGTATGCAGGTGTGGAATAAAAATGGCTATGGCGAAATCAATTTTGGTCATGTGGCAGAGCAAACACCATCTGTTGAGCAAGCTTTAGGTTCAATGGTTGAACCAAGCATATTGAATTTAGCCATTCAAGAAAAAATGCTAGAACAGCTTGAAGACTACCGAACCCAAGTTAAGGTCAGTCGAGTTGAGCGTGGCGTTGGTGTGTGGATCATTCACCTCGCAGATGGTACTCAGCTCAAAACAAAACTGGTGATAGGTGCAGATGGTGCAAACTCATTTGTCCGTGAGCAAGCTTTCATCGATCTAGATGTCTTGGACTATAAACAGGCGGGTGTGAGCTGTGCAATTAAAACCGCCCAACCGCATCAGCATGTAGCGCGTCAAATTTTCTTAGAAACTGGGCCTTTGGCATTTTTGCCGATGGCGAGTCTGAAAAAAGAAGAAAGCGGTTATTGGCAATCCATTGTGTGGACCTTACCAGATGATTATGCCGATGAATATGTCGCTTTATCCGATGTGGAATTTACTGCGTTGCTCACTCGAGAAAGCCATCACATGCTCGGCGAGGTCTTAGAAGCAACACCGCGTGCTAAATTTCCATTGAAAGCGCGAGCAGCACAGCAATATGTGCATGATGGTCTAGCGTTGATTGGTGATGCGGCCCATGTGATTCATCCGCTTGCAGGACAAGGCGTGAATATTGGTTGTTTAGATGCAGCAGTGCTTTGCGATGTGCTTTTGACCGATAAAAAACGTGGTGTGTGGGCACATGAACAAAGTTTGAAGCGCTATGAGCACCGTCGTAAAGGGCAAAACGATGCCATGATGCATAGTATGTCCGCGATTGGTTGGTTAGAAACCACCACTTTTTCACCTGTGGTGTGGGCGCGAAACTTTGGTTTAAAACAAGTGGAAAATCAGACTGTTCTAAAAGATGCGTTTATGGCTCAAGCCAATGGTCTGAGTATTTTAAAAGAGACAATCTATGCAGCTTAGGTCAAAGTCAGATATTTTTTAGACAGTCGTATAAACAAGGTTACGATTTTGATTAAAAAAGATACGATTTTTTGATTGTGGGTACTAGTCGAAATGCTCAGAGATTGCTAAATTTCTGTTAATTTAAAACCAGCCATTCGCTGGCAAACAGAAGTCATTCGCGGGGAGAACACAATGACTGATATGAATGATTATGATGATCCAGAAGATTCAGTAGTTGATGAAGATGAAGCACAAGCAGCTGAAAAAGGTGCAGGTGACGCAGCTGATTCTGCCTCTGATGGTGACACCTCTGAAGCTGAAACATTAACAGTGACTGCAAAACTAAAACAACGTCAGGCGCTTGAAGATGAAGTTGCTGCGTTCTTAGCGCGTGGTGGTCGTATTACCGAAGTCCCTCCAGACGAATCGGCAAAAGATTAAAAGTGAAAAAACACCACGTCATGTGGTGTTTTTTTTTGCTTCATTCGCTTGTGCGATGATGAACGTCATTCATTTTTTAACTAAGCATGTTTAGTTTTGACGTTGTGAAGTCATTTTAAGTCGTCTTTGGCTTCATATATTTACGGCTGATCGCGTAAATAGGATAAAACACAAAATGCAGTAAAAGCAAAAACATACAATTGATAATGAATGCAGCAATATACGGTGGTGCATGCATGGCTGCTACAGCAGCAACAAAAGATTGAAAAAGTAATACCGCACTCAAAACGACATAAGCCCAATAGCGATGCCTATACCAAAAATGGCTCAGTTTCAGTAAATTACCGACTACAAAATAGAGGGAATAATATCCACAGACCATCGCAATCGCGCTATGATCGGCCGTCATTTGCTCGCCACTAATATAGTGCGGATAGGGTTGAATGCCAGTATAAATAATATGTGCAAGAGCCGTGAGCCAAACCAGATTAAAGAGAATGAACACCAGCGGTTTTTTGACAGACAGATTTATGGACATGTTATAAGCAACTTTTTTTCATTCTATTTAAATTATTGTATGGGATAGCTTATAGAACCCGTAGGTCCCATAAGCGGTTCAAATTAAAAATAAAAAAAAATTAAGCTTAATCGTTCGCTTGGGTTAACTCTAAAGCACGTTGATAGGCCACTTTCTTTTTAATCCCAGTTAAATCAGCAGCCAACTGAGAGGCAGCTTTAACGGACAAGTCTTGAAGTAAACGCGTCAACAATTTGTCTAACTTTTCTTGCTCTAGGTCTTTTTCTTCGGTCGCACCACCAATCACTAAAACGATTTCGCCTTTTTGCTGATTATGATCAGATTCGACAAAATGAACCAATTCACCTAAAGACATTTTTTTAATGGTTTCAAATGTTTTAGTAATTTCACGTGCAAAGCCTACAGGACGATCGGCACCAAAGACATTCGACATATCTTTTAGGCAATCCACAATACGGTGCGGCGCTTCATAAATAATCATGGTTTGAGTTTCGTCTTTCAGTTTTTCTAGTGCTAAAAGACGTTGTGACTGTTTAGAAGGTAAAAAGCCTTCGAAACTAAAACGGTCACTGGGCAGACCGACAGCACTGAGAGCTGCAATGGCAGCACAGGCACCCGGCACAGGAATGACACGAATATTTTTTTCTTGTGCAGCACGAACCAGTTTAAAGCCGGGGTCACTGATCAATGGTGTGCCTGCATCACTAATCAGCGCCATATTTTCACCCTTTTCTAGGCGTTCAATGAGCTGGTCTATTTTGTTGCTTTCGTTATGGTCGTGACAAGCAGTTAAAGGCGTATTGATACTAAAATGTTTAAGTAATTGTGCGGAAGTTCGTGTATCCTCGGCGGCAATAATTTTAACCGACTTCAATACCTCAATTGCACGATAACTAATATCATCTAAGTGCCCGATTGGAGTTGCAACAACAAATAACTGAGCACTCATAGGTTTCTCCATGTTGGATAATAAGAACAAAATTTTGGGTCTTTGCCTTTTAAGCAGTCTGTTTACTGCTGCACAGGCAGACGTCTTGGTCATTCTACCTGAATCTGGCCCTATGGCGCGAGCCGCATCCAGTATTAAGCAAGGTTTCAATAGCGCATATCAATCGTCAGACTACAAAGTGCCCATTAAGTTTGTAGATTCAAATCAAAAGCAAATTGCAGCGATATTGAAGCAACAGGTAAATAAAAAAACTCAATTGGTGATTGGCCCTTTAGCACGCCAAGATGTTGAAGCACTTGTAAAAGCAAAGCCTAAAGTCCGCGTGTTGGCTTTAAATGAAACGACCAGCCAAATTCCAAACGTCTGGCAGTACAGTCTATCGAAACGTGATGATGCTTTAGCACTCCAAAAAGTCTTCGAAAAAGACAAATTAGCGCAAGTGTTAGTGTTACGTCAGCCTGCAACTGAGGCAGAACATGAATTATTGCTCATGTCCTTAATCAGCCAAAGTTCAGTGCCGATTCAAGTGGTTGAACAGCTCCCAACGAAGCTAGACAAAAATCAAGGGGTGCTGTTGCTGGGCAATAATGAATGGTTAAACAGTCAAAAAAAACTACCTAAAGCAAAACTATATACCGTTGCCAATGCGATTGAAGCCACAAAGCCCATTCCTGTAGGGCTGAAATTTTGTGATGCACCTGCCTTGCATGACGCACGTTGGCCTGACCTGATCCGAGCTTATGAGGAAAATCCAGTAGATATGCCATATCAACGTCTTTTAGCTTTTGGCGGAGACACATGGCATATCGCAAAACAATATTTGCAAGAACCGAAATTAAAAAGCATTGAGTTTCAGGGACGAACAGGGCTAATCAAAATTAGTCAAAACAATATTCAGCGTGTTCCTCACTGCTATGAGCGAAGTAAAAAAGGCATCGTGGCAATCTCACTTTAGGGATGAAATGATGCAGCTAAACTTAGAGCAGATGAATTTGGGACAGATGAATCTGGGGCAGTGGGCAGAACGGCAAGCGCTGCGTTTGGTTGAGCAGCAAGGCTATGTACAGGTGCAACAGAATTATCATAGTCGTTATGGTGAAATTGATTTGATCATCACACGTGGTCAAGAATTGGTGTTTATTGAAGTTAAAGCTCGTTCGCATACCCGTTATGCCCAAGCCATCGAAAGTATCTCTATTCATAAACAACGTAAGATGATGAAGACTGCGTTGCATTTTTTAAATGAACAGTCACATTTTCAAAATTATTATTGTCGCTTTGATGCAATTTGTTTTGATTTTTATCAACACTTTGCAAAAACACTACAGCAAGACTTTTCTAAATACCCGTATCATCAGCAATGGATTGAAAATGCTTTTACTTTTGATCAAGAGTTGATTAATCTTTGATAGAACAAACTGTGTAAACGCATAGAAAAATACGTGTGGAAATTTGAGGAGTCGTGCTGAGTGGTTAAGCGTATTGCAATAACGATGCTTTGTGTCGCAAGTTTATCTGGCTGTGCGAGTTTTATTTCGAATGGAACAGGATCAGCACCTGTAGGAACTGAAAGCGGCGCACGCTCATTGGGACAAGTTTTTATTGACTCTTCCATTGTTCGAACAGCAAAAATTAACTTATATAAATTAGATACTCGTTTTAAACAGTCACGTGTCAATATTGAAAGTTTTCATGGCAATGTCTTATTGACTGGGCAAGTGCCAGATAATCATTTAAAAGAATTGGCAGAAGAAAATGTCCGTTCAATGAGTGATGTCAAAACTGTACATAACTATATTACAGTGGGTAATCAGATCAGCTATAGCACCATCATGCAAGATACTGCGGTCACTGCGAATACCCGTGGTTTGATTATGAAAGCGCCTGTGGTATCTGACAGCAAAGTACACATTCATACTGAAGATGCTGTTCTTTATGTGATGGGCCGTTTAAACAGTGCGGAAATCACAGACTTAAATCAAATCTTGCAACAAGTGGGTAATGTAACGCGAATTGTCACTTTAATCGATAATATTGATCAGAACCCAAATCCACGGGCACGTTCAATTAACTCAAGTTACACCACACCTGCTGTAGGTAATGTGCAACCTGAAGTACAAACGCCTGTAGCGATAGATCCGGATGCTGTCGATCCAAATGCTCAATAAAATGTCGGAAATGATGCTGTAAAATATGAATCAATGGTCTCTGCGGCTTCAGCAAAAAATGGATTTGGCTAAATCTTTATACCGAAATTTTCGGTTATATGATTTTGGCAGTTATGCATTAAATCGACTGACACCCAAACAAGGATATCATGTTCAAAACAATATCCCTTATGGTCTAAAAGCGCGCCATCGCCTAGATTTGTATCGCACGTCAGCACCTCGTCAGCAACGTCCACTCATCGTATTTGTACATGGTGGAGCGTGGATGCATGGTGACAAAAAGGACTATGGATTCATTGGTGAAGCTTTTGCCAAAGAAGGCTTCGATGTTGCTGTCATTAATTACCATCTCGCACCTGAATATATTTTTCCGGCTTCAATTGATGATCTTAGCCTTGCATTAAACTATTTGACGCAGTCTCAGCATAAGTTGCAGATTGAAGTGGAAAATGTGGTGTTAATGGGACATTCGGCAGGGGCATTTAATGTCATGTCTGCACTGTATCATCCGACGCCTTATCAGCTACAAGTGAAAGAGAATATTCGTGCAATTGTGGGATTGGCAGGGCCATATCATTTTGATTATAAAGGTGATCCGATTTGTGCAGATGCCTTTGATCAAAATGTACCGTATCAACAAGTGATGCCGTATTATTTTGTTGAGCACAATCAAGTGAAGCATTATCTATTTACTGCGGATAAAGACAATATCGTTGGCTATAGCAATAGTGAAGATTTAGATCGTCGATTAAAAGCCTCAGGCAACCACAGTCAGTTGATTCAAATCCCACGTGTTGGGCACATCACGATGATTGGTTCAGTTTCGAGTTTATTTAGTCGCTTCTTTAAAACCAAAGCTGAAATCATGCGTGTACTCGATGAAATTAGTCCACCTTAATGTCTTTGGTTAAATGATTGAAAATAAAAAAACCGCCAAGTATGGCGGTTTTTTTATTGCATGATTTATTTACTAAAAATAGCTACTTATAACCATGCTTCGGTGTCATCTGCAACAGCAGACCCATGGATGACATGCATAATCATCGAATGGGCGATACTTCCTTTGAACGGAATTTCAGGTAATGCATCAAATTTAAAGAAAGCCGCATCACTTATTTCTTCTTCTTGTAATTGAAGTTCACCTGAAGCATATTCTGCTTTAAATGCGATCATTAAATTACTTGGGAAGGGCCAAGGTTGGCTTGCCAGATATTGAATATTTTTGACCTTCAGCCCAACTTCTTCTTCAGTTTCACGACGAACCGCTTCTTCTAAAGTTTCACCGACTTCAACAAAACCTGCGATCAGCCCATACATTGCCCGGACATTTTTTGCATTTTTTGCCAATAAAATTTCATCTTCACCACGGGTAATGACGGTAATGACACAGGGGTTTACACGAGGGTATTGGTGATAACCGCAAGCAGGGCAAACCATGGCATATTCTGTGGCGTGGACTTGAGTTGCAGTACCGCAGTGGCTACAAAATTTATGATTACGGCGCCATTCTAAGAGTTGAATAGCACGGCTGGCTTGTTCAAATTGCTGAACATTCCAAAGTTGTAAAAGTTGACGAATAGGGATGAGCTGTAAGCCTTCAGGAATTGGCTCATTTTCAAGTAGATCACGGGCAATCACTTGATCACCCGTGCCGATATTTAAATCACTTGCGAGTTGCTCAACTTCGGGAAGTTGAAAGTTTTCATCGACCAGCAATTGCTGTTGTTTGAAGATATACGCAAGTGACAATTTAGACATTAGGCTGCTGCTGATTTCAGTTTTTCGCTACTGTCCAATGCTACCTTAAACATGCCCTGTAAAACAGGTTGTTTGTTCTTTAAATTGTCAATCAACATATCTGCGCTTGCCAATGAATCTAATGCTTGATTCACTTCATTTGCTTCAATCGCAGTTGAAGACTCAACACGTTTCAAAATGAATTGAGCTGTTGAATTCAGCGCATTTTGAGCCGCATCTGCATTGAGGAACAACATCGCACCACCAATTTCACGGAATTGAGTTGCAGTCGCTTCAAGTTGTGTCAAATCTTGGTTTTGTAAATACTGAACCAAAGATTGGCTAGCAGCATCAATTAAAACCTTGGTCTCATTTAACAGAGCAGCGTGTGCTTCATCTAAACGGTCGAGTGAAATATTCATATTATTCACACGAAGTTGTAAGCGGCTAGAAGTGTGATGACGCTCAAGCACACCAATCGAGTTCATGGCAGACAAGATATTGTTCATCAACTGCTGGGCAAAGCTTTCATCTTGTAAAATCTCAGCATTACCTAATGACGCAGCTTGACGCGACAGGTCGTTATACGCTTCATTTAAGTTCAAGACTTTGAAAATATTTGCCAATTCGTTCAATTTCGCTTGAAGTTCTTGGGTTTTTTCAGGCGTCATATTTTGATAGTTAAATTCAATATCATTACGAATTTGTGTCATTTCAGTCGTAACCAATTCACCAATGGTATGCATGGTTTCGAAGTCAGGACCATATAAATGACGACTGAAAACTTGCAATTGAGTGTCGGTGAGAAGGTCTTCACCGATATTTAACTTGCCACGAATATGATGAGAAATGTCATCTTCTTGGCTAATGCTTAGACTTAAGACATTGGCTAAATCAGAAATGGATGCTTTAAAGCGCTCAGTTCCTGCAAAATATTGAGCTATATTGCGTTCAATGCTTACCAAGGTACGTAAACGAGCATCGGTAATTAAGATTTGATCAATTTGATTAAATGCAACAAAAACCAAGTTCCAGTATTGTTTGCTTGGATATTTGTCTGAAAGACCTGCTAAATACGTACCGACCAATTTAATCGCTTGCAAATCCAGCTCAGTTTCTTCTTGTTTAATCAATTTATTCAACGCCAACTTATACAGACGGTGAACGTATTTTGATTTTTCAAGTGCAGGCGCTTGAGGTAGGTCAAAGTCAGGGGTAATACAATCGAGTAGGGACTCAATGTGTTGGCCTTCCGACGTTAAAGGTTTTCCTAAAGACAGCTCTAGACGATTTAGACTGTCCAGCAGGAACTGTGGAATTTTAACTTCACGCAGGCAGATAAATTCGATGTAGCGTTTCAGCATGGTCGTGCCTTCGCTAAGTGCGATGACATCTTGAGTGTTAATTTGCGCAGGGTTCCCCATGATCTTGCGCATTAACTCTGCTGAATATTGAGCGATTTTTGCCAAACTTGGCATATCAACTAAAGCTAGTACTTGAGCACATTGTTCAAATTGAATCAGTGCATCATCAATCCCGAAAGGTAAAGTTTGATCTTCAACTAAGGTGCTGACTGCTGATTCGACTAACTTGATTGAGTTATCAACCTCATTTTTTATTATCAGCAAAGCCGTTGGATCAAAATGGATAGAGGTTTGGTAAGACATGTATCTGCACCTTTCCTAGATGTTTTATCTTGTTTATTAACCGCCCCTTAAGGCGGTCCATGTTTATGGTTTTACTATAGCGTATGTAAGAATTGTTTATATACAAAAAGTAACACGAAATTTAGATTTTATTTCGCAAAAAGGCAAGGTGTACCATGTTTTTCTTCAAATTGTTTGACCCATGTCTCATGGGCTTCAAGTTCATCGGCTGAAGGTAAAATCACGGGTAATTCTATTTCAACAGCGGCGCGGGTTTGCGAACCATCTTCATTTTGCGAGTGGGTCAGGGCATCGATATCAAAGGATACCTGACCACCCGTCATTGCTAGGTATACGTCAGACAGAATTTCCGCATCGAGTAAGGCACCATGGAAGGTACGGTCACGTTGTGGAATTTCGTAACGACGCACTAATGCATCGAGTGAGTTTTTCTGGCCTGGATGCTTGGCTTTGGCCATAGCCAAGGTATCGGTAACTTCGCAAACTTCCGATAAGGCCACAAAACCTGCACGTTTGAACTCCATATCAAGGAAGTTCATATCGAAGGTTGCGTTATGCGCAATGATTTCTGCGCCTTTTAGATAGTCAAATAAGACATCAGCAATTTCAGCATACAGTGGTTTGTCTTTTAGAAAGTCATCACTGATTCCGTGAATATTTTCAGATTCACCGACAGGTTTTTGCGGGTTGATATAAATATGAATTGAGCTACCGGTCAGTTTGCGGTTAATCATTTCCACTGCACCGACTTCAATAATGCGGTCGCCATCTTGGAAATAGAAACCTGTGGTTTCCGTATCCAAAATTAATTGTCGTGGGCCAGATACATCGACAGTTGCTGGTGTAATGACAATCATTGGATGGATTTCAGCAGCTTGCTTAGACTGTGTAGAAGCATCTGGACTCAACGTTGAAGCAGTGTCTGTTGCTTGTTGTTCTATCACAATGTCATCAATCTGCTCTGCGTCAATAGCTGACTCAGCTGAGATTTCTTCTGCTTCATCCTCGCTATCAGCAAATTCGAGTCCAAACGGATCATTTAATAGCCAGTCAGGTTCAGCTTTTTTTTTAGGTACTTCAGCTGTAGATGCTGCTTGTTTGATGCGTTCGAGGGTTTTTTCTGCGCCTAGATTGGCCAATTGATCGGCCATTTCATTTCCCGGATGGCCTGCATGCCCTTTAATCCAGTTCCACTCAATTTCCCGACCCTGACAAGTTGCATCCAGTAATTTCCACAGATCTGGATTTTTAACATCTTTCCAGTTTTTCTTTTTCCAACCATGAATCCACTCGGTTATGCCTTGTTTGACATAGTTGGAGTCTGTCCAAATAATCAGTTTTGCATCGGTCGGACAGTGTTGAATACCTTCAATTGCCGCAGTCAATTCCATACGGTTATTGGTGGTTTCAGCTTCGCCGCCGCAGAGTTTTTCTTCTCCAGTTTCACGGATGATATACGCCCCCCAACCCCCTAAACCAGGGTTGCCTTTACATGCACCATCAACATAAAGCGTGATTGTTTGAGACATAAATCAAATCCGGAGAAAAACGAGCATTCAGAACCGTATATTGTATAACGCAAATGACAGGGAGAAATCCATTTCTGGCGATTTTTTTAATTTCTTGTAACATTTATACTGAATTAGCGTTAAATTAACGCCTTGTGTCTGTGTCCTGCTTCACTACAATGGCATATCTAAAAAATAAATTTTATATGAGTTGTCTGGATTTTTTTTATGTATAAATCAACTGCGACTGTCTGGCAGCCTACGTTACCACAAATTTTTAAATTTACAGTCTTGGGTTCTGCACTTGCAGCTCTTGGTCTGACGGGCTGTTCTTCATCGCAAACGACTAAGCAGAACTCAGCAAGTAAACAAGTCGGCTCAAACTTTCTCGATGCCAATAGTTTAGATTCACTCGAAGATTTACTTTCTGCAACAGACATGCGTGCCGTAGAAGGCGATCGCCTTTTAGTACTGAAGCACGGTGATGTTTGGAAGCGTATGACCGTTGGTTTTAAAATGGATTTGAACCACTGGGATACGCGAATTGAAGCGCAGCGTGGTTGGTTTATTTCACGTCAACCATATATTGACCGTTTAAGTGCGCGTGCATCCCGTTATTTATATCACACGGTTAAAGAAGCCGAACGTCGTGGTTTGCCGACCGAATTGGCGTTATTGCCAGTGATTGAAAGTTCTTATGACCCAGCAGCAACCTCAAGTGCAGCCGCAGCAGGTTTATGGCAATTTATCCCAAGTACTGGACGTATTTACGGTTTAAAACAAACCTCAATGTATGATGGTCGTCGTGACGTAGTGGAATCTACGCGTGCAGCTTATGAGTTTTTAGGTGCGCTACATAACCAGTTTGGTTCGTGGGAATTGGCTTTGGCTTCATATAATGCAGGGCCGGGGCGTATTCAACAGGCGATTAACCGTAACCGTGCAGCAGGTTTGCCAACCGATTATTGGTCGCTAAAACTGCCACAAGAAACCATGAACTATGTCCCACGTTTCTTGGCTGTTGCTCAAATTATTAAAAATCCAAGTGCCTATGGCGTAAGTTTGCCGCCAATTGCCAACCGTCCACACTTTCGTGAAGTGGCTGTAGGGCCTGCAAATTTAAATGAAATTGCATCTATTACTGGTTTAAGTCGTGCAGAACTCTATGCACTAAATCCTGGTCATCGTGGTGATGTGATTGATAGCAGCAGCCCAATGCGGATTTTAATTCCTGCGGATGTGAGTCCATCAGTCGATGCACGTTTGAAAAAATTACAATCAGGTGGTTCAACAGGTTATTGGGCAAGTAATTCAACTTATAACCTACCAAAAAATAATGTTGAAATAACACCATCACGTGTTACTCCGCCGGAATTAAATAGTAAAATTATTCAGCCTGCAAAAGTGACGCCACCTACGCTGACCACACAGCCGACAGTGACAGCTTCTGCCAAACCACCTGTAGTCGCTGCAACGGTAACGCCAAGTATTCCATCAGGAACCAAAGGCAAAACGCCAATGGGATCATCTGCTTTGGCTGCTTTTGCATCGAATAGTGATATTCCAAGTGCGCCGCGTATTCCAGTCGCTGTTACTCCTTCGACGCCTGTGAAAGCCGTGTCTGTCGAGCCACCACTCAGCGCAAATGAGCGTGAGCAAATCATGGCGGCTATTAAAGCTGAAGGTGAAACCAAAACAGTCGATGAGGTATTAAAACCAGTAGCGACAAAAGCAGAGCAAGAAGAAGTCGTTCAGGAAATTAAAGCTATTGCGCCGAAAGGCACTGAAATTGTCGATCCTTACGATGGCAAGATTAAGTTGACTGCGATTCAGACCAGTCAGTCGATTGCAGATCAACAAGGTAAAGAACTGACCAAAGGTTTCTCTTACCCGAAAAGCGTGGCTGAAAATACAGGTGCAGATTCCGAAGAAGCCAAACGCAACCAAGGTAAAAATGTCATTCGTACAGATTCTGAAATTGTAGTTGTACCACCTAAAGGTAAACGCAGTACTTATACAGTTTTGGCGGGCGACACTTTAGCGTTGATCGCGATGAAAAATGGCGTGAATTGGCGTGATATTGCAGCTTGGAACCAAATTTCGCCAGATTCGACCTTGTATGTCGGTACGACCATCTATTTATATGATGCGAAACCGATTGTGCAAAATAATGAAGAATCGAAAGCTAAGCCTATTGCAGATAGCTATGTGGTGAAAGCAAATGACAGTCTTACAGCTGTTGCGAGTCAATTTGGTTTAAGTACGAAGCAACTCGCAGACTACAATGGTTTAACCACCACGAGTGGTTTATATGTTGGGCAGAAATTATCCTTAAAAGAAACGCCAGCATCTAAAGCAAAATTGGAAGCTGACAAGAAAGCAGCTCAAGTTGTCGAAAAATCTGCAAAAGTTCAAACCAAATCCTACACGGTAAAACGTGGTGAATATCTAAAACTCATTGCAGATCGTTATGCGCTGTCAAATCAAGAGTTGGCAGATTTAACAACTGGTTTAACGGCTGGCAGTAGCTTGATGGTGGGACAAAAAATTAATGTGCCATTACAAGCTGTAGCCGAGGTTGAGAGCAAAGTTGAAAAGCTCGACAGCAAAGTGGTGAATCGCATTGAAAATGTCAAAGTTGATCCTGCGTATAAAGTGGAAAGCTATAAAGTGCAGCGTGGTGATACGCTTTACAGCATTGCGACGCAGTCAAAAATCAGTTTGTCTGAATTGGCGAGTCTAAATGACATGTCGGCAAATAGTGGGCTGATGGCGGGGCAAAGCATTAAAGTACCTGCAAGTTCAACTGTTCCAGAGACTTATGTGGTGCAGTCTGGCGATACACTGACAGGCATTGCTAGTCGCTATGATTTAGGCATGGACTATGTCGCAAATTTAAATGGCATAGAGCGGAGTTCAGGTCTACGTGTTGGGCAGAAATTAAAATTAACAGGTGATGTCGCACCGGTTAAAGTAGAAACTAAAGTTGAGCCGGCCAAAACTGAAAGCAAAACCAATACACGAACGAATTCTGTTGAAGCGACCGATATTCATGTGGTGAAATCAGGTGAAACGCTGGGTGTGATTGCGAAGAAATATCATCTTCAATTGCGTTATTTAGCTGAATTAAATGGCCTAAATACCAATAGTGCGATTCGTGTAGGGCAGCGTTTAAAAGTAGATGGTGAACTACCTGCTGATGTAGCTAGTAAAGCAACTGAAACCAAAAAAACGGAAGCTAAATCCTCTACGAGCAATGTGAAACCAACAAATACTGAAAGTTATACTGTGAAATCAGGCGAGTCTTTAAATTCGATTGCTAGTCGGACAGGCTTAACTGTGGCAGCATTGGCTGAGTTAAATAACTTGAACCCGCGTGCTGGGCTTCGTGTTGGTCAAAATTTACAAGTTCCTAAAACCATCAGTGAATACCGTATTAAACGCGGGGATACATTGATTGGTTTAGCAAGTCGTTATGGACTAGATACATCAAAACTCGCTGAAATGAATGATATGCAACCATCTGCTCAGTTACGTATTGGTGAAGTGATAAAAGTACCGAACTGAGTCCAAACATTAAGGAGTTAAGTTGAATGTATTCTGCTTCAACTTCGCGTTACGTGTTTGGTATGACTTTGAGCATACTTTCAACAGGGGCGTGGGCTGCGTTGCAGACCACGCCTTTTCTTGCCATACATAGTAGCCCTCAATATCATCAATTACAGGCAATGCCCTATGCCAATCCTCTTGCCAATAAAGGGGGATATATCACGACCTCGAGTATTGGGAGTTTTGATAATTTAAACAGCATGAATGGAAAAGGGCGTTCTGTTGAAGGTATCAATTATCTTTTTGATAGCTTGATGAGTTCATCTTTAGATGAACCGGGTGTGATGTATCCGTTACTTGCCGAAAAAGTGACATTTGACCCGAAAAAAACTAATTTTGTAATTTTTCATTTAAACCCCAAAGCACGATTTAGTGATGGGAGTGCCTTAACAGCTGATGATGTGAAGTTTAGTTTTGATACCTTCCAAACTAAATCAAATCCCGGTCTACAAATGTACTTAGCAGATTTGGACAAAACAGATGTTTTATCTAAATATCAGGTGAGGATGAGTTTTAAATCTGGTCATAATGCTGATATGCCCATGATTTTGGCGCAAATGCCGATTTATTCCCAAAAAGATTGGGCAAAAAAAGATTTTACTCAAATTACATTGCAGCCCATATTAGGCTCAGGGCCTTATACGATTGAGACGATCGATGCAGGTAGGAGTATTCGCTACAAGCGCAATCCAGACTATTGGGGGCAGAACTTAGCCGTTAATCGTGGTCGATATAATTTTAACCATCTGAAATATGTATATTACCGGAGTCCAGACATTGCCTTCGAAGGCTTTAAAGCGGGTCAATTTACGTTATATGAGGAAAAGACCGCACGTAATTGGGTGGGAGCGTACAATTTTCCTGCTTTTAAAGACGGTAAAATTGTCAAATATCGCTTTAAACATGAAAGACCGATTCCCACAAAAAATCTCGTATTTAATACCCGCCGTGCGCCATTTAGGGATATTCGCTTTCGACAAGCTTTAACCTATGCTTATGATTTTGAATGGCAAAATAGAGCGTTGTTTTATGGGCAGTATCAGCGTTTACAGAGTTATTTTAGTAATAGTGTGCTAGAAGCGAAGGGGAAACCCTCTATCCAAGAGTTGGATATTTTAAAACCGATGTTATCGCAACTTGATCCTATTCAACGACAGGGAGTTTTATCCAATTGGCAATATCCCGTTTCTGATGGCAGTGGATTTAATCGAAAAAACCTTCTGCATGCACGCCAACTGTTATTGAATGCGGGTTATCGTTATCAAGACGGCAGATTGGTGGATGCAAAATCTCAGCCTGTGAAATTCGAAATCTTGATTCAGCAACAAGATTTGCAGCGAACCTTAATGCCATTTATACGAAATTTGAAACGTTTAGGTATTCAGGTGTTATTACGACAAGTAGATGGGCCGCAATACACCGAGCGTATGCGAAATATTGACTTTGATATGATCGTGGATGAAATGCCTCAATCGCTCACTCCAGCAGGTGAGCAAGCTCAACTTTGGGGCAGTCAAGCAGCCGATCAAGTGGGTAATTATAATTATGCAGGGATTAAAAATCCTGTGATCGATAAGCTCATTCAACAGGTGATCAATGCTCCAAATCGGGAGGAATTGATTATTCGTACGCGTGTTTTAGACCGCCTGCTCAGAGCGGGTTATTATCAAATTCCAATGTTTGGGCAAAGTGAAAACTGGTTTGCCTATTGGCATATGTATAAGCAACCTTATGTCAAACCTAAACTTTCTGCAGGGATTGACTATTGGTGGAGTGATGCAGCTCAAGCCAAGCAAATAACACAATATTTACGGCAGCAATAAATACACCTGAATGACAAGGAATGTGAAAGCAACATGGGCACATATATTTTAAAAAGATTGCTCCTGATTATTCCAACATTGTTTTTCATTTTACTGATTAACTTTGTCGTGATTCAGATTGCACCGGGAGGGCCTGTTGAGCAAGCTATACAGCAAGCTGAGTCCTTTCAAGGCATGGGAAACACGGGTGGTGGTGAAACGGCGACGACAGGCATTCAATACCAAGGTGCTAAAGGCCTCAGTACAGAAATGGTGGCAAAAATCGAAGCGCAATATGGTTTCGATAAGCCATTATTTGAACGTTTTTGGCTGATGTTAAAGGGGTATGTGACGCTAGATTTTGGTACCAGTTTTTTTAAAGATAAGCCTGTGACCGAGCTACTTTGGGAAAAGCTGCCTGTATCCTTATCCCTTGGTTTATGGAGTACCTTGCTGATCTATATGGTGTCTATTCCATTAGGCATTAAAAAAGCCCGTCAACATGGTCTGTTGTTTGATAAAAGTACGTCTATTTTATTGGCTATAGGCTATGCCATTCCTGCTTTCGCCTTTGCCATTTTACTCATTGTCTTTTTTGCAGGTGGTTCATATTTTCAGTGGTTCCCTCTGCAAGGGTTGGTTTCAGAGAATTTTGCTGAGTTAAGCGTATTTGGCAAAATTGCAGATTATTTTTGGCATATGGCTTTGCCATTGTGTGCCATGGTAATTGGTGGTTTCGCTGGCTTAACTTATCTGACCAAATACTCTTTTATGGAAGAACTGAATAAACAATATGTTCTTGCTGCTCGTTCTAAAGGTTTGACCGAATCACGTGTGCTGTATGGGCATGTATTTCGTAATGCAATGCTCATTGTCATTGCAGGTCTGCCAGAAGCCTTGATTGGCATCTTCTTTGTGGGAAATCTATTTATTGAAATTATTTTCAATCTAGATGGTCTGGGGTTATTAGGATTTGAAGCCATCGTACAGCGCGATTATCCAGTCATTTTTGGCACCTTATTTATTTTTACCTTGATGGGACTGATCTTAAGATTAATCAGTGATGTCATGTATCAAATGATTGATCCACGAATTAATTTTGATTCACAGGGGGCAAAATAATGTCTCCGATTATACAAGCGCGTTTGCAACGTTTTAAAGAAAATAAATTAGGCTTTACATGCTTTATCAGCTTTGCCTTGATTTTTATTTTGTCCCTAGCTGTCGAATTCATTGCCAATGATAAGCCGCTCTTGGTCAAATACGATGATTCTTTATATGTGCCCGTGCTAAAAAGTTATCCAGAAACCACTTTCGGTGGGGTATTTGAAACTGAGGCTGATTATAAAGATCCTGTCGTTCAGCAACTGATTGAAGAGAAAGGTTGGGCTGTGTGGCCACTGATTAAATTTTCCTACCAAACACCGAATTTAGAACTGGCTGTGCCCGTGCCATCTGCACCGACTGCACAAAATTGGCTTGGTACCGATGACCAAGGGCGTGATGTGCTCGCACGTATTTTATATGGACTACGTGTGTCGCTCTTGTTTGGTTTTGCATTAACTTTTGCTTCAGCCATATTGGGCATCATGGTTGGGGCGATACAGGGCTATTATGGTGGCTGGGTAGACCTCATTGGTCAACGGATTTTAGAAGTCTGGGGCGGACTACCGATGCTATTCATGGTGATGATTTTGGTCAGCATGTTTACGCCGAGTGTGTATTGGCTCTTTGTCATTATGCTGCTGTTTGGCTGGCCCACTTTGGTCGGCTTGGTTCGTGCAGAGTTTTTGCGTGCTCGTAATTTTGATTATGTCCGTGCAGCACGGAGTCTTGGCGTTACAGATAGCACCATTATGTTTCGGCATATCTTACCAAATGCGATGAGTTCCAGTCTTTCACAGCTACCTTTCATGCTCACGGCAAATATTACGGCACTGACAGCCTTAGATTTCCTAGGTTATGGCTTACCGCCTGATGCCGCGTCATTAGGTGGGTTATTGCTTCAAGGGAAAAACAATCTGAATGCACCATGGCTTGCCTTATCGGGATTCTTTACCTTAGCAATCGTGCTGTCTTTATTGATCTACATTGGGGAGGCGACACGTGATGCATTCGATCCTAGACGTCAATAATCATCAAGTTAATGTACCTCCCATCGTGTTAGCGGTGGAGCATTTACATATTTCACATGCAGCACAGGTCTTGGTTGAAGACCTGAATTTTAATTTGCATGCAGGTGAAACGATAGCGATTGTGGGAGAAAGCGGTTCAGGTAAATCGATTAGCAGCCTAGCTATACTCGGTTTGTTGCCAAGTGATCTGCAGGTCACAGGCAGCGTCAGCCTGAATGGACAGAATATTCTTGGACTGAGTCCTGAGCAGCACCGAAACATTCGTGGACAGAAAATTGCCATGATTTTTCAAGAGCCGATGACGGCCTTAAATCCCTTACATCGGGTGGAAAAGATTGTTGGTGAGTCACTGTTGTTACAGGGTTGGTCGAAGGCAAAAACACGACAGCGGGTTATAGAATTATTAAATGATGTGGGTATTCCGGATGCTGAAGATAAATTAAGACGCTATCCACATGAGTTGTCAGGGGGGCAGCGACAACGTGTCATGATTGCCATGGCATTGGCCTTAGATCCTGATATTTTAATCGCTGATGAGCCAACCACGGCTTTAGATGTCACTTTGCAAGCGCAAATCTTAAATTTATTAAAGTCGCTACAACAGCAGCGTAATATGGCCATGATTTTAATTAGCCATGACCTGAATTTGGTCAAGCGCTATGCCGAACATGTGATTGTGATGAATCGTGGACAAGTGGTGGAACAAGGAGATGTTCAGGAAATTTTTGAGCAACCGAAGCAGGCGTATACCAAAAATCTATTAGACCATGATTTTGGTAAAGCAATACAGGTTTCACAAACGCAGACACTTTTAAAATTACACCAATTAGGAGTGAAGTTCCCAGTCAAACAAGGCTTATTGAACCGCATCAAAGATTATGTCGTTGCGGTAGAGGCTTTGGATTTAACAGTGGCTGAAGGTGAGTCGATCGGTATTGTTGGAGAGAGTGGTTCAGGGAAAAGCTCCCTAGCATTGGCTATTGCTCGGCTCATAGAAAGTGATGGCGAAATTATGTTAAATCAACACGCCATCCATCAACTTTCAGAAAAACAGCTCAGACCCTTACGCCGTGAATTTCAAATCGTCTTTCAAGATCCATTCAGTAGTTTAAATCCACGACTAAATGTAGAGCAAACCATTGGCGAAGGTTTGGCCTTACAGCATTTATCTGCAAATGAAATTGTACAGCGTATAGATGAAGCTTTGCAGAAAGTCGAATTAGCAAGCTCATTCAAGCAGCGTTATCCACATGAATTATCGGGTGGGCAACGGCAGAGAGTCGCCTT
Organism: Acinetobacter sp. YH12069; assembly: GCF_013419675.1. Taxonomy (NCBI): domain Bacteria; kingdom Pseudomonadati; phylum Pseudomonadota; class Gammaproteobacteria; order Moraxellales; family Moraxellaceae; genus Acinetobacter; species Acinetobacter sp. YH12069. The sequence continues at coordinate 10,293 of NZ_VOZS01000026.1, read as the reverse complement.
AGCACGTGCGTTGGTATTACGTCCTAAACTGCTGATTCTCGATGAACCCACATCGGCACTAGATCGGACGACACAAAAAGCCATCGTGAAGCTGCTACGGCGTTTGCAGCAAGAATTTAATATGAGTTATTTATTTATCAGTCACGATTTACACGTGGTCAAAGCCCTCTGTCAAAAAGTGTTGGTACTGCGCCATGCCAAAGTCATGGAATTTCAAGACACCGCAGATCTATTTGCACGACCACAAACGGACTATACCCGTAAATTAATTGAAGCCAGCCAATACTAAAATTAAACTTATGGATATTTTGACAAGTGTCATTGTCAAAATATCCTTGACCTTTAGAAAATAATAATTAGAGTAAATACTCAGGACTTGTTATTTCATTTTGGACATTGCCATGAGCCATTTAGCTGAAAGCTTTAAAATTCGTAATACCACATTTAAAAATCGCATCATCAAAGGTGCAATGAGTGAAGCATTGGCCAATACCGCAGGCCAACCCAATCACTTACATTTTGGATTATATGAAGCTTGGGCGAAGGGTGGTTTGGGCTGTGCCATTACCGGTAATGTCATGGTGGATTTTCGTGCTAAAAATGAGCCGGGGGTTGTTGTCGCTGAAACAGAGCGAGATTTGGCGCAGTTAACACAGTGGGCTGAGTTAGGTAAGAAGCACGGCATGGTGCAATTGGTTCAACTTTCACATCCTGGCCGCCAATGTCCTAAAGGTTTAAATAAGGAAACGGTTGCGCCGTCCGCTGTACCATTTAGACCGATGTTAGCTACAACGTTTGGAACACCGCGCGAACTTCGTGAAGATGAAATTTTAGATATCATTCAGCGTTTTGCACGTGCCGCACACATTTGTGAAAAGGCAGGCTTCGAAGGCGTGCAATTGCATGGTGCGCATGGTTATTTAATTAGTCAGTTCTTGTCGCCACTGACCAATAAACGTCAAGATCAGTGGGGTGGTTCAAATGAAAATCGCATGCGCTTTTTGCTTGAAATCTATAAGGCAGTTCGTGCAGCGACGACAGATGATTTTATCATTTCGGTCAAACTAAATTCTGCTGATTTCCAACGCGGCGGAATTAGCGAAGCAGATGTGATTGAGGTCTTTAAGGCAATCGATGCCGCAGGGATTGATATGATTGAAATCTCGGGCGGTTCCTATGAAGCGCCAGCGATGGCGGGTGCTAAAGAAGAAAAACGTAAAGCCAGTACCATTGCTCGTGAAGCTTATTTCCTCGATTTTGCGGACAATATCCGTAAAGAGGTAAAGTGTGCATTGATAGTTACAGGTGGGTTTAGAACCGTCCAAGGCATGAATGCTGCACTAGACAGTGGAGCTTGTGATTTTATTGGTATTGCACGTCCATTCGCTGTTGAAGTCGATTTGGTTGATCGTTTATTGGCGGGGCAGGATGTTCGTTACGGTGTGGACAAAATTAAAACTGGCATACCGATGATTGATAAAATGGCGATTATGGAAATTATTTGGTATGCCGCTCAGTTTAAATCGATTGGTGAAGGCAAACAGCCAAATCCTAAACTTTCACCGTTAAAAGTGTTTTTTAAATATCTTAAAGGAAATTTAACCGCGGTCATTAAAGGGCAAGTCAATTCACGTAAGTCGGCTTAATCAATCATTGAATTATTAGAATAAGGGCAATCGGCATACATCCATGTTATGGTTGCCTTCATTCATATCAATATTGCTTACAATAAAAATGTCTAAAATTTTAATATTAATAGTCATTCTTTCGGGGCTCAGTTCTGTCCTCTATGCCCAGTCCGTATTTCAGACGGGAGATATTATTTTTCATATCTCAAAGTCACAACAAAGTTTAAGCATTCAAAAGGCCACACATTCGCCCTATAGTCACATGGGCATGATCGTAAATAAAAATAACCAAACGTGGGTGCTTGAAGCCATTCAACCTGTGCAATACACCACTTTAAATCAATGGATCGCACGTGGGGAAAATGCTCACTATGTCGTAAAAAGGCTCAAACAACCCTTAAATGTGCCGCAGAAAACGAAGCTGGTACAACATGCAGAAAAGTATTTGGGCAAACCCTATGATATATATTTTGAATGGGATGACCGTGCAATTTACTGTTCTGAAATTGTTTGGAAAGCTTATCAGCATGCTTTAGGAATCGAACTTTCTCCATTACAACAACTGAAACAATTTGATTTAAAACAAAATGAAGTCCAGCGTCTAATGCGGCAGCGCTATGGTCAAAATATTCCGCTGAATGAGCAGGTGATTGCCCCTAAGGCCATTTATGATTCAAAACTATTAAAAGAAATATTTAGAAATTAAGGCAATAAAAAAGCCCAAGTCGCAATGCTTGAGCTTTTTAATGAGTGGTTAAAACCAACTCGAATATGGCGTCCCTACGGGGATTCGAACCCCGGTTACCGCCGTGAAAGGGCGATGTCCTAGGCCTCTAGACGATAGGGACAGTACAGAAAGTAAATTTTAAAACCGTTTATTTCAGTCTAATTTTTTAGACTAAGTAATGGCGTCCCTACGGGGATTCGAACCCCGGTTACCGCCGTGAAAGGGCGATGTCCTAGGCCTCTAGACGATAGGGACTTAATAAAATGTACTTCTGAAAATTGGCGTCCCTACGGGGATTCGAACCCCGGTTACCGCCGTGAAAGGGCGATGTCCTAGGCCTCTAGACGATAGGGACGTTTCAGAGGTGGGCGTATATTAGGGTGAAAATCGGGGGGTGTCAAACGCTTTTCTATAAATAAATTCAGTTTTTGTTGTTGAGTGCATAAAATTAAAACAATTTGCTAAAAATGTTTGAAAAATACATTATTTATGTCGATTTTTTCAACACTTGTAAGATTGTAGCAATAACTTCTGGATGCGTTAAATATCCTGCAATATCGTGTGGGTGTTCAATCGATGTCTGAATTTGCTGGTTAATAATGGCGGGTTGAAAATCAAATGGTGCCTGACTCAGTGGAAAAGCGCTGAGAAAATCATCATGTGAATAAAAGTTTAACCAATCGCCTGAAATTGCATCAGGCCGCTGTAAAGGCTGAGGTAAGTGGGCTTGGATGACACGAAAAGCCAAAGGTGAGCCCAAGGTGATAAAGCGCTGTATGTTGAGTTCAGGATGTAACAGTAAAAAATGATACGCAATCACGCTACCTAGCGAATGTGCAATCAACAGGGTGGGTTTCGTTTGATGTAATTGCTCATGCAGACGAGTATGAACTGCCTGAATAAAGTGTGGATTGGATAAATAGAGATAAGTTTCGACCAAAAATTTATGCAAAAGTGTGGCATGTAATTTTGGGAAATAATTCATTAAAACTGCAAAATCGCGTAGGGCTAGATCTTTGCCAAGTGCAGTGATCGATTTGAATGATTGGCTTAATCCAATAGCATCATTGAGGGTGATGTCAGGTAGATTATTTTGTACAGCGTGATGCTCAAATACTTTTGGTGATTTTTCTGGGAGTTCAGTACGATGGATAAACGGAAAATGTGGCCACGTTTGAGGCGTCAAGGTGCTGGCTTGAAGCATATTCTGCAAATGATAACGCGTGAGTAAGTCCCCATAAAAAGGCATGCGCATATGGTGCTGTATATACGATAAAAAAGTCTCTTGATGGCTTTGCTTTAAGCCTTGAGACAATAGTGCAAGCCAATGCTGTTCGAGCGAACGTGCAGTTTGTTGCTGTTGATTCATGCCATGGATAAAGATGATCTGCATATTGCACCTCATCGACGGACCAGTTTTTATTCTACTTTTATTAAAATATAGCCATAAAAAAAGAGCAACCGAAGTTACTCTTTTATCGTGTTTGGCATGACAACGTAGATCAATCTTTGTTGTGATACAAGGTGTAGTAGCTGATATAACACGCCACAATGAAGATCATACAGCAGATAAAGCCAGTTAACATTTCTGGGTCAAATACCATACTAATACAGGTAATAAGACAGAATACAAAACCGAGTATCGGCACAATTGGGAAGAGTGGTGCAGCAAAAGCTAAATCTTTTGCAGTTTTACCTTCTTTATACCACTGACGGCGGAAGTTGAATTGGCTTAAACAAATACTCATCCATACCACCACCATGGTAAATGCCGCGACACCTAACAAGTTTTTGAAGATGGTTTCTGGTGCAAATTGCTCAGAAAGTAAGCCCGGCATACCACCGATCATGGTCACGATCACGGCAACATAAGGAATACCGCGCGAGTTCACTTTAGAGAACACTGCAGGTAATTGCTTACTATAGGACAATGACCACATCATTCGAGATGCAGCAAATAAACCAGAGTTAGCAGCAGAAAGTAGGGCTGTGATAATCACAAAGCGGATGATATCTTCTGCATAAGGAATACCAATGTGCTGGAATACTGTTACGAAAGGTGAACTACTTACACCTTCGGCAGATAAGCCAGCTTCTTGATGGGGCAATAATGCAGTAATAACAACAATGGTACCTACAAAGAAAATCAACAAGCGGAAAATCGCCGTGTTAATGGCTTTAGGTACATTTTTCGCTGGATCTTTGGTTTCACCCGCAGCAACACCAATCAGTTCAGTACCTGAGAATGCAAAGTTCACAATCAACATTGTAGCGAAGATTGGGAACAAGCCTTCAGGGAACCAACCTTGTGCAGTGAGGTTGCTAAACAGTGGTGCAGCTTCATAGCCTCGATAGCCTAAAACACCAAAAATGGCCAATAGACCTAAAATAATAAAGGCAACAACGGTAATCACTTTGACTAAGGCTAGCCAAAATTCAGATTCAGCAAACCATTTGGTTGAAATCATATTCAGGCAGAATACAAAAGCACCAAAGATTAAAGTCCACATCCACATAGAGCTGTCTGGGAACCATTCCTGCATTAAAAGTGCAGCAGCAGTAAATTCAGTTCCTAGCGTTACTGACCATGTCAGCCAATACAGCCAAGTGATGGTATAACCCGTACCCGGTCCGATATAGCGTTTAGCATAAGCGCCAAATGAACCAGATTCTGGCATATGTACAGCGAGCTCGCCTAAGCAAAGCATCACCATATAGGCGATAATACCGCCTAAAAAATACGAAATAATGGCACCTACAGGCCCCGTTTGTGCAATGACTTCACCCGAACCAAGAAATAAACCAGTACCGATTGCGCCGCCAAGCGAAATCATCACCAGATGTCGAGTACTCATAGCGCGTTTTAACGGCGCAGAATTGCCCTGATGCGAAGCATCATTCGGAGAATGTGATGACTGCATAGAGAAAAAGGAGAATCAAATAATGAAGCGAGTAATTGTAGAGAAGAATGCAATGATGATGCAATCAATTAATATAAATTATAGATAAATAAACTTTAAGTTTGTCAGAGCTGACAGAAAAATTGGCGTCCCTACGGGGATTCGAACCCCGGTTACCGCCGTGAAAGGGCGATGTCCTAGGCCTCTAGACGATAGGGACGTTTTGAGGTGGGTGTATAGTACATAGCCCATCTATATTTGTCAAAATAGAGTTTGATTGTTATATTCTAAATGTATATAAATGAAACAAAAACAGAATCTTTTTAATGAAAAATAATTTTAATGAGTTTATTTCTGGAATTTTATTTGAAATCAATCAATTTAATGTGGGCAAAGTCCATGAAAGATTCTATATAGTTTTATTGAATTATTTGCATTGGTTTGAAGTTTATCCAAATAATTTTTCTTCGTATATCAGTAAATCAGAGTTTGAAAGAATTATTGATGAACTTTTATTTAGGGATTTAGATGGGGAAAGTAGAATTACGTATAATCACCTCAAATCTTTAGATGATTCTCATTATTTTTTAGATATCCAGAGCTTTTTTAAATTATATCTAATCTTAAAGGTTCGAAGATATCAGTTGTCTAGTGATGATGTAGAACTTGAAAAATTAGAAAAAAAATTGGATGTATGTTTTGAGCCAATGTTGTGGAGTAAAGACAAACAAGATTTATTGGTTATTAATCGTGATTTTCCTGAATTTAAAAAACAGATGAATTCAAGTCGGGTGCTTTTGCCACTTTCATTAATAGTTTTTAACTTTACTTTTGTTGAATTAATATCTAATACAAGTTTGAGAGTATCTATCCAAATATTTCTAGCAATAGTAGCTGCGTGTCTTTTAGCTAATGTTTCTAAAGGGGCAAAATCCGAAAAGGACTCATTAGAGTTGAAAGTATGGGATTATATCTTGGTGTTGAGCGAGGATAAAAACTCATTGACGAAAAGCAGTTGAACGATTTCCTTAAATTATAATTTGTACAGTGGTTTTTGTGGATTAAACTGCTCCCACAAATCATTTTTGAATTTATATGGAAACCCTAATTTTTCTCTCATAGGGAAGAGAAATAGTTTCATAAAAAAAGGTGGCTAATGAGCCACCTTAACTATTTTATTTATCGTGATATAACCAATAATAACCTGCATAACATGCTGCCATAAAGATCAGGCAGCCAATAAAGCCTGAAAGCATTTCAGGATCTGCAGCCATACTTAAACCTGTTGCGGTACAGCAGACAAAGCCAAGAATTGGAACCAGCGGGAACCATGGTGTACGGAATTTAAGTTCTGACACGCTATGACCTTGTTTCAGCCATTGGCGACGGAAGTTAAATTGACTCCAGCAAATACTCATCCACACGATCACCATGGTGAAGGCGGCAACCCCCATCAAGTTTTTGAAGATGACATCTGCGCCAAATTGTTCTGACAATAGGCCTGGTAAACCACCGATCATAGTGACCAATACAGCAATATAAGGCACACCAGTTTTGCTTAATTTGCCGAAAGCACGTGGTAATTGTTTTTGTGCGGACAGCGCCCACATCATACGTGATGCAGCATATAAACCAGAGTTAGCTGTAGACAGTAAAGCCGTAATAATGACGAAACGAATTAAGTCTTCTGCATAGGGAATGCCCATCAGGTTAAATACGGAAACGAAAGGGCTACTGCTTAAGCCGCCATGTCCGCCGACATTTAAACCTGCATCGGTATAGGTCAACAGTGAACTGATGACGATAATAGTGCCGACAAAGAAAATGATTAAGCGCCATACCGCAGCATGAATGGCTTTAGGCACATTCTTTTCAGGGTTTTCAGTTTCACCTGCAGCGATACCAATCATCTCCGTACCATTAAAGGCAAAGTTCACGATCAATAGTGTGGCAAACAGTGGGAACAAACCATTTGGCAGCCAACCATGTTCAGTCAAATTGTGGAACATTGGAGCTGATTCATAGCCTTGGAAAGGCACGAAACCAAAGATGCAGGCAAAACCAAGGATGATGAAAATCAACACTGTTGCAACTTTCACCATTGATAACCAAAATTCTGACTCTGCAAATGCACGCGTAGAGCTTAAATTAGAAATCAGTACACCTGCAGCGAAGATCAGTGTCCATAACCAAATAGAGGTTTGTGGAAACCATTCCTGCATCAATATAGCAGCCGCAGTAAATTCTGTACCTAAGGTGGCAGACCAGCCCAACCAGTACATCCAAGACACCATATAACCCGTACCCGGGCCAATATAATTTGTCGCAAAAGCACCAAAAGAGCCAGAAACAGGTAAATGTACGGCAAGTTCACCCAAACAGAGCATAACCATGTAGGCGATTAGACCGCCAATAATGTAGGCAAGTACAGCGCCCAAAGGCCCAGCTTGTGAAATAACTTCACCTGAACCCATAAACAAACCAGTACCAATTGCACCACCAAGTGAGAGCATCACAAGGTGTCGAGTCGTCATCGCACGTTTAAGCGATGGACTTTTACCTTCAGCAGACGAGTGTTGCGAAGGTTCAGAGGGAGATTGCATAGTGAAAAGAAAATTGAACGAAAGGTATATTTTATGATTGAATGCAGTGAAATGATTGATAAATCGAATTTTTCTTATAATGTAATAATACTGATCTAAAATTTAAATCTTTAGTGCTGACCATTGGATTAATGGTCAGGAGTTTGATACTCAGCTTCAGAAGTTGCAGGTACTTGAGTTTGTTCAGCTACAGGGGCTTTGTTGTCATCGCGGCTCACAATATACAGATAGAGTGCAGATGGAAATAAGATGGCTAAAACCAAGAGCAACTTTTTAAACATAGGGTGTTCTTACATCAAAATAGATCAAGCTGAAGTATAAACAAAACCAGTCAGGCTGTAATTAATTAAAGTTTACGGTTTTTCTGTTCTAGATTAGACAGGATGACTTGGTAAATGTCGGGGTAGTGTTGTTTAAAGTTCCGTTGTTGCATGATCGTGATGGTTGAAGCATTTGGCTCAACACCCAGTTTTAAAATTTTTTGGGTTAAAGCGAGTTGTGGGGAGCGACCATCAAAATGTGTATTCAGTAAGTTACCATCGGTATATTTTACTGTGAGTCTAATATTAAGTAGATAATCAAAAACATTAGGCAAACCAAAACCGGCAGCTTTGTAGAGTAAATTATATGTTTCTGCACGATAGCCACGGCCGTATGTTTGATGTGTTTTTAATAATCCTAATGCATTATAAAATTCTAATTTAGCAATAATTTCTTGTTCATTAATAGAACCATCGCCATTTTTTAAAGTCCTATTGATGGTATTAAAAGTGACATCGTTTGAGCTGGGTTTGCAATTAGCAGCAATCAGTCGCTTGATATCTTGAAGTGGAAGTATAAGATGTGCTGTGTCACACATTTTTTTAATTTCTTTATTTTTCATTTTACTGCTTTGAATATTTTTATTTTCAAATTCCTGCACTATGGCTGACCAACCATATATGTTTATAAATTTATAATAACGAGATGCATCATTCGTCATCCCTTTGATCTTTTTAAAGTCTTGAATGTTTTTCACTGATGGTGCATTGGTAGCGTGATTTTGTGGCACTGGAGCATTTGCAAAGCAATGCATACTCATTAGCAGGCAGCTGGTAATAACGATGTTTTTCATGGTTTGTGTGCTTTTAATAAATTGTAAATGTTAGGATATTTGGTTGAAAAGTCATTCTGTTCTATTTGTTTATAAACGTTACTATTGGGCTCGATTCCTGCATTCAGTAGTTTTTGAACCAAACTCACAGAAGGGTTACGGCCTTTGATATTGTCTAAAATTAAATTACCATCCACGCCCGTGTAATCGACACCAATACTCAGCAAATAATCAGAAACGTCTTCTAGTCCCCAACCAATTGCGTTAGATTGCAAAGAGCTTTTTTCTTCATACGGGCCAAATTTATACGTAACCTTTGTTTGTAATACATTTTCGGATTTATAGAATTTTAATTTTTCAATGATTTCATTTTGATCAATTTCACCTTCAGCATTTGTTAATTTTGCATTAATGATCATAAAAGATGATTGGCCATTCAGCGGTTTGCAATTTGCTTTAAATAAGCGTTTGGTTTGATCGGCAGTACTTAGACTCAGTGCAATTTCACAAAGTTTATCTTTTTCTTCTTGAGACATTTTACTTTTTAGAATGGTGCCATTTTCAAAATCACGAACGATTGACTCCCAACCGTATTTGGTTGCTGTTCGATAATACTGTATTGCTTCTTCGCTCAATTTTTTGGTTTTTTTCGCTTGTATTTGAGTGTCACGATCGTTGGTTTTGGGAATAAAAGATTCTTGGTCATCATTCAATGCTGTTTGATTTGTCTGATTGGCATCGTGCTCAACAGTATTTGAAGGATTTGTCGGTAGGCTGGCTTCGGGTCTAAAAATGTAGATGAAGATACCGAGACATACTATGCACAGACCAAAGAGTAAGATTATTTTTTTCATGTTTTATTCTATTTGAAAATGAATCAAGAGCGTTTTTAGGTGCTCTTGATAGGGGAAGTTTAAAATTTAAATGTGACATCAGCAATGAACTGTCGCCCAATTTCAGATCTAAGTCTGTTGGTTGACTCACTAATACCTGGGGTGGTATAGGTATTATGTCGATTGGTAATATTGTTAATGGTTAAACCGAATATTGCTTTGAGATCTTTAGCGAAATTGAAATCATAAGTGGTACGCATATCCCAACTAAATCGAGGTCTAATCGTATCTGTAGCATAGGCTTCCAACAGGACACCATCATGCTCAACTTTGTTTTTTAGTTTATACGTATCTTTATATTCAGATTTGTAGCTTAAGAAGTTATTAGGATCTGTTGACATTTGTTGATTAAAAAAATAGCGAGATAGTAAAATTAAATCGCCAAACCCAATTTTACACTCGCTATGCCTCGAACAATGCTAAATGATCAACACTGGTCCAAGTTACTT
>NZ_VOZS01000025.1:0-37946 GCF_013419675.1 Acinetobacter sp. YH12069 | reverse complement strand
AGAGGAATTGCCACAAGATACGATAAGCTAAAACGTAACTATCAAAGCGCTGTTGCTTTAGCTTGTATATTTATATGGTTGCCTCTTTAGCTCAATTTATCGGCTGTAAATGTCAACACACCCTAATCTTTAATGGTAAATTTGAAAACTCAATGTCCCAACCAAAACGAGCAGTCCAAGGCTGATTGAAATTTTCAACAGGACGTTCATTAAATTGGATGAGGCTGCCGTTAAAGATAATATCACGATCTTCAGCAGCCGTATTACTGTTAACGTTATATGACTCAGAATAGTCTAAATAATTTTTTTCTGATTCAGTGTAATCAAAGCCAAAGTTAAACCCGTGCAGAGAGTTTTTATATACGACTGGCAGCGTATTTCTGAGTGTGAGTGTGTAAAAGTCAGCTTTTGCTTTACCACTATTACTATATTCAAAATGATCGATGGTATTGCTGGTTGTTGGATCAATAAAACGATTTTTTGTGATTTCATCTTTGCTATCGCGATTCACCCATTTCAGACCAAGGTTCCAGTTTTTAACTTGGCTATTAATGGCAAACACAATTTCGTCAGCATAAGGGGTCTTTAAATTGGCACGTTGAATATTGGAATTAGCTAATATTAAATCTGATAACCCAGTTTGAGTCCAATAGTCTTCAGTTTGATTTTTTGTGCGTTTTAAATTGTATTCCAAAAATGCAAGTTGATCTTGCAGTTCAGTGGCTAAGGTATAGTTTGCATAATATCGATTCCATCCCGTAGTGAAGGACAAAAGATCATTTTTTAGCGGTTTATAGTTAAAGGCAGTACGAGGTGCAATATTTAAATTTTTCGACAAGCTGTCATAATCTGCACGTAAACCTATACGCGCTGAAAAATTATCCCAAGTCGATGTGTTTTCAATGAAGGTATGCACACGTTGTTGGTCAATATTAACTTTACCTTTTTGATAATACTTGCCATTTGTTTGATATTGGCCTTGATAGTTATTTTCATCCGTTGCTTCATCACAAAGAATATCACCTGCCGTACAGCTAATGCCTGAACTAGATGTAAAAGTCTTAGGCTGATTATACATATAGGCATCGTTAGGCCGTTCCCATGCAACTTTAGAATAGTCATAGCCCATACCAAAGCTTAATTGTTGCATGCTGTTGCCAATCTGAATGGTATCAAACGCATTTTTTAGACTATACGAAAATGTATCTTGGTGTAATTCAATATCACTACTTGTGGCACCTTCACCAGGATTGGAACTCCAGTTTTTAGTTGGTGTTTGCTTCCAAAGAATGCCGGTAGTTGAATCATTTTCACGTGCTTGGCTTAGCGTTTGATAGCTAATATTTTGTTTTAATGTTGAATTATTGAGTTTACTTTCTAATTCACCAAAAAATGTCAGCGTTTCTGTATTGCTAATACTTTTTGAATTTATTCGCTTATCAACGAAATTTAGACTGTCCAAATCCCCTAAATCAAAGCCAAACTTCGCTTTGATTGTGTCCGAAGGTGTGTAAAAAAGGGTAGTTCCTAAGTTGATATTATTACGCTTGCTTTTGACTTTACTGCGATCTTCTAAACCACTCATTACTGGAACGATGGATTCACGTTTAGAGGCATAACTATTGATGCCCTATTGTTCAGAGAGTTTGCTGTATAGATTCAGGCTTAGGCCGTGTTTTTTATATTCTTTATTATTTGATGATGTTGGATCTTCAAACTCTGCAGCTTCTTCTTCATCGGTAAAATGATAACGTGACCAATCACTTTCCGTGTAGTCGTAAGTAACGGAGCCGTGGATTTTGCCAATTTCAGTATTTGGTGCACAAGTTTCAGCATTAACTACACCACCTGTAAATTCGCCGTATGCTGCAGAAACATTACTATCGATCAATTCTAATTTACAAATTAAATCGGTATTTAGGGCAATCCCTTGTGAGCCACCATCAAGCTTGCCTGAATAGGAGTTGCCGCTTGCCAGAGGGTCAAGGTTATTGGTGGTATTGACGCCGTTAATTACAAATTTATTTCGGTAAGATTGCGCGCCATTAATAGAAATCTCGGATGGTCGTAGCTCAGCCTGTGAATCTGCAGAACGTTGTTCACGGCTAAACTGCACATTTGGATTAACTTTTAAAAAGTCTGTGATATTTTTTGAGCTATTCGGCGTTTTTTCTAAATCTTCTTTGGTGTAGACGGTTTTACCTACTTCTTGCTTGGCTTTGACTTCAACCTCAATAGGTGTCATCGACACCGTATTGGTTTTGATTTCTTCGGAGATCTGGCTTTCATTTGCATACGTTTGAGATGCTAAAGCAGTCAAAATTGCGATATTAAGGGGAGAATAGGCAAAGCGCATGGCTGTCAATAATTATGCAGATAAAAACGATAGCGATTATCATTAAATTTACAAGAATAATCAATAGAAATGAGAATTATTTGCAATAAGTGATTTTTTAATACACAACAAATTCAATGAAAATTTTGAATAATCAGGAGAGATGGTGATGTGTATTCAATAGACTTGAATATTCAGCTTGGAGAAAGTCTGAATAAGAATTGGCGTCCCTACGGGGATTCGAACCCCGGTTACCGCCGTGAAAGGGCGATGTCCTAGGCCTCTAGACGATAGGGACGTTTAGAAGATGGCGGTATCTTATTGATCCGCCATCATAGTGTCAAGTAGGTGAGGGCCGAGTTTATTCAAAATATAGCAGAACAGTTCAGCGGTCTTCTGAGTATCGTAAAGTGCAGAGTGTGCTTCTTTACCATCAAACTCAATACCTGCCTGAATACATGATTTTGCCAGCACAGTTTGTCCAAACATTACAGCGCTCAAAGTCACTGTATCGAATACGGAAAAACTATGGAAAGGATTTTGATTTTTTGTCCCTGTACGTGCAATAGCTGCCTGTACAAACCCTAAATCAAAATGGGCATTGTGACCAACTAAAACAGCATGAGTGCAGTTTTGTTGACGACGTACTTCATTCACTGACTTAAAAATACGTTTTAATGCTGATTTTTCATCTTCAGCCATGGCCATACGCATCGGATTAAATGGATCTACACCAATAAAATCCAGTGAACGACGGTCAAGGTTGGCACCTTCAAATGGATTGATATGTGCATGGTGGGCTTCACCCGGTACAAAATTACCTTCTGCATCATACACAATAGGAATCGCTGCAATTTCCAGTAAGGCATCGGTCTGTGAATTAAAACCTGCTGTTTCGACATCGACAACAACAGGTAGGAATCCACGGAAACGTTGACCAATGACTGGTCGAGTTTCATCTGTCACACTTTTCTCCATTGGATGGTCTTACCCGCATACAACGGAATAATTTTTTCGCCATCCAAATAGTCTAAACTTTCAGGGATCACTTGATCTTCTTTTACCAAAGTAATGGTATTGGTATTTCGAGGGAGTCCGTAGAAGTCTGCACCAAAGTGGCTTGCAAAACCTTCTAAACGGTCGATTTTACCGACTTGATCAAATGCTTGAGCGTATAGCTCAATTGCTGTTGGTGCACTATAACATCCTGCACAGCCACATGCATTTTCTTTAGCATTTTTTGAGTGCGGCGCACTGTCTGTACCTAAGAAAAATTTAGGGTTCGCACTGGTCGCGACTTCGAGCAAAGTTTGCTGATGGGTTTGACGTTTTAAAATCGGTAAGCAATAGAAATGGGGTTTAATGCCACCCACCAACATGTCATTACGGTTAAATAATAAATGTTGCGGTGTGATTGTCGCAGCGACATTACGGTCTTGTTCTAATACAAAATGCGCAGCTTCACTAGTAGTGATGTGTTCTAGCACCAATTTTAATTTAGGGAACTGTTTTAACAGTGGAGATAGCACTTCATCTAGGAAACGTTTTTCACGGTCAAAAATATCGACATGGTTATGCGTCACTTCACCATGTAAGAGTAATGGTACTTGGTGTTCTTCGAGTTGCTCAATCACACCATAGACTTTACTAATGTCGCTGACACCACTGTCCGAGTTCGTGGTTGCACCTGCTGGATAAAGTTTGATGGCATTAACATGCTCAGATTCTTTAATTTTTTTAACTTCACTCGCTGGGGTGTTGTCTGTGAAATAGAGCACCATACGCGGGTCAAAGTGAACGCCTTCAGGAACATGTGCTATGATACGTTCACGGTATGCATTTGCTTCTTCAACGGTTTTTACCGGTGGTACGGTGTTTGGCATACAAATCGCGCGAGAGAATTGTTGTGCTAAATCAGGAACTGTACGCTTTAGGGCTAGACCGTCACGTAAATGTGCATGCCAATCATCTGGCTGAAGAAGAGTAATCGTATTCACAGCGATTCCAAGCTTGGAAATAAAACAAATGATAATGCAAATAATGTGAAAATGGTAACGAGATTTCTGTACAAATGACTGAACAGATATAAATAAAGAATAAAACTGTGGTATTTTTAAATGACTAAAAGAATTAGATAAATGCTTGGAAATGGAATACAAGTATAACCTTGCAAAGTTGCAATACGATAAAGAAAAAATAGAGGAACTGATTACACGGCAAACTCGTCGTGTAGGGGAAATGTTTCCTAAAAAACTGGAAACCCAATTTTGGACTTTAAACCTCGATCGTGCGCAAACCAACATACGTCATTTTTTCTGGATGGGGGTGTTGATCTACTTTGTGCTCACCATGCTGATCATTCCCGGAGATTACTGGATTATTGATCAGCAGCATTTTGTGCATGATTTTATTCATTGTTTGCTTGGACAGCTCAATGGTGCGCTGTGTCTTCTGACTTTATATGCCTTTGCTCGTTACGACCGTCTGAAGCCTTATTTTTCACATGCTAGTATGTTTGTAGTGTTTTGGGCAGTTATTTCAATGTCTTGGCTCACCATGACCGTGTATACCGAAGCACTTAAACATCAGGCCATGATGATCCTTTGTATGATTTACATCTTGAGCTACATTTTGACGGGGGTGAAACCGGTCCAAATGTTGATGTCTGGCTTGTTGGCTGCTGTGGTCACCATGTTGATGCTTTTTTCATTAGAAGTGAAATTTGATATGATGGTGTTGGGGCGTGTACTGATTGGAAGCTGTGTATTGGGTTTTGCAATCAGTAAGATGCTCTGTGCGCGTGAAAGGATGATTTTTTTGAATATGCTGCGCGCGGATATTAGTGAAAAAATCCATCGTATTCATACCACAGAGCTTTTGCATTTAAGTCAGCATGATGAATTAACCAAGATTTCAAATCGACGTACTTTTGATGAAATGCTTGATACCTTTTATGAGCAATCTCGACGTAATAACACCTCGCTTGCTGTGCTATTTATCGATGTTGATCATTTTAAAAACTATAACGATTTCTACGGTCATCAAAAAGGCGATGATGTAATTTCAACCATTGCCAAAACCATTAAAAATGCCATTCGACATATGGATTTTGTAGCGCGATATGGTGGTGAAGAATTTGTGGTTTTATTGCCTGAAACCGATGCGCATGGTGCTTATGCGGTAGCGTCAAATATTTATAAAGCAATCGATCGTTTAGAAATTCCACATGCCAAATCACAGGTTTCAAATCACGTCACTATTAGTTTGGGTATTACGGTATATCGTGCTGAAAATATGACGAAGGATGAACTGTTAAATATTGCCGATCAGGCGTTGTATCGTGCGAAACAATTAGGCCGGAATCAAATTTACTATCAGTCGATTCGTTCAGCACATGTGGCTTAATGTTTAATAAAATTGAGAACTTCTCTGAAATCGGCAATAAAAAACCGCGCAAAATGCGCGGTTTTTTATGACTCAACAAATCTTATTTGTTTTTGTCTTTTAATTGAGGCACTGCAGAACCTGTACCTACTGCAAGTAAGCCAGAGTTTGTGTAGATACCTAATTTAGCGCGAGTATCTGTGATATCCAAGTTACGCATAGTCAATTGACCGATACGGTCAGCAGGGCTAAACATAGAGTCACCTTTCTCCATAGTTAAACGCTCAGCTTCATAAGTGAGGTTAGGAGATTCAGTGTTTAGAATAGTGTAGTCATTACCACGACGAAGTTCTAAAGTCACAGTACCAGTGATTGCTTTAGCAACCCAACGCTGCGCAGTTTCACGAAGCATTAATGATTGAGAATCGAACCAACGACCTTGGTAAAGAAGACGACCTAAACGCAGACCGTTAATACGGTATTGTTCGATGGTGTCTTCGTTATGAATACCAGTCACAAGACGCTCATAAGCGATGTGAAGAAGCGCCATACCCGGAGCTTCGTAAATACCACGAGATTTTGCTTCAATGATACGGTTTTCGATTTGGTCTGACATACCTAGACCGTGACGACCACCGATACGGTTGGCTTCAAGAATGAATTCAACAGGGTTTTCGATGCGTTTGCCGTTTAATGCAACAGGGAAGCCTTCTTCGAAAGTTACAGAAACTTCTTCAGCTTTTACTTCTACGTCATCTTTCCAGAACGCAACGCCCATGATTGGGTCTACGATTTTGATACCCGCATTAAGGTATTCAAGATCTTTTGCTTCGTGAGTCGCACCTAACATGTTTGAGTCAGTTGAGTACGCTTTCTCTTTTGACATTTTGTAGTCAAAACCATTGTCGATCAGGAACTGTGACATTTCTGCACGGCCGCCTAGCTCGTCAATGAAAGTTTGGTCTAACCAAGGTTTGTAAATTTTTAGCGATGGGTTAGTCAATAGACCATAGCGGTAGAAACGTTCAATGTCGTTACCTTTATAAGTCGAACCGTCACCCCAGATGTTTACATCATCTTCTTTCATTGCGGTTACAAGCATCGTACCTGTAACTGCACGACCAAGAGGAGTCGTGTTGAAGTAAGGCATACCACCAGTTGAAATGTGGAAAGCACCACATTGAATAGCCGCAATACCTTCTAATGCAAGTTGTAAACGACAATCAACTAAGCGAGCTTTAACTGCGCCATACGCTTCCGCTTTTTTTGGAATCGCATCGTAGTCGTCTTCATCAGGTTGACCTAAGTTTGCTGTGTAAGCATAAGGTTCTGCACCTTTTTGTTTCATCCACAAAAGCGCAGCTGAAGTATCTAGACCACCAGAGAAGGCAATACCAACTTTTTTGCCAACTGGGACATTCTGCAAGATAGTTGCATTATCAGTCATTGTTAATCCTAACGATATAAATATAGGCACCGAGAATGGGTGGCCTGAAAGAATACATATATGTGCATGATTGTAGCACTTTTCTGCGGGGTTTTTCTAAAAAATCATGAGATACAAGCGATGAGGTGGAAAAAAATGATCGTTGAAATCTATTGGTGAATACTTCATCCAGTTTTTGCGGGCGGAAAATGCGTTTTCTGAATGGAATAGGATGTAAATATAAAGAAATCTATTTGATTTAAATTAATGGTCATACCATTATTGGGTTAATTTGGTTTTTATGCTTTTCATTGAAATGAGACTGAGGTCAAACAAAGCGTGGTTATTAGACTAAAGTATATTTTATAAAGTTTAGTTGTAAATAATAAATACAAAACAGATATTTAAAAGTTGATATGGAGGTTTTTAAACGGAAAAATAATGTTTTTGTATTTTATATTGGTCATACCAAAAACAAGAAAAGCTTGAATGATTGAGTTGAAATAATTAAAAATTGCGGAGTATTTCAGCAATAGTATGAGTTTTTATGTGTTTAATATTTATATTGGTCATACCAATGATAAAAAGACCACATGCTGATATTGCTCAATAATTAAATCTTAGTAAGCATTTCAAGGAGATGACAATGCTTCAATGGCAGCAAATATATGACCCAATGGGGAATATATGGATATCAAGTTTAATTGCGCTCATTCCGATTATCTTTTTTTTCTTGGCGCTTGCTGTATTTCGTTTAAAAGGCAGTGTGGCAGGTACGATCACCGTTGTACTGGCACTGTTGGTGTCTTTATTTGCCTATGACATGCCTGCGCTTATGGCATTGGCTTCGATGGTCTACGGTTTTTTCTATGGTTTATGGCCGATCGCATGGATCATTATTGGTGCGGTGTTCCTGTATAAAATCTCAGTCAAAACAGGGCAGTTTGACATCATCCGTTCTTCGATACTTTCCATTACTGAAGATCAACGTTTACAGATGCTATTAGTCGGCTTTGCTTTCGGTACTTTCCTAGAAGGTGCTGCGGGCTTTGGTGCTCCTGTGGCGATTACCGCAGCACTATTGGTAGGTTTAGGCTTTAAACCTTTATATGCGGCAGGTCTTTGTCTGATCGTAAATACAGCGCCAGTGGCTTTTGGTGCGATGGGTATTCCAATTATCGTTGCTGGACAAGTGTCTGGTGTAGATACGATGGAAATCAGTCAGATGGTTGGTCGACAGTTGCCATTTATGGTGCCGATTGTACTGTTTTGGATTATGGCGATTATGGATGGCTGGCGCGGTGTGAAGGAAACTTGGCCTGCGGTTGTGGTTGGGGCGAGTAGCTTTGCGATTGCACAGTATCTAACGTCGAACTTTGTCGGTCCTGAATTACCCGATATTACCGCGGCGATTGCCTCTTTAGTGTCATTAACGATTTTATTTAAATATTGGCAGCCTAAACATATTTTCCGCTTTGCAGATCAAGATGCGACGATGAGTGAAGATGTGGCTGCACAAAAACAGCAAAAATATAGCTTGGGTCAAATTGCAAAAGCGTGGTCGCCATTTGCGATCTTAACGGTGATGGTCACGATCTGGAGTATTAAACCGTTTAAGGATTTATTTACCAAAGACGGTGCTTTACATGATTTGGTTATTTCGATCAAAGTGCCATTCTTACACCAATTGGTTCAAAAGATGCCGCCAGTCGTACCTGAAATGAAGGACTACGATGCCATCTATAAATTTGATTGGTTTTCGGCAACAGGTACGGCAATTGTCATTGCTGCGATCATTACCATTATTTTCTTAAAAATGAAGCCGAAAGACGCGATTGTGACCTTTGGTGAAACCATTAATGAATTAAAAATTCCAATTTATTCGATTGGGATGGTGTTGTCTTTTGCTTTTATCGCCAACTATTCAGGTATGTCTTCGACCTTGGCTTTGGCCCTTGCACATACAGGTCAAGCCTTTACCTTCTTCTCGCCATTTTTAGGATGGCTTGGTGTATTCCTCACGGGTTCAGATACGTCAGCCAATGCGCTATTTGCAGCATTGCAGGCGACTACTGCACAACAAATCGGTGTGCCAGAAGTATTACTCGTTGCTGCTAATACCAGTGGCGGTGTGACAGGGAAAATGATTTCACCACAGTCAATTGCAATTGCATGTGCGGCAGTCGGGTTGGTAGGTAAAGAGTCGGATTTATTCCGTTTTACCGTAAAACACAGTATAACGTTCACAATCATGATGGGGATTTTAATCACCCTACAAGCTTATGTGTTCCCTTGGATGATTCCATAACACGAATTGTGTAACAACGTTAAGGAAAGCAGATGAAAGTCTCTGATAAAACTGTTCAAAGTCTTCGTGTATTGATTGAACAAAGCAATATGCAAGTTGGAGATCGTCTGCCTGCTGAACGGAAATTGTGTGAACAACTTGGCGTCTCACGCACCTCTTTACGCGAGGCGATTTCTCAATTGACTAGCATGGGCGTGTTGGTCAGTAAAGTGGGTGCGGGGACGTTTTTAAAGCAATTACCAGCGACTTGGTCGAGTTATCAAATTGTGCAGCCCATCAGCAGTTTGATTAGTGAAGACCCTGCCTACCGTTTTGATGTGCAAGAGGCGCGCATTATTTTAGAAGGTGGTACTGCATGGTATGCGGCACAACGTGCTACAGCAGAGGACTTGGCACATATCCGACATTATTATGATCAGATCAATCATTTTCAGGCTTTAGGCAATGACGATGAAGCAGCGCGTGCAGATGCCAAATTTCATTTAGCAATTGCTGAAGCATCACATAATTTAGTGTTGATTCAGATGATGCGTGGTCTATTTGATCTGTTGCAATTTAATGTCGTTTTAGGTCGTCGAAAAGTTTATAGCGAAGCACACCGATTTGATCAATTGCATGATCAGCACTTCCAAGTCATGAATGCAATTGAACGTCGTGATCCTGAAGCTGCACGTAAAGCAGTCTGTGGACACATTGAGTTTGTAGTACAACAGGTGCGCATGATTGATGAAGAAGAAGCTCGTCGTCAGCGTGCCAGTCGATTAAACAGGATATAAGCATGATTATTTCTTCTGCCAATGACTATCGTGAAGCGGCACGTCGTCGTTTACCGCCATTTTTATTTCATTACATCGATGGCGGGGCGTATGCCGAATATACCTTAAAGCGTAATGTAGAAGATTTATCAAAAATAGCGTTGCGTCAACGTGTGCTGAATGACATGTCACAGCTGAGTTTAGAAACCCAACTGTTTAATGAAACCTTATCAATGCCTGTGGCTTTATCACCTGTGGGTTTAACGGGAATGTATGCACGCCGCGGCGAAGTTCAAGCAGCAGTAGCCGCAGATAAAAAGGGCATTCCATTTACGCTGTCTACCGTTTCAGTATGTCCTATTGAAGAGGTGTCGCCAGCGATTCAGCGTCCCATGTGGTTTCAGTTATATGTGCTACGTGACCGTGGCTTTATGAAAAATGCCTTAGAACGTGCCAAAGCTGCAGGCTGTTCAACTTTAGTGTTTACCGTGGATATGCCTGTTCCGGGCGCGCGTTACCGTGATGCGCACTCAGGGATGAGCGGGCCAAATGCAGCCATGCGCCGTTATATGCAGTCGTGTTTCCATCCACACTGGGCATGGAATGTGGGTTTATTAGGTCGTCCGCATGACTTAGGGAATATTTCTAAATACTTGGGCAAACCAACAGGTTTAGAAGATTATATCGGCTGGTTGGGTAATAACTTTGACCCATCAATTTCATGGAAAGATCTTGAGTGGATTCGTGAATTTTGGGATGGACCGATGGTTATTAAAGGCATACTTGACCCTGAAGATGCCAAAGATGCTGTGCGTTTTGGTGCAGATGGCATCGTGGTGTCAAACCATGGTGGCCGTCAGCTCGATGGGGTTTTATCTTCAGCGCGTGCATTGCCACCAATTGCCGATGCCGTAAAAGGCGATATTAAAATTCTTGCGGACTCAGGTATTCGAAATGGTTTAGATGTGGTGCGTATGCTGGCTTTGGGTGCGGATACCTGTATGCTCGGTCGCGCCTTTGTTTATGCGCTCGGTGCAGCAGGTGGTGAAGGTGTTTCCAATCTTTTAGAACTGATTGATAAAGAAATGCGTGTTGCGATGACCTTAACAGGTGCAAAAACCATTGCGGATATTACATCTGATTGTTTGGTGAAGTTAGAGAAAGAGTTGGCTGGGTGATTTTTTGAATCGATCTCTTGGGAAAGTTATTCGTCATCAAAAAAATTAGCAATGAAAGTTCCCTCTCTTTGCAGGAGAGGGTTAGGGAGAGGTGTTTATTGAATAATTCTCCTAACCCTCTTGCGTAGCGTTGCTACTCATTCCAAAGGGAGAAGGGATATTCATTATAGATTTTAATAACAATGACTAAAAACTTTTGATATGTGCAAATAAACCTACGTTGTTTAAAATTATTTAAATCAATATTTTTTCATTGCATAACAATGCTATTCCTCTTTATCAAGGAGAGAAAATATTGAAAATGGAAAATTCTACGAGCATGCAAACTCAATCATTACAAACCATTCAAAACCTCATCAACATCGTCGGTAAGCAACACGTTTTAACTGAAGATAAAGACACACGTTTATACCGCCAAGGTCGCCGTTACGGTGCAGGAAAAGTATTGGCTGTGGTTACACCGGGCTCTTTGCTTGAGCAATGGCAAGTGCTGCAAGCGGCTGTGGATGCAAATTGTATTGTGATTATGCAAGCCGCCAATACAGGTCTGACAGGTGGTTCAACGCCGTTTGGTGATGACTATGACCGTCCTGTGGTGCTGATAAGTACACGTCGTTTGGTTGGCATCCAAGTGATTAATGAAGGCAAGCAAGTGATTTGTCTACCGGGTGCGACATTAGACAAACTTGAAAAAGATTTGCTGCCATTTAATCGCGAACCTCATTCGGTGATTGGTTCTTCTTGTATTGGGGCATCGGTTTTGGGTGGCATCTGTAATAACTCAGGTGGTGCTTTGGTGCGCCGCGGTCCTGCCTATACAGAGCTTGCACTGTATGCACGAGTGAATGAGTCAGGTGACTTAGAGTTGGTCAATCATTTAGGTATCAATCTTGGCAATACGCCTGAAGAAATCCTCACAGCGTTGGAAAATAAAAATTATCAAATCAATGACATTGTGAATAATTCAAGTTGCTGTGCCTCTGATCAGCGCTATTCACATGACGTTAAACAAGTCGATGAAAATACGCCTGCACGCTTTAATGCAGATCCGAGTCGTTTATTTGAAGCATCGGGTTCAGCAGGTAAGGTCTGCGTCTTTGCAGTACGTTTAGATACCTTTGAAAAAATCCCTAGTCAGGTGTTTTATGTAGGGACCAATTCACAAGATGATTTAACAGAAATTCGTCGTTTTCTATTAAAAGATCTTGCACGCCTCCCGATTGCAGGTGAGTACATTCATCGCGTGGCATACGATATTGGGGCTGAGTATGGCAAAGATTCTTTTGTATTTATCGAAAAATTTGGCACCGCAAAAGTTCCTGCTGCTTTTGCCATGAAAGATAAAGTCGATGGCTATTTAGAAAAACTGGGTTTGCAAGGTTTTTCGGATAAGGTTTTACAACTCGTCACTAAATTTATGCCGAATCATCTGCCAAAACGCATGAATGAATTTCGTGATTTATATGAACATCATTTGATGATTCGTATTGAAAATCAGGATGTTGATCAAGTTGATCAGTATTTGAAAACGTATTTTTTAGACAAAACCTCAGGCAATTATTTTAAATGTACGGATGAAGAAGGTCGTAAGGCATTTTTACATCGTTTTGCGGTGGCTGGTGCTGCCATTCGATATCGTGATACGCATCGTTCAGAAGTGGAAGACATTGTTGCATTGGATATTGCATTACGTCGCAATGATCGTGAATGGGTGGAAACTTTGCCGAAAGCCATGAATGAGCAAATTATCCATAAACTCTATTATGGACATTTTCTCTGTCATGTTTTTCATCAAGATTATATTGTGAAAAAAGGCGTAGACCCTTTGGCAATGGAACATGCAATGTGGCATTTACTCGATGATCGTGGCGCTGAATATCCTGCGGAACACAATGTTGGGCATTTGTATGTGGCCAAGCCTGCATTAAAAAATCATTATCAAAAACTGGATCCAACCAATAGCTTTAATGTCGGGATTGGACAAACCAGTAAGCTGAAACATTGGAAATAATGCTTTATAAAACAACACGCCGTGATGTGATATATCACGGCTTTTTTATGAGTGAATAATTTATGCGTCACACGGTATTGACCATAAAAACGAAGAATATTTTCTAAATTGTCATCCCAAAATATAAAAAAACCGCTAAAGTGTTATGCAACAAGTTGCAAAGCCAAAATAAGGATTCAGCATGACAACGACTAGCTATGCAAATATTTTAAAGCCTTTACATTTGGGTTTTACCACGATTAAAAACCGTGTCGTAATGGGGTCCATGCATAGTGGGCTGGAAGATCGTTTTTATAACTATCCTAAATTGGCAGCTTATTTTGGTGAGCGTGCGAAAGGTGGTGTTGGCCTGATTATTACAGGCGGTATTTCGCCAAACCGTCAAGGTTGGCTGTTACCTGCTGGCGGTACCATGAATACTTTAGGTGATATCGCTCCGCATCGCTTGGTGACGCATGCCGTACATAAGCATGGTGCCAAAATTTTAATGCAAATCTTGCATGCTGGGCGTTATGGCTATCAGCCTTTTGCAGTGTCAGCAAGTCCGATTAAATCTCCGATTTCACCGTTTAAACCACGTCAATTAACGGACAAACAAATTCTTTCAACCATTGATGATTATGTCAAAACTGCAAGCCTTGCACATAAGGCCGGCTATGATGGTGTTGAAATTATGGGGTCAGAAGGCTACTTGCTGAATCAGTTTTTAAGCCGTCATGTCAACCAACGGACAGACCGTTGGGGCGGTGAAATTGAAAATCGTATGCGCCTTGCGG
Organism: Acinetobacter sp. YH12069; assembly: GCF_013419675.1. NCBI lineage: Bacteria > Pseudomonadati > Pseudomonadota > Gammaproteobacteria > Moraxellales > Moraxellaceae > Acinetobacter > Acinetobacter sp. YH12069. The sequence continues at coordinate 23,773 of NZ_VOZS01000025.1, read as the reverse complement.
TTGATATTGTGAAATCAATACGTGCTGAAGTGGGTGAGAAATTTATTATCTGCTTCCGTTTGTCATTGCTTGATTTGGTTCATGATGGGAACACCATGGCAGAAGTCATTACTGTTGCCAAAGCGTTGGAAGCAGCAGGTGTAACGTTGTTGAACACGGGGATTGGTTGGCATGAAGCACGTATTCCGACAATTGTGACCTCAGTGCCTCGCGCAGCGTTTGTGGACTATACCGCTGAAGTCAAAAAACATGTTGCGATCCCTGTCATTGCGTCCAACCGTATCAATATGCCAGATACAGCTGAAGAAATTTTAGCTTCAGGCAAGGCAGATATGGTGCAAATGGCGCGTCCATTCTTGGCAGATCCATTTTGGGTAAATAAAACGGCGACCAATCGTGTCGATGAAATTAATACCTGTATTGCCTGTAACCAAGCCTGTTTAGATCATACTTTTAAAAATCAGCGTGCGACGTGTTTGGTCAACCCACGAGCGGCATATGAAACTGAATTGGTTTATTTAAAGACCAAAAAACCGAAGCGCATTGCAGTCGTCGGTGGTGGCGTGGCAGGGATGTCTGCTGCAACGGTTGCAGCAAATCGAGGCCATGAGGTGACTTTGTTTGAAGCTGGTGCAGAGGTAGGTGGTCAATTTAATTTGGCGAAAGTCGTTCCCGGCAAAGAAGAATTTCACGAAACGATTCGCTACTTTAAAGTTCAAATCGAAAAAACGGGTGTCGATCTGCGTTTAAATACGCGTGTAAACCGTGAACAGCTTGAACGTGAAGGGTTTGAGGAAGTTGTTATTGCAACAGGTGTGGTTCCTCGCAGCTTAAAAATTGAAGGTAGTGATGCACCGAATGTCTTGTCTTATGCAGAAGTGCTGAAAGGCGCAGCTGTGGGCAATAAAGTTGCTGTGATTGGTGCAGGCGGCATTGGCTTTGATGTATCTGAATTTTTACTCAAACCACCACATCAGCCACAACCAATGCCTTTAGCGGATTGGCAGCGGGAGTGGGGTGTTGATCCAAATCCAAACTACATAACAGAAGGTGGTATGCAGGCTGCTGAGCTCGAACCTCCTGTTCGTGAAATCTACTTATTACAACGTAAAACAACTGCAATTGGTGCTGGGTTAGGTAAAACATCAGGCTGGGTACATCGTGCACAATTAAAGAAAAATGCGGTTCGTATGCTGCGTGGTGTTCAATACAAAGCCATTACTGATGAAGGTCTTTGGGTTGAATATGAAGGGCATGATCAATTATTACGTGTAGATACGATTGTCGTTTGTGCAGGTCAGGAATCGGTAAAGCATTTGATGCCAGAACAGGGTGAAAAAACCCTTGCCAATTACCATATTATTGGTGGTGCAAAACTAGCAGCAGAGTTAGATGCGAAACGCGCAATACGTGAAGGTGCGGAGCTCGCGGCTAAACTTTAAGGATTTGGCGAAACAATATTCATTTGAAAGGTTTAGTTGTAATTTTTACTTGTCAGATGAATAAAACCTCCGTATTATGGCGCACATGGAAGCGTGGCAGAGCGGTTTAATGCACCGGTCTTGAAAACCGACGAGGGCGCGAGTCCTCCGTGAGTTCGAATCTCACCGCTTCCGCCAAATTCAAAAAAGCCCCTGTAGTGATACAGGGGCTTTTTTTATCTTAGATTTAAATTGGAGATGGTAGTCATTACATACCAGTGTTTTTAATAATGTCAGAAATGAATTTCAGGCATAGCATTAAGTCAAGTATTGATGTCAGCGTATTTACAGGCTGAATTGAAAGTAAGAAAAAAGAATAATGGTTTATTGATATTATTGAATTTTATTTAATGGCTGAGTTATTCACAACACTCCCAATCAGTGGGCAGAGCTATGATCGCTTATTTTGAAAAAATATCAATTGTATTTTATTTGATCAAATGTTTAGAAGTGTCACGACCCCTTGGCAAGGGATAAAAAAGTGCTATATTTAAATCACAGTAGGTCATAAGCAAGACGCTACTAATAGGTTGGACGGATCAATGACAGCTCGTTGAGTTTAGTAATATTTAAGATGTTTTTGAATATTACAGACAAGAAATCAGCACTAGCCTTCCAACATAGAGCCCGCAGCAATGCGGGCTTTTTAATGTCTTTCAAAATGTGAAAATATATTGTTTTTGTCAAACAATAATTAAATAGTCAATCTATGTTATTGATATATATTTACTAAAGTAAAATAAGTTTACATTGCCATGAAATCTAACATTTACAAAGCAGGTTGTTGCGTAAAGGTGTGATATAAACAATTCAATTATTAAAACAAGTAGAGACGTCACTATGACACAGATGATCGATATTAAAGTGAAGGACCAATTTAGTCAGGTTTATGAAGCACAAGCTTTGGTGCGTAATCCTTCAGAAGAAGATTCAAGAGCGCTGTTTCATCGCATTGAACATATCATTATTGCAGGTGAAATCATCCTACCCAGTATCGAATTACTTTTTGAAAGTCAAAAATCGGACAGTATTTACAAGCTTTTAGAAGCTTAAATTGAATGAATAAAAAACTCACCTTAATGGTGAGTTTTTTTTTAGAGATAGAACTTTAAGCTATTTGATCTGCTTTAAATTGATTCAAAATATAAGACAGTAACTGATAGCGTGTCATCGGGTTGCTAGAAGACAGTTCAACGTCTTGTTTACGTACTTGGATTTCTTGAGTTAAAACACCAGCTTGAAAACGTTGTACGATCATATGATCTTTTGATACATCATGGTCGGTCAGCACCAGTTTTGGTCCAAGGTGCAAATGTCCAATCGCATCTAGACATTGTTCTAGGCTGCTATATAGGTTGAAAAGGATGAGTGCCTGATCATTAGAATAATTGGCTAAGTTCATTTTTATTATCCGTGGTCAAAAATTATTGAGCAGGAATAGTGTATACGAATTGAGCAATATTAATCTGTATGGATTATTTTTCATTTAATGTCTGTCTAGGTAACTTTGGTTAAATCATTGAGACAGCTTGAGTCTTTATGCAAAATAAGTTGAAAGTCGCTTTAAATTAAAGAGGCTTGAATACAAGCGGGACATCATAGCGAGCAAATTCTTCAATGATAGTGTTTAAAACCATTTGAGCTTGAGGTTCCGCTGCTGTAAAGGTGAGTTCTTGGTTCGTTTGGCTGTTGAAGCATTCAACTTGTTCTATACGCCAAATTGTTTCAATGGCTGTATTTTGAATGACCACACGTCTAGGCTGTAATTCATCACTAATTTTTCGTGGCATGACATAGGTAATGGCCAATTGAACATTAGGCAATTCGTCTTGTGAGGTTAAGAAGGTAAATACCCAATTGCCAATTTTGCTGAGTTGCATAGGATTATCGAAAGAATCAAATTCTAAACAAAACTGTTGTGACATTGACATGCTCAAACGCTAGGAGGTCGGTTTTATTCTTGCGATTTTTTACTGTTGATTGACATTAGGGGAAGGTCGTATAAAACAGCAGTTAAAACCATAAAAGAAATAAGTAAATCAATAAAGTTAATATAATTCAATTTCTTATATTGATATGTTTGAAAAATAACTCACCTCATTAAGTTGTTTTTTGAATGAGAAGTGAGGAAAAGTCTCTAAGTCAAACCAGTTGTTGCAGATTTTTTAGACTGTAATTAATTTGCTGTAATGCATGTTGTAAGAGTTTAGGTTGAATATTGGATTCATTTAGACAGGTGATCCATTGCATTTGACAGGCTTTTAAGTCTGCAATATCCGTGGCCTGTTGAATATTAAGAATTAATTTTTTTGCCATAAGCCCACAATAGCGCTGTAAGTAACTGCACATAAAACTCTGTAACTCATCAAAATCATGCTCGATGAAATCAACGGTTTTTTCCGGTAATACAGGGTCGTTCGTTGTCGTAGTTTCAGGTGTGGCTTGTGGGAGTTGATGGGGTGTAGAGCCCATCGCCTCCATTGGTAGGTTGTTCGTCAGTGCGTGCTGAGTCTGAGTCTGAGGAACTTCCATTGTAGGCATTGAAAGTTCATTAAAAGTCACATGTTCTTGCGCTGTGAAATCGGATGCAAGGCTAAAGGTATTGAGATCGGACGTATTGCTAGGCGCTTTTTTAGGAGTATTAAAAGCAGAAAAATCTGAGCTTTGAAGGCGTAGATGATCATGTGCTGTAATTGGCTGAATCAGCCCAAGTTCCATTAGTTGCTCAAGCAATGTCACTTCAGCAATGCGCTGCTGATAATGCACAGGCATTTGGTTAAAGTCATCAGTACCAATTAAGAGTAGCAGACGACGTTGTCTTGCATTTAATGCGAGCTGTCGGTCTTTTAATGTTTGAAAACCCAGCTCAGTTTTTTGATAGTTGAACATGCCTTAATTCCATAGCTCAAAAGAATTAAGGCAATCCTATGCAGTAATAATGACAGTAATATTAAGAAAATATTAAATAATCAATGATTTATAAAGTAATGACAGCAGAATTTTCTAAAGCTTTACGTAGGTACGGGTCTAAGTCATCTTGACGTAATAGCCATTGCACATAGTCCGCAGGTAATTCAGCAATTGCAGTACCACGGTGTTTACCAAAATTAATACTGCGTGGAATGCGTGCATCTTCCGAAGCTTCAAATAATTCTTCGATGCTGTTAATTTTTAAGTGATGGACGATATGCATCAAAATATTGGCAGTTAAAATAATATCCATATCTGCGCGGTGAGCTTTACGGATCATTTCACGGGCTTTTTCACTGCCTTTGGTGATCATATAAATCAAGGCAGAAATATTATGTGCTTCTGCATCAGGCCAAACTCGACGAGCAAGGGCAAGGGTACAAATGGCTTTAATTTTTGAACCATCTACGCCACATTTTTCGAGCGCGCGAATATCATAGTCAATATTATGCCCAATGATGTATGTCGTCTCAGTTGGAAGCTCAAAACTGCTGTAGTGGGGCTGACCTTCAAGATCTGATTCTAAAATATGATGTACAGCCATTGCTGCAAAAGAAATCGCTTCATCACAACGATAAAGTTGATCAAAAATTTTAGATTTATCTAAAGTAATTTTAGCATCTGCCACCTGAATTGGAGCATAGGCAATCTCGATGGGTTGTCCATTTAGTGTATGGGTTTCTGTGTCGAGAATGATGGCTTGCATGTCCAGTTCCAGCATGTTGAATAATGTTTATGAATGTACATGATCACATCCACACTGACAAACCAATGCTGTGATTATTTGTAGGAATATTATGAAGATGGCAGCGTAATGTATTAATAATCTGCTTTTATCGCGTCTGCAGAAATAAAACCTTTATAGCGGTAAAGCTAATTATCTTCTAAATCGACTCATTTTAAAGGCTTTTGTCTATCACGATATTCAAAAATGGCACATAACATATGATCATAATCTAAAATGATAAAACGCTATTATTGGAATGTGATCTCATAGCAATTAAACATCTGTTTTAACAATCTTTGAAAAAAGCTTTGATTTGCACTAAGTTGATTCAGCTCTCGAATACGTCCATTGTCTGAATGATGATGAATTTTGAGTAGTCATTTTTGCTGATAGGTACTTGCTGCAGTCATACGTTTATAAGTGACTTTTGCAGTTTGAGTTTTTCACTTTTGAACCGCGGACAAAATAGCCTAAGACAAAATCTAAAATAGAGAAAATCAATATGTGCTACATGCATAGTCCATAAATCTATTTTGTTAAAAAATCTAATCTAAAAAATTAAATTATAAATTAAATCAGGGTATTATTATGTTGGTGTGATTCTTCATAAATGAATAGGATGATCAATGGCGTTGAAATCGCTTGAACGTATTGAAATTCCATACGATTAATCATTAGGAATGACTTTAAAACAACAAATAGAAGGAACAAGGGATGATGAACCGACTTAAGTTAACGGTATTGGTTAGTAGCACACTCTTTTTGGTCGCGTGTGGAGGAGGAAGCGACGGTGATTCGTCATTTATTATCGATGATGGGATTCCAAAAAATAATATAGCTGCGCCTGTTGTAAAAACACAGGTCTATATTGATGCTAATACCAATGCTAATACCGTTTTGGATACGGTGAGTGCCAATAAAACATTGATGACTTATAAAATGCTTGGCGTGAATGGTGCAGAAACTCAAGCAACAGCGTTACTCTTTACGCCTAAAGGCACCAAACCCACTGGAGGTTGGCCTATTGTCGCATGGGCGCATGGCACTACAGGTGTTGCTGATGAATGTGCTCCAAGCCAACAAGGCTTAAAGGGTAATGAATATTTTATTGCAAAACTTTTAGCAGCAGGTTATGCAGTAGTTGCACCTGATTATGAAGGTTTGGGTGAACCGAGTGGTAAAGAGTTGCATCCATTCTTAAATTTAAAAAGTGAAGCATATTCCATTACCGATGCAGTGGTTGCTGCGAGTAAAAACTTAGGAAACACCACAGAAAAACGATGGTCAGTTGTAGGACATTCACAGGGTGGGCAAGCAGCATTGGGAGCTGCTCAATATGCTTCACGTGCACAGTTAAGCTATAAGGGGGCAGTGGCTGTAGCGCCAGCTTCTAACTTAGCTCTAATTCTCAGTGGAGGTGAACAAAAAGCCGCAGCTGAAGACGATCCGATTAAGAAAATTAATATTCTTGCACCGCTTGATACCTTTACATCGCTAATTACAGCAGGTTTAAGAAACTCAACACCAACCTTACAATATAGTGAAGTGTTTGTCCCGCCAACTGACCAACTCGCTGCTCAAGCTGAAAGTGTATGTTATGACGTTTTAGGGCAAACTTTAGGTGGGGCAATGGGGGCTTATGTACAAAAGAATGGAAAATTAGATGGCTACCCTCGAACGCAAGCTAATTTTATGACCAATATTAAAGTGGTTAAACAATTCTTAGAGCAAGACTCTCAACCGCTACTCAAAAAATTGAGTACACCAATTTTCATTTATCAAGGCAGTAATGACTCAACAGTTCCAAAAGCGGCAACGGATGTGTTGATACAGCTCGCCACAAGTAAAGGAACTAAAATTAATTATGTGACGGATACAGACGATGCCATCACACCAAAATGGGATCATGCGACAGTTTATACCGCGAATTGGGATGAAATTGTCTTAGATGTAAAATCTCTAATGCCAGCGAATTAAACATGCAAATAAAGCCTAATTGATCTGATTAGGCTTTATTTTTAAGACCTCAGTTTCGAATGACTTGTGTTTCCCAGCCATCATATTGCGCATTTTCCTGTTTTGCTAATTCAAAAAGCACCAATGTGCATTGATCAATAGATAATTGATCTACATGATCTTTTCTCGAAATGATCAGTTTATAAGGATAGTTTTCATTTTCTTCTACCGTCGTTTTCTCAACTACAGCAAAGCCAAGGTCTTCGACTTTCTTAATGAAATTACTCTGTTCATTCAGTGATTTAAAGTAAATCCAATGATCTATTGGACGTGCAATTTCAAGACTGTCTCCATTGTTTCGCAGACTTTCAAGGACTTTACTATTGGACATCATTTGTAAATTCACTTCATTTGGATAAAGGTTTCTAAAATATATGTTCCAATCTCTATCGCTTTTTTTACCAAAACTATAATGGTAGTCAGGGAATGCCTGCATGGCAGACTGAATTGATTGCTCTGCATTAATATGTGGTGCAGCGTAGAAGAAAAACAGCCTTTTTGTATCACGCGTTACACGGCCCACATATACAGTTAACTTGTTTTTAGTCATGGCTGAAATCAAGGTATCTTCTAATTCTAATAAAAGATCATATTCCTCTCTGGAAGATAGTCCATCTTCTCGAGGGTGATTCATTTGTAATGCAACCCAAATCAAATTTGAAAGCGGCTGAATTGGAGCATTTTGAGCTAAAGCCAAATTCAAAAAATAGCTGGAGGGTATTCCATCGATTTCATCAAGATAAAAATCCCAATTTTCTTGGATCTCAAAATATCGAATGTCTGCTGGAGCGGAAATTGAATGATGCGGTAAATCGGTAAATTTATTGTCTATTTCCATCAGCCCCAATTCCTGTAATTATTCATTTATTCACTAAAGATTAGTAATTAAAATGAATAATAATCACTTGGAATTAAATAAATATCAAACTGTGGAAAAGACAAACTTTCTGTTATAATACGCGCCAATCTTAGCACGGCTTAAAAGCCCTAATTTAATAGGACCTCGCTAATGTTTGCCAACACCTCTATTGCTCAATTTGACCCTGAATTAGCTCAAGCGATCTCGAATGAAGATGCTCGCCAAGAAGCGCACATTGAGTTAATCGCTTCAGAAAACTACTGTTCACCTGCAGTAATGGAAGCTCAAGGTTCAAAACTTACTAACAAATATGCAGAAGGCTACCCTGGCAAACGCTACTACGGCGGTTGCGAGTATGTAGACGTGATCGAACAATTGGCCATTGACCGTGCTAAAGAATTGTTTGGTGCTGATTATGCAAACGTTCAACCACACGCTGGTTCACAAGCAAACTCTGCAGTTTACCTTGCGCTTCTTAACCCAGGCGATACAGTTTTAGGTATGAGCTTGGCTCACGGTGGTCACTTGACTCACGGTGCTAAAGTTAGCTTCTCTGGTAAAACTTACAACGCAATTCAATACGGTTTGAACCCAGAAACTGGCGAAATCGACTATGAAGAAGTTGAACGTTTAGCTGAAGAACACAAGCCAAAAATGATCGTGGCTGGTTTCTCTGCGTATAGCCAAGTTGTTGATTGGCAACGTTTTCGAGATATCGCGGACAAAGTTGGTGCTTACTTATTCGTAGATATGGCTCACGTAGCTGGTCTTGTTGCTGCTGGTGTTTACCCAAGCCCAGTACAAATTGCTGACGTAACTACAACGACTACACATAAAACACTTCGTGGTCCACGTTCTGGTTTAATTCTTGCGAAAGCAAATGAAGAAATCGAGAAAAAATTACAATCAGCTGTATTCCCAGGTAACCAAGGTGGTCCTTTAGTTCACGCTGTAGCGGCTAAAGCGATCTGCTTCAAAGAAGCAATGGCGCCTGAATATAAAGCTTACCAACAACAAGTTGTTAAGAATGCGCAAGCAATGGCTGAAGTTCTAATCGAACGTGGTTATGATGTTGTTTCTGGCGGTACTAAGAACCATTTGTTCTTATTATCTTTAATTAAACAAGACATTACCGGTAAAGATGCCGATGCTTGGTTAGGTGCTGCTCACATTACTGTGAACAAAAACTCAGTACCAAACGATCCACGTTCTCCATTCGTGACTTCTGGTATCCGTATCGGTACTCCTGCTGTAACAACACGTGGTTTTGGTGAAGCTGAAGTACGTGACCTTGCAGGCTGGATCGCTGACGTTCTAGACAGCAAAGGTGACGAAGCTGTGATTGCTGCAGTGAAAGAAAAAGTTGCTGCTGTTTGCGCTAAATTCCCAGTTTACGCAAAATAAGTCTGACTTGAGAAAGCCCCCTCAAGGGGGCTTTTTTTTATGTCATCAGAAAAATTCAAAAGTTATCTAAACATTTATATTTCTGATATAACGGAATAAGAGATAACAAAAAATTTGCCCATCGCTATAGATCTGTTGGCAAGGTCGCAAAGGAACTTTATATGAAAAAACCCAATATTATTCTTTCAGAACAAGATTTACATCGCTTAGAAACTATGTTGGAGCATCAGTCTAAGTTGACGCCGACGATGGAGCATTTGGAAGATGAGATGGCGCGCGCTGAAGTGGTTGCTCCACAAGATGTCCCTGCCAATGTGGTGAGTATGAATGCCAAAGTTCTCATTAACATTGCACCTGCGACAGAAGCAACCGAAATTACACTGGTCTATCCACATGATTTTCGTGGCGATAAAGGTCAAGTCAATGTTTTGGCTCCAGTGGGCGCTGCCATTTTAGGTTTGGCTGAAGGGCAGGAAATAGAATGGCCGCAGCCTGATGGTCACACCATGAAAGTCAAAATCATTAAAGTGCTCTATCAACCTGAGCGTGAAGGGAATTATCTATAATTCCACTGTGATATACAGATATAATCCGTACACAAAGCCATCGATACCGATGGCTTTTTTATTTTTTCTTTATTGCATTTTTAGATATGAAATGGGCAAAAGTTGTTAAGCAGATTTCATTACAACCATAGCAGTTTAACTTGGGAAAACTGTCAAATAATTGACAGAGTCATGGGCACGAAGTCGGCACACTTTATTTCAACAACACCATCGTTGCTTAATAATTTGAAGAATAAGGTAGAGCCCTATGACACAATTAGAATCGAATCATTACAATCCAGACTATCAATATCAGCATATTGAAGTAAAACCTGTAACCGGTCGTATTGGTGCCGAAATTTCTGGCATTCAGTTGTCTGGAAGTTTAGACAAAAGCGTGGTCGATGAATTTAATCATGCACTATTAAAATATAAAGTTGTATTTGTGCGTGGGCAGCAAGATCTCACCGATTTAGAACAAGAAGCCTTTGCACGACTTTTAGGAAATCCGTTGAATCACCCAAGTGTGCCACTCAAAGATGGTACAGCACATACGTTGTCAATTGACTCACGTGGTGGGCGCGCAGATTCATGGCATACCGATATTACATTTTTACCCAATTATCCCAAAGCCACAATTTTAAGAAATGTAGTTGCACCTGAACATGGTGGCGATACAGTTTGGGCCAATACCGTGACGGCTTATGAAGATTTAAGTCCGGAGCTGCAAAAACTGGCGGAACAATTACGCGCGGTGCATAGTAATAGTTATGACTATGCGGCGCCGAAAGGTCAGTACAATGAAGAAGGTCGCCATTTATTCCGTACTGCAGTAGAAGTGGAAACTGAGCATCCTTTGGTGCGTGTACATCCTGAAACAGGTGAAAAAAGTTTGGTGTTGGGTCACTTCTTTAAACGCTTCAGTGGATACAGTCCGGCACAGTCACGACGATTATTTGAACTGTTTCAAGAGCAAATCGTGCAATGGGAAAATATTGTGCGTTGGCGCTGGGCGGTTGGTGATGTTGCCATTTGGGACAATCGTGCAACGCAGCATCGTGCCATCAATGACTATGGTGATGAGTTACGTATCGCCTCACGTGTCACCATTGAGGGTGATGTACCTGTCGATGTAAATGGTCAGCCGAGTACTGTGTTGAAGAATATACAAAACACCGACATTTCAAACTTGCGTTCAGAAGCAGGCCGTATTTATGAGAAAGCATCTTAAGTATTAGAGCGTCATTTAAAACAGCACAAAAATAGATAAATAATGCGAAAAACAATGGTTTTACATTTTTCAGCACTTGCCTAAGATCGATGAGATCTTAGGCATTTTTTTATAGACGTGAGCGATCAAAAGAACACAGCCCAACAGCATTTGTTGCAAATTTTGCGTAATGAAGACATCTTTCAGGGCTTTAGCGATCAGACTTTAGAACAGCTTGTACAACAGGTGAAATATTCACGTTTTCATGCACAGCAGCACATCTTAAAACAACAACAAATCGTGCAAGATATTAATATTTTGCTTTCAGGTACGCTACAAATTGGTTGGTTGCAAAATAATGGTGAATTGATTGTAAATGACTATATCCGTCGCCAGTCGGTATTTAATTTTGTCGCAGTCTTACAACAAAAGCCTTTGAATTATGATTATTTTGCTGCGACACATGTCGAGGTGGCAATCATTTCTGGAACAACGTTTTTAGCGGTTTTACAGCGTGATCCATAGGCGCTTTGGAATGTCGTGCAATCTCTCAGTCGACGTATGTATTTGATGTTTGAGCATAATCGTTATTTGAGAACGGCAACGCTAGAGCAGCGCATCGCAAGACATTTGATTCGACTCTATGAACAATATGGATGTCGGCAGGAAATTCCTTTGAGACTCAGTCAGCAGGAATTTGCAGAGTCATTTAATATTTCACGGCAAACGTTGAATAAACATTTACAGCAATTTGTCCAAACACAAGTGATCGCGTGGAATTATGGACAAATCGCGATTTTGGATCTTGAGCGTTTAAGGCAAATGAGTGAACTTGATGAATAACTAGATTTAAAATTTGACGAGAAGCCATGATCGCAAATGGCTTCATTGGCCTTACTTAGATTAGTGCTTACTGATTTTATCCAAATAACCCATCATAAAAGCAGAAAAAACAAAGGTTAAATGCATGATGATGTACCACATGATTTTGTCATTGGGGATGTTTTTCGCATCCATAAAAATACGCAATAAATGAATCGAAGAAATTGCCACGATTGATGCTGCAACTTTGAGTTTTAATGAATTGGCATCCATGGTGCCGAGCCAGTTCAAGCGATTGGTCGATTCATTTATTTTCAGTTGGGAAACAAAGTTTTCATAGCCTGAAAACATCACCATTACAATCAGTCCGCCCACCATAGTCATATCTACCAAAGAGAGGATGACTAAAATCAGGTCAGCTTCTGAATATTCTAAAATATGCGGAAGGACATGAATGACTTCTTGGAAAAATTTAATCGCGAGCAGTAATAGTGCAAAGGATAAACCAAAGTACACGGGAGCCAGAATCCAACGTGCTGCATACATTGTGTTATGGAAAAAACGTTCCATTTAAGCCTCTAAAATTATTGATCTAATATTTGGTTCTAAGGTATATGAATTAAATTTTACGATAATTTTGATAATAATTCATGTAGAGTCAGTTGTTTAATTTAAATCTAGATTGAATCTTTGGGTGTCTTAAGCTTGAATTCATCTGTGTAGGTCATCATATCCATTGAAATGATGCCGTATGGCTGCTTAGGAGGATCTATATGCGACGGTTGAATTTAATGACGAAATTTGACTGATGAAATAGATGTATTTTTTGCAAAATACTACAAGACTTTTATGGCAAAACTTGTAGTATAAAAATGATTTTATTGAGTTTAATTGGCTATGTCACAAATTGATGTATTGGTGCCGTTAAAGGATATTACGGTAGATCGGGCGGAAGTGCTTTCGATTAAGCGGAATGACCTTGTGCCATTACTGACCGATCAATATCGTCTAAATCATTATGCAGATCAATTAATTCAAGCACAGTCGGTGCTGCTAGATGGTGTTGACCCTCAGTTGACGAAACAACTTAGTCAAACCATTGAGCAGTTGATTCAAGCCTTAGCCAATTCAAAAAAATATTTAAAAACACGCAAATTTAATGCCCTGCAAAAATGGTTAGGCATTGATTTGGAGTATGGTTCAGGACAAGTTGAATATTATAAAAATCTAGATCAATTACTTGATCGGGCAAATCATCTGAGCCAAAAGTTACAGTTAGAAATTCAAAAGTCTCAAGCACGTTTTAATCAATTGCAGGGTTTACGTGAGCAAATGGCGCGTTATATCGTCGCGGCTGAAGAGTTTTTGGTGGAATACCCACAGTTTGTGAAAAATCAGCATCCGCTTGACAACTTTGCAGAGCGCTTATCCAAAAAGGTGAATACTTTGCAAACCTTACAAGCCAGTAATGATATTGCAATTACGCAAATGCAGCTTTCTCAGCAGCTTTCTTTTGGATTATTAGATCGATATAAGGAAGCTCAGCAGGTGTTGATTCCAGCATGGCAATATCATGTGAAACAAAGTCTTCAAAGTAACTCGACAAGTTCATTGGAAAAGCTTGATAATAGCCGTGAAAATTTGATTAAAACTTTAAAAAAATCATTAGAGAATTCCTCTAAGTCTTAGAAATATAAGGTGAGTTATGACCGATTTAGATGCCAAAAATTTACCCGTTGAAGTAAGCAAAGAATTGACTGAAGAAAAGTTTCAGCAACTCAATTTGCAGGAAATTGGCTTACAAACTTCGGATTTTCACGAAGTCGAAGCTGCACGTAAGGAATTGGCAGATTTAAGTCATAATAGTGTTGCTGAATATGGTAAAAACATTGCCACCAAGACGTCGACCTATACCGATGAATTATTAAATTTGGTGCAAAATAAAGATCTAGATGCGACAGGTCAAAAGCTCAATCAGGTGGTACAAGTCGCACAGCAATTGAATACCACGAGCATTTTAAATAAATCTAAAAGCTCAGGATTTTTTGGTGGTTTACTGAGTAAATTTAAAGGTGCCAAGCAAAGTTTTGATCAGCACTTTAATACCACCAAAGAGCAAATTGATGCTTTGGTTAAAGAGATTGAAACTTCGCAAAATGGCTTAAAGGCCCGTGTAAATACCTTAGATAAAATGTTTGAAGGCGTGCAAGACGAATATAAACAATTAGGGGTGTATATTGCCGCAGGTAAGTTGAAAGAGCAGGAAATTCAACAGGAAATTGCGAGCTTAACGACACAAGTTCAAGATCAAACGACTACGCAAAAAGTTTATGACCTCAACCATTTGGCAAATAATCTTGAAAAACGTGTGAGTGATTTACAGATCTTGCAACAGTCTGCGATGCAGACCTTGCCGATGATTCGCATTATTCAATCCAACAATTTGATGTTGGTTGATAAATTTTATGCTATTAAAAATATCACCTTACCGGCTTGGAAAAACCAAATTAGCTTGGCGATTTCATTGCAAGAACAAAAGAACAGCGTGCAATTGGCAAATAGCATTGATGATGCGACCAATGACCTGTTAAAACGCAATGCAGATTTGTTGCATCAAAACTCTGTCGATACAGCGAAAGCCAATCAGCGTTCAGTGATTGATATTGACACACTTGAACATGTGCAAAATACCCTCATTAAAACCGTTAATGATGTGATTCAAATTCAGAAAGAAGGTGTACAAAAGCGTGAAGAAGCGACGACACGTATTCGTGCCTTACAAAATAATTTGAATCATTTAGTAATTGAATCGAGTGGTTCAAACCCTTCTTCATAAACGGTGAGGGAGGTGAAAATATAATCTGAAGGAGTATGTCTTTGCCTCCCATTGATGAATATTCGCTAAATCCGCAGCAACTGGAAACAGGGCTTCAAACCATTAAGAAGCGTCAACGTAATTTAACGTTATTGACCTTAACCAGTGTTTCTGTGCTGATCGTTTCGGCTGTGATGCTGTTTATTCAGCATGATATGGTCTATAGCTTTTTTGGCCTAAGTTCTAGCGTACAGCAACTGCATATCCCTGTTAGTGCAGGTGATTTGGCATATCAACTCGGTGAGTCCTCCGACTATTTTTCAAATTTTTTATCCTTTATTGGTTGGTTATTTCTCAAACTTATCGTTTCATTTATTGGCGCATTTTTCTTGGTTGGATTTCTAAAGAAATTTCAATTTTTTAGAATTCGATTCCAATCTTTTGTATTGAAATTTGTCGGCTGGATTTTATCGTTTATCGTGCTTTGGTCAGGCTTAACTTATGTGCAATATGACCTTAATCATGATGACCGTGCAGCAGATCAAAAATTGGTACATTATGAAAAAAATATTCAAGAAAGCCAGCTGGCTTTCGAGATGGAAGATGCACAATTGGCAAAACCCGTGCAAGCCTATTTACTTGCACAAGCTGCTTTGATGCATAAGCCTGTAGATCGTGCGACAGCAATTCCTTTGGTGCAATCCTTAATCAATGCCGAGCAACAAAATCCAGCAAAATTCCGTGAATACGGTTTTCAGCCTGAACAGCTCTGGGCAATGCAAAATCAGCTATTTGATAAAACCATGACACCGATGGCGCAAAGCGTGGAAAAACAAGTTCAGCAAGCCAATGTAGTAGAAGTTGTTGTACGTTGGGTGTTGATCGCCGTGATGGTACTCACGCTGGTTTTGAGCTTAATTTTGTATCTACTATCTCAGCATTTCAAATCACGGATTAATCGAATTGAGCAGGGACTTCATTAACAGGCCTATTTTCTTTTTAGATCATTGCATTGCTCAGAATAAAAATCCCCATCACATTGTATGGGGATTTTTGATCTTGGGTAGATTAACTTGCGCGATGAAACAGTTGTCGAAGTTCCTGTGTAGAAAAAGTCTGATCATTCACTTCGCCATCCACAAGGTAAAAAGGAATGGGGTGCTGTCCCTTTGATTTTACATATTGTGTAATTTCATGCTGACGGTCTGCAATATCTTTATGTTGAATTGAGCGCAGTACTTTTGAGCCATCTAAACCAATGCCTTCAATGATGCTTTTTAAAACCTGAATATCAGCAATATTTTGACCGTGTGCAAATAATGCATGGAATAAGGCTTGAGTCAGGGCATATTGATCCAGAATATTGTCCAAGGCCAAAATACCTTGATGAGCCAGTTGACTGTTTGGCATACGTTTCATGTGCTCAATATTGATAATCACATCTTCGCTATAAGCGGCAAACTTTGTCATTTCGAGTTTTCGATTTGCTGCACTTGAGCCATACTTATTGGTTAAATACTGCAGCACATCTAAGCTTTGTTCAGGAATTTCAGGAACGCGTTGAATCGGCAATAGCTCTACACGGGTTGCTGTATGTTCATTCCAGTTTTGTTTTAACTTTTGAAATCCGACATAACTCATGGGATAAACAATATCAAAGACAAATTCAATTTTCATTATTTTCCTCACTGTTGATTTTATACTTGTAGATCGATGGCTGATTGATGCAAGGGATTGATTGTGGCTTTATTGATGGAACTCAAAAGCAGTCAAATCATCTGATATTTCCTTTGATTTAAAGCCGACTTGCTGAAATGAAACTTAAAGCTTTATAAAGATTTTGTAATTGATCAGGTCGTGCGTATGTCTTGCATAGGCTTGGTGTAATTTCAATAAAAAAGAAAAAAATGAGGGATTTATCACGATATATGTGTACGAAGTAAATCAATTTAATGTTATTATACGTATATATATTTATGATTTAGAAAGAAATTTAATCATTTGATTTGTAAAACCGATTAATTTTATAAAAACAAACCGTTTCACCTATTTAATGGTTTGTTCTATCATTCTCTCATCAAATAAATTTACTCCTCTGGAGACGTTAGCAATGTTAGATCAAAATACTTCTGCTCAATTAAAAACCTTACTTGAACGCCTTGAAGGCCCGATTGAAATCGTCGCGACTTTAAACGGCACTGACAAATCAGACAAAATTAAAGAATTGGTAACTGAAGTTGCTGCCTTATCTGATTTAGTGACTGCACGTTTTGACGGTAACAACAGCCGTGCGCCAAGCTTTGGTATTGCAAAAGCAGGTGAAACACCACGTGTATTCTTCGCAGGTCTACCGATGGGCCACGAATTCACTTCTTTGATTTTGGCATTGTTACAAACCTCTGGTTATGCACCGAAAGTTTCTGACGAAGTACTGAATACCATTAAAGGTTTAGGTCTTAAAACTGACTTTGATGTGTTCGTATCACTCAGCTGCCATAACTGTCCTGACGTGGTTCAAGCCTTGAACCTAATTGCGATCTATAACCCGGGTACAACTGCAACCATGATTGATGGTGCATTCTTCCAAGAAGAAGTGGAAGAACGCAAAATCATGGCTGTGCCGATGGTCTTCCAAGACGGCAACCATATCGGTCAAGGTCGTATGACCTTGGAAGAAATCATTGCCAAATTAGACACCAACTCTGCCGCAAAAGATGCTGAAAAGCTAAATGCTAAAGAAGCATTTGATGTCCTTGTGATTGGTGGTGGCCCTGCGGGTAATACCTCTGCAATCTATGCAGCACGTAAAGGCATTAAAACAGGTATCGTGGCTGAACGCATGGGCGGTCAGGTCATGGATACGATGGACATTGAAAACTTCACGTCGATTCAAAAGACTCAAGGTCCTAAGTTTGCTGCTGAAATGGAAGCACATGTACGTGAGTACGGTGTGGACATTATGAACTTGCAACGTGTATCTGACATCAAAGGTGCAGATCAAACTGCCAATGGTCTAGTTGAAGTGACTTTAGAGAATGGTGCAAAACTTGAATCTAAAACAGTGATTCTTTCAACAGGTGCACGCTGGAGAGAGATGAATGTTCCGGGTGAACAAGAATACCGTACACGTGGTGTTGCATACTGCCCACACTGTGACGGTCCATTGTTTAAAGGTAAACGTGTTGCGGTGATCGGTGGTGGTAACTCAGGTGTAGAAGCGGCGATTGACCTTGCAGGTATTGTTGAACATGTAACGCTTGTTGAGTTTGATACCAAGCTTCGTGCTGACCAAGTGCTTCAAGACAAGTTAAACAGCTTGCCGAATACGACTGTGATCATGAATGCATTGTCTACAGAAGTAGTTGGTGATGGTTCACAAGTGACTGCACTGAACTACAAAGACCGTGCAACAGATGAAATCAAAACGATTGAATTGGCAGGTATCTTCGTACAAATCGGTTTGTTACCAAATACTGATTTCTTAAAAGAAACAGCGGTTGAACTTTCAAACCGTGGTGAGATCGTAATTAACGAGCGTAACGAAACCAATGTGAAAGGTATATTTGCTGCAGGTGACTGTACAACAGTACCGTACAAACAAATCATCATTGCAACAGGTGAAGGCGCGAAAGCTTCATTGTCTGCTTTTGATTACATCATCCGTTCGGGTCAATAAAAGAAAGGCCAGTGTGTTTCGAGAAACACGCTGGCCGCGCTGAATGTTGTCATTTGAATATTATTTTTCTTAATATTCTCGTTTTACAGGAACTTTGGATGCTAACACCGGAGTTCCTTTTTTTGTCTGCAAAATTAGGATTCAAAAATGTCCCCACACATTTTGAATCCTATTCGTTGCCCAGCTATTTTTGTTTTACAACCTTATTTTTATACTTTCCCCAAGGTTGTTTCTCTATAAAATATAAAGCGGAGTATGCAATTAATATACCAATCACATCACGAATTTAAGATTTAAATAAATTCAAACCTTTAAACTTCTCCATTAACTGCTCATCTGTCTCCATGTATTCAGGATGAGGCACAATGCACTCAATCGGACAAACTGAAACACAAGTTTGGTGCGCATAGAAACCGACACATTCAGTACAACGTGCGACATCGATTTCATAAATCTTTGAGCCTTCATAAATGGCGTCATTGGGACATTCAGGTAGACACATGTCACAATTGATGCATTTATCTGTAATCAACAAAGCCATAAAGCGAACTCAAGCCTGATAAGCTAAAGATGAAGCCGAAATATCCACTGTCGAATTGGGTAAGTTACGAATCAGTAAGGCATAGCGCATATCGACATCGGCAGGTACAGGAATATCCACGATATGACCTGAACCTTTGGCATCGTCAATTAGATTACCTTTTTTATCTTTCATTTCAGTTAAAACGAAGGTGATGTTGCCTGAAGTGGTCATCAGTTCTAAAGAATCACCTACAACAAAACGGTTTTTCACTTCGATTTTAAGAGAGTCACCATTGCGTTCTAAGACTTCACCTACAAACTGTTGATGATCAAAACGTGAAGAGCCGGTTTCATAGTTTTGATATTCACTATGAACATGGCGGCGTAAAAAACCTTCGGTATAACCACGGTTCGCAAGACCTTCAAGCTGAGACATGAGAGCAGGGTCAAACGGTTTACCTGAAAGGGCATCATCGATGGCTTTACGATAAATTTGAGCGGTACGCGCACAGTAGAAGTAAGACTTGGTACGGCCTTCAATTTTTAAAGAATGAATGCCCATTTTGGTTAAACGGTCTACATGCTGTACAGCACGCAAGTCTTTTGAGTTCATGAAATAAGTGCCATGTTCATCTTCTTCGGCAGCAAACATGTCTTCTTCATTGCGTTGTAATAAAACCGGCTCGCCGAATTGGTGTTGTTCTAGGGCGTGTTGCTCATCGGCATTTTTATTATTGCAGCATGATGATTCTTTAATTTGTGTGACTGGAATAACATCACCAGTTTCATCTTCAACTGCATCGTGAATTTTATAATCCCAACGGCATGCATTGGTACATGCACCTTGGTTTGCATCACGTTTATTCATGTAGCCAGAAAGTAAGCAACGACCGGAGTAAGCCATACATAATGCACCATGTACGAAAACTTCAATTTCCATATCAGGTACATTGTGTTTAATTTCTTCAATTTCTTCGATTGATAATTCACGTGACAAAATGACACGTGTCAGTCCCATATTTTTCCAAAATTTAACTGTTGCCCAGTTCACCGCATTGGCTTGTACAGACAAATGAATGGACACTTCTGGAAAATGTTCACGCACCATCATGATTAGACCAGGGTCAGACATGATCAGTGCATCAGGATTCATGGCAACCACAGGTTCAAGGTCACGGATGAAATTTTTCAGTTTTGAGTTATGAGGTTGGATGTTTACCACCACATAAAACTTTTTACCTAAGGCATGAGCTTCTTCAATGCCAATTTTTAAATTGTCATGGTCGAAAGCATTATTGCGTACACGTAAGCTATATCGCGGCTGACCTGCATACACGGCATCTGCGCCATAAGCAAAAGCGTAGCGCATGTTTTTCAATGAGCCAGCAGGTGAGAGGAGTTCGGTTACGTGTTGAATCGTCATGTCAATAAAGGCATAAAAAATTTATGGCTTTATTGTAGTGATCTAAAAAAAGGATTCAACCAAGTATTTTAGTTGGGTTTTCAAGATATTCCGTTTTCCAAATGTTTTAAAATTTGGCAATCATTAATTTGACTGGTTTCATTACAACTGGCACGGAGCTTACTTAACTGTATTTTAAAATTTTCTAATTCTTTAATTTTTTCAGAAACTTGACGAATGTGATTATCAATTAATTCATTCACAGCATGACAGCTTTGCGTAGGGGATTGCTCAAGTTCAAGCAGGGTTTGAATCTCGGTGAGAGAAATATCGAGGTTTCGACAGCGCTTAATAAAAACCAAACGTTTGTACATTTCTTCATCATAATAGCGATAATTGTTGTCTGCGCGGAAGCTAGGTTTCAGCAGTTTTTTCTTTTCATAAAAGCGAATACTGTCAACGCTTACCCCAGATTTGGTGGACAATTCTTTAATCAAATAATGTTTTTGTACGTTCATGCTTGACCTTGGAGTGAGTCCATAGTTTTGAATAAGAATAATACATATCCATTGATTTTTAAATTGGAGCACATTTATGGCATGTACATGTAGTCATGAGCCAGCACCAAACAAACCCAACAGTAAATTTCGTATCGCACTTTGGATTGCCTTAATCATTAACGCCATGATGTTTTTGGTGGAGCTGATTGGTGGGGCTTATGCACATTCTTCTGCGCTTTGGGCGGACTCGCTGGATTTCTTTGGTGATGCTGTAAATTATGGGGTTTCATTAGCCGTGCTTGGCGCCAGTTTATATTGGCGTGCAACAGTTGCCTTGGTGAAAGGTTTTGTCATGGCAGCGTTTGGGATCGTGGTGATTGCCAAAGTGCTCTATGCCTATGCCAATGGGATCGCTCCTGAACCAATCACCATGGGTGTGATTGGTATTCTGGCCTTAGTCGCTAATGTCATCTGTGCATACGTCTTATATGCCTTCCGTGAAGGTGACTCCAATATGCAATCCGTTTGGCTATGTAGCCGTAATGATGCGATTGGTAATGTCGCAGTGATCTTGGCGGCCGTCGGGGTGTTTGGTACAGGCAGTCTATGGCCAGATTTGATCGTGGCCGCAATCATGGCGATCTTAGGTTTAACGGGTGGTTATCAGGTGATTCGAAAAGCACTGCAAGAGCGTAAGCAAAAAGATATTCTGAGTACCCCTTGCTCTTAAAATACTTACTCTTAAATCCACCGTTAATGGCATTCATTTTATCCATGTTTTTAACGCAGATGAATAGTCGTTAAATCGCTAGTTGAAATTAAAATAGCAGTCAGTTTTATACGAAATTTTCCTGACTGCTAATTCGATAAATCATCTGAAATCAGACGGTATTTAATAGGGTGCTGAGGTTTTATCTACAGACTCCAATTAAGTTATGCTTTACAATAGCGCGCGAAAATCATGTTTAAAAATTAGGTTTTCTACCTTGAAAGCTTTATGTTTAGGCCCCATTGGTGCATCAGGTAAATTAAATGTCGAAAAAGCAAGACATCATTAACGTTGCGCTCCAACTCTTCAATTCTTATAGCTATAACTCGATTGGTATAGATCGAATTATTGGGGAATCGGGCGTTGCTAAAATGACGTTTTATAAATATTTCCCCTCTAAAGCCAAATTAATTGAAGAATGTCTCGTGATTCGAAATCTTAATTTACAGGAATCACTTGAAGCTGCTATTGCAGAATGTGATCCAGAAGACCATCTTTCGCATATTAAAACCATTTTTGCTTGGTACGATGCTTGGTTTCGTACTGCAGATTTCAATGGTTGTATGTTTCAAAAAGCAGTAGAAGAAATATCTAAAGTTTATCCTTCGTCATTACAACCTGCGATCGATTATAAAGACTGGCTCAAATCAAAACTAAGTACTGCTTTGCAAAATCTGGGCATTCAGCAAACTGAACAACTAGCTGCATTTCTGAGTAGTATTTTGGATGGCATGACCATCCAAGCCCAAATTGACCCCAACCAAGTGCATTTAGCAGATTATTGGAAGCGAGTTGAAACCTTAATTCGTTTGGAATTGGCTGCTTAAAAATTTGTTTGTAGGCATCTAGGTTTTAAATCTAGCGACGACTTATTTGTATTGATTAACCATCAATTTTTTTCACATGACTTAAGATTCTAAGAAAATAAAAAGCGCGATTATTTGGGGTAATCGCGCTTTGCTGACAATTGTGCGTTCAAATCATTCACTTTGTTAGCTTAAGTCAATGATTTGATTTTCGAACGTTTTATACGTTTTCTCTCATTTATATTTTTACCCTCTGAATGCTAAATTCATTCGGTTTTTGTAGCAAAATAGACAGACTTGTCTGTTTTTTTTGAATTATAGGGGATCTTAGGTGAATTACAAGACAGGAAAGAAAGGGTTGTGTGTTTTTTAATCTAGCTTAAGTTTAAATTAATCTACTATTTTTAAAGATAATATTAAAAAATTAATCATTAAGCTCGGTGCTAATTAGACGATAAACTATTTTTACACTTGTGTGAATGACGTTGCTTGTTGGATGCAAGTGCATGGTCTAAGACCATTTGGTGAATATTTTATATGCAAGAAGTATTTAGTGAGTGGGTTCTCAGCTTTTTAGTTTTAAGTGAATTTTTGAATCGTGGATTTTACATAACGAAACATCTTCTATGGTTTTAAGCATTAATTTTATTGATGAATTTGACTAAACTAGCAGCAGAATTATTTCCATGATTACAATTTAGAATTTTTATTATGTTAGGCAAAATATTTGCTGTATTAGAACAATTGGGGCTATCCGCCCAAAAACGTGCCATTCATGTGCAATTTTCCAACCCTGCGTTGAATGATGAGCTTTTTATTCAACGTATTGATGGGGAGCATATCTTAAACCAAGGCGTGCAAGCGACTTTGATTTGCCTATCTACCAATGCCCTTATTCCATTAAAACAATTTATTGGCGCACAAGTCGCCGTTGATCAAGTGACCGATCAGGGCGAACTCTTCCGTACAACGGGTATTATTACCGAAGCCACCCAAGGGCAGAGTGACGGTTCACTCACGCTGTATAAACTCACTTTAGAAGATGCAACATCGCTGTGGCATAAGCGCCGCAACAGCCGTGTGTTTATGAACAAATCGGTGCGTGATGTCAGTGAGACTCTTTTTAAAGAATGGCAAAGCAAAAGTCCGCTCTTTGCTGCCAGTCTAACGCTAGATCTAAGCGGTTTAAGTCAGAACTATGATGTACGACCTTTCATCATGCAGTCGAATGAAAGCGATTATGACTTTT
>NZ_VOZS01000024.1:0-39873 GCF_013419675.1 Acinetobacter sp. YH12069 | reverse complement strand
GAATTGCCACAAGATACGATAAGCTAAAACGTAACTATCAAAGCGCTGTTGCTTTAGCTTGTATATTTATATGGTTGCCTCTTTAGCTCAATTTATCGGCTGTAAATGTCAACACACCCTAATTTTTCAGTTAAATTATCTTTGTAGCTAAAATAGATAATATCCACTCCATTTGCTTTACTGAGTTGAAGCTTTTCCTTATCCCTTTGCTTTGTTCTTTTTAAACCTTCTTCTCCACCAAATAAGTTGACAGCAAGATAGTGTTGTTGCCCTTGGTACTCAATCGCTAAATTTAGCTCAGGGATATAGACATCAAACCTTTGTCTATTCAACCAACTTGGTGATGCTTCTCTTTGAACCGTGTATTGAGGAAATAGCAGATTGATATAGTTAAATAATAAGGTTTCATTAACCCACCTTTCACCTATACGTGCAACACCTTTTAACTCTCTAATATGGTTTTCCGCATCCCTTTCACTGATACCTTCCTGAAATGCGTATTTAGCAATGTAAGCGCCATATTTAGCTTTAAAAGCCGAGCCATACATTTTGTGGCAATAGATTAAATCTGAATTGATATTGGTGCAGATATGGCAAATCGAAACTTTAACAGATTTATGTTCTAACGCATTTTTAAGGTGAGTGTGGCGTACAGCCAACCCAATCTGATTTTGGGCAAGAGCATCCTTAAAACATGAGCAAAAGAAACTTTCTCCTGTCATTTTGTTATAGAAAGTCTGCCGCCACTCATAAAAGCCTAATTTTGATGGTAATAAACTTTTTGGTGGTGTCATTCGTGAATAAAGCTTAGTTAATAATGCTTGTGGAAATTCAACGGAAAGAAGCTGTATTGATGTTTTGTTTTTGGTTTTCATTTTTGTATTTTTAATATTGTACTTCCTAGTTATTCCTCCTCCATAAAGGAAATCACACAATATAATAAATGAAGGTAGTTTAACTTCCGTAACATCCAGATCTATGTCCTTATCACTGATTAGCTCAAATTGAAGATAAGGGATTATCATTTTCCCTTTGTCTATATACTCTTTCAGTGATAAGTGATCATCATAGTATCCAAATGTGTAATTCTGCTTTATTTCAGTTATTGAGATTGAATCCGGAGTACTAAAAAAGTGAATAAGAGCTTCATATAAATCTTCAAAAACTGTTGTTTTTTCCCGCCCAAGATTTTCTTGGCATAATACGAGAAATTCATCCTCTGAAAATTTGTATTGCAACTCCATATTTACTCCTTATCAACTAAATATATGTAAAAGCCTATTAAGATTAGTTCATCAAATCAAATTACATCTCCCCCAAATACTATTCACTTATATCAATTCCATCATCATGTACACTATAAATTATTTACATTAGTCTCAGTAAGAAAACACCCATACAAATTAATATTTAATATGCATATTTTTATCCAAACCCCTCGCCTTATCCTCCGCCAATGGCAAGACTCCGACACTGCCCCATTTATCCAAATGTGCGCAGACGAAGACGTCATGCGCTATTTCCCCAAAAAGCTGAGTGCTTCTGAAGCCACTGCGTTTATGCAGCGCCTACGTGATGCAATAGAAACACGTGGTTGGGGTTTATATGCCGTCGAGCTTAAAGCCACAGGCGAATTTATTGGCTTTATCGGCTTACACGTACACCCACCTGAGTTTGAAATAGCCGATGCACCTGAAATCGGCTGGCGACTACTACCGCAATATTGGCATCAAGGTTATGCCACCGATGGAGCAAAAGCTGTACTCAAACATGCTTTTAGAAACTTAAGACTAGATAAAGTTATTTCCTTCACTGCAAGTTTGAACACACCATCAGAACGTGTCATGCAACGCATAGGTATGCATAAAGTACGCGAGTTTAATCATCCGCTTGTACCAGCAGAACACCCATTAAACCGTCATGTGCTGTATGAAATACAGCGTAGTGATTATTTGCACATCCCCTTTTGCTAATTCAATAATTATTCACGGCAAAACTAAAGTACATTAACTCTGCCAAACAGTGGCTATAAATGATGTTAAAAAGCTTAATTTTAGTCACCGCAGGATTTCGTATAAGACAGCAAAATCATTCATGTAATCATATAAAAAACCCCGCTAAATGCGGGGGTTTAAACTCTAAACAGATCAATTACTATGGCTTTGGAAGTAAAAATCATAAGTCACAATGCTAAAGCAACTCCAAACTGTTTAAGCATGCTCAATCAAAATGGCATACATAATCAATGACATCAGTACATTGCACTTTAAAAATAGAATCTTGTGGAACAATAAAGCTTTCGCCTGACGTATATTGAACAAACTCGCCCTGCTCGCCAATTTGCACAACACACTGCCTCGATGTGATTTCAACACGTTCTTTCACATGCGCCTCAAACGTCATGGGTTGCTCTGATGGCAAAAATACACCGATGGTTTTTTGACTACCATCTTCCATTTTTTAAACATGGCTCACCGATCTACCACCATAATGAACCGTAGGCTTTTTTACAAATGAGACGAAATCAAACTGATTTAACATAGCGTGCCGCACATAGCAATTTATTATGATCAATTATTAAGCAGTTTATCTTAAACGCTGTAGCGGATTCAATCTTCCTCAGATTTAGATCTAAGATTTTGAAAAACCATGAATCAGAGTTGAACTTCAAATATATCAATAAAGATTTCAATGCAAATTAGATTGAAGCACTTCGTTATTTTCACATATGAATGTTACAAATTTTGTGTAAGACAGGACTTATTTCATTTTTATCATTTTTTCAGCAATACATTTTAAAATTTGTTATATAGACCTAAACTTATACAAATGACGCACTTAAATAGTTTAATTATAAATAATATATTGTTTTTACTTATTAAATTATTTAATTAAACATATTCCATATACATTTTTGGTGCTAAGCATAACTTTTTAAATCACTATATTGAATAATAAAAAATTGATATGATGCCTAGCGAAATATAGAGATTTGCTTTATTAAATCTTTTGTTTACAGCAGCTTGCAATGGCTATCTTTTCCCATTTGGAAATAGACTCAGATCTAATTGTATAAGTGTGTGTAGCATTTTAAATTATTAAGCATCTATCAGCCTGTCTGATAAAAGACTTAAGTAAATCTCTCCATAATATGATTTGTGAATTTATTAATTTTATAAATTTACTCGGGTGAATATATGAAAAAGCTCCTAGGATTAGTTCTCGGTTTATCTGTAGGCCTTTCAGGCTGTGGTAAACAAGAAGCTCCTGCAACTGACGCCGCACAACAAAAAAACACTGCAGAAGTGCAAACTGTTACCATGGCTTCGACTGGTTCAGATGCTGATATTTGGCGCTATATTGCTACGCTTCCTGAAACCAAAGAAGCTGGCATTAAACTTGAAGTGAAAAACTTTACTGACTATGTGTCTATGAACACTGCTGTAGCGAACAAAGAAATTGATGTTAATGCATTCCAGTCATATGCCTATATGGTTGCGTTTAATGACAACAATAAAGATAAAATCGCACCGCTTTCGACTACTTATTTAGAGCCAATGGGTATCTATTCAAGCAAAGTCAAAAAACTTGAAGAGTTCAAAACAGGTGCAACAATCGCGATTCCAAATGATGGCGCAAACGAATCACGTGCATTGTTGCTACTTCAATCTGCTGGCTTAATCAAACTTAAAGCTGATTTTGACGATGTAAAAGGCACACCTGCTGACATAACTGAAAATGCGAAGAAAATCGTAATCAAACCAATTCAAATGGCGACTGCTGTCCGTGTTAAAGACGAAGTTGATGCGATTGTTTTGGGTAATACCCTTGCGATGGAAGGTGGTTTAAACGTACTGAAAGATGCGGTTTACTATGAGCCAATCGACCAAAGTACAAAAATGAACGTGAACATTCTTGCTGTTGCTGCTGACCGTCAAAATGACCCAGTTCTACAAAAAGTAGGCGCGCTTTATCACACTCCAGCAGTTAAAGCTTACATCGATGAACATTTTGGTGGTACTAAAATTGATGTAAATAAACCAACTAGCTACCTCACTGAAGCAAAATAGTAATATAATTTCTTCAAATAAACAGGCAAAGTTTACTTTGCCTGTTTTTTCATTTCTGAACCTTTTTTGACGCTATGATCCAATTTAAAAATATCTCCAAGCATTTTGAGCTAAAAGGCCAAACCGTTACAGCACTGGATCAGATTAATCTGGACATTCCAGATGGCTGTATTTTCGGTCTAATTGGCTACAGTGGTGCAGGCAAAAGTACCTTAATCCGTTTAATTAATTTGCTAGAACGTCCAAGTGAAGGGCAAATTATTATTCATGATAAAGACTTTACTGCTTTAAATTCGGCAGAGCTACGTCAAGAAAGAACCAATATTGGCATGATCTTCCAGCACTTCAATTTACTGCAAACCAAAACAGTTGCAGAAAATATTGAAATGCCGCTTAAACTTTTAGGTGTGTCTAAAGCTGAACGCCAAAAACGTTTAGAAGAGTTGCTCGAATTTATTGACCTAAAACATAAGAAAAATGCCTATCCAGATGAGCTCTCTGGTGGCCAAAAACAACGTGTCGGGATTGCCCGTGCGCTTGCCAATCATCCTAAAATTTTACTGTGTGATGAAGCAACATCTGCTCTCGATCCGCAAACCACCAAGTCGGTATTGGCGTTATTAAAGAAAATCAATCAAGAACAAGGCATTACTATTGTCATGGTCACCCATGAAATGGATGTGATTGAATCTGTTTGTGATTATGTTGCGGTAATGGAACAAGGGAAAGTCATCGAACATGGCTCAACCTTAGAGATTTTTAGTCAGCCAAAACACAATACAACCAAAAATTTTATTCAAACTGTATTGCAGCAACAGCTCCCTGTTAATATTTTAAATAATCTAGAAAATCAAAACCATAACAGTATTTATTGTTTAAAATTTCTGGGCAGTTCGGCACAAGAAACTGTCATTCAGGCGGTAATTAAACAGTTTGATATTAGCCTGAATATTTTGTTTGCCAATATGACTGAAATTAATGGTGCGGTGATTGGACAAATGTTCGTTCAGCTATTAGGTGATGCAGCATTGATTCAACAAGCGGTGGCGTTCTTAGAACAACATGGTGTTGAAGTCACTCAAGCAGGAGTTCAGCAATGAGAGATTTAATTGTTCAATGGCTGACTCAAATTACAGCACCCTTTTGGAAAAGTTCTTTGTCCATGGATCAGTTCGTCACTGCCCTACAAGAAACTTTTCACATGGTGTTCTTTGCCATGCTCTTTGGCTGTATTTGGGGTTTTATCCAGGCCGTGATTTTATATGTCTCACGTCCACAAGGCATTTTGCCTAACCGTGTCATCTACCATGGTTTGAACCCGATTGTGAATGCGCTGCGTTCATTGCCATTTATTATCCTCCTGATTGCAGTCATCCCTTTGACCAAAGTCATTGTGGGTACTTCAATTGGTACTTGGGCTGCAATTGTTCCTCTCACAATCTATGTTGGTCCTTACATTGGTCGTCTGATTGAAACTTCGTTGCTTGAAGTGAATGACGGCATCATTGAGTCTGCTCAAGCGATGGGTGCATCTCCGCTGCAAATCATTACTAAATTTGTCCTACCAGAGTCTCGTAGCTCTTTAATTTTAAACTTAACGACTGCAACCATTAGCTTAATTGGTGCAACAGCCATGGCGGGTGCAGTAGGTGCAGGCGGTATCGGTGATCTTGCCATTTCTTATGGTTATCAACGTTTTGATAGTAGCGTGGTCATCATGACCGTCATTGTATTGTTGATTTTGGTACAAATTGTTCAAAGTCTGGGGGACTGGTTATCAAAACTGCGCTAAGCCTGCATAATTCATATATTTAAGCTCTCCTCGGAGGGCTTTTTAGTTTCTTAGATTCTAAAATTTAGTTTTTAATGCCGCAATTAAACCAAAATTTTTTTTAGTTTTAAATTATTTTGACGGCAAATTAGCAACACCATAAAATTTAAAATATAACCTTCAATATTACGTTTACAAAAACTTGAATGAGTACAAAATATCAAAAGAACAGGATTTTATATTCCCCATGCAAACTACACTGCCAGCACAAATTTTCCGCTTAAATTTTTTTCACAACGGGGATATTCATCACTTCTGCAGCATCTGCATCCATTGCTGATTATGACTATGTCACTAGTATTAAGGCAAATGATGTTGACTTAGCCTTACCCTTGCCTGCATCAAAAGCAAATGCATTTATCAGCAAAAATCCAGTAAAGCTTAAATATGAATATTCAGAATGTGCCGGCAATACTGAATTTCATGTCACATCAAAAGGTAAATTTCTAAAATTTGAAATTTATGCTGAGGACAATCCTCAAGTTAAAAATGATTCATTCTATAAAAATAAAAGCAGCTTCGCCCAACTTGGACAAACCAAAGGGGATGTTTGGATGGAATGGGATAAATCCACTCAAATAGGCGATAAAATTCAAATTGGGTCAAAACATCTGACAAGCCAATATGACTATCAACAATTTGTAAAAGACTTTACCAAAAGTGCAAAATTAGCCAATCCAAATGAAGTTGCATATGTGATTTTACTCTCACCGACTCATGCAAAATCCGTGCTGAAAGAGCCGCATAACTATGATTTACCCTATATCGGCAATCTAGCCTTCAACTTTAAAAATAGCAAATTAACTGCCTTTTCAGTGAATCAAGGTATTGCTTGCTAAACCGTGATTGTCATACAGCGTTTATTGCTTAAACAGTGAATTTATAAATCTGCATAAAGCCATGCAATAAACGCAAGTTTGATCTCAGAGCATGCTAAAATCAGCAGCTGTTTTCGCAGGGACTCATCTATGCACTTTGTACATCTTGGTATTTTTACAGAATTTTCCATTACTGAATCTATTGTACGTATACCTGATCTTGTAAAAGCTGCAGCTGCAGATGAAATGCCCGCTCTGGCCATTACTGACCTTTCAAATCTACATGCTGCTGTAAAATTCTATAAAAAGTGCTTAGATAAAGGCATTAAACCCATATTTGGTTCAACCATTCGTTTGAATGATGCTGAACACAAAGCTACTCTTCTAGCGATGACCAATAAAGGTTGGCGCAGTCTAACAGAGTTGGTTTCTGAAGGTTATATTTCAGGTCAACAGCTTGATATTCCTTGCGTAAAAAAAGATTGGATTTTAAATCAACACCAAGACTTGATTGTTTTACTGGGTATGCAAAGTGATGTCGGCAAAATGCTTTGCTCTTCCAACCCGCAAAAAGCTGAACCACTGTTAGCTGAATGGGTCGAAAAATTTGGCAATCGTGTTTATCTAGCGATTACACGAACTGAGCGCTCGGGTGAAGAAGACTTTATTCACGAAGCAGTAAAACTTGCGAAGAAATTTAACATTGGTGTGGTTGCTCATAACGATGTGCATTTTATACGTAAAGAAGATTTCGAGGCACATGAAGCACGCGTTTGTATTGCCGATGGCTATGTCCTCGGTGACAATCGTCGCCCTAAAAATTACAGTCCTGAACAGTATTTTAAAACTGCCGAGGAAATGACGGAGCTGTTTGCAGACATTCCAACGGCTATAGAAAATACCTATCACATTGCGCGACGGTGTAATGTGTCATTACGTTTAGGCTTCCATGACCTTCCCGATTATCCAATTCCTGAAGGCCATACAATTGACACCTATTTTGAACATTTATCAAAAGAAGGTTTAGAAGAACGTTTAGCGCATTTGTACCCTGTCGAACAACGTGGTGACGACTGGCCAGAAATTCGTAAGCCTTATGATGAACGTTTGGCTTATGAAGTCGGGATCATCCTGACCATGCAATTCCCAGGTTATTTCCTAATTGTCATGGACTTTATTCAATGGTCTAAAGGTAATGGCGTGCCTGTTGGTCCAGGCCGTGGTTCGGGTGCAGGTTCCTTGGTTGCCTATAGTTTAAAAATTACTGACCTAGACCCACTACGTTATGACCTACTGTTCGAGCGTTTCTTAAACCCTGAACGTGTATCAATGCCCGACTTTGACGTCGATTTCTGTATTGCAGGTCGTGACCGTGTTATTGACTATGTTGCACGCACTTATGGTCGAGATGCGGTCTCTCAGATTGCAACTTTCGGTACCATGGCGGCAAAAGGTGCAATTCGTGACGTAGCGCGTGTCTTGGGTAAATCTTATGGTTTGGCTGACCGTATTTCTAAAATGATTCCGACCAAGCCTTTAGGTTTAAGTTTGGAAGAATCCATTGAGGCCGAACCACAACTCAAAGACATTGTCACCAATCCATCTAACCCAGATAACGACGATGCAGCCGAAATTTGGGAAATGGCACTCAAACTTGAAGGCATTACCCGTAACACAGGTAAACATGCCGGTGGTGTGGTTATTGCACCAACTAAGTTAACTGACTATTCGGCTGTCCTATGTGATGCAGATGGAACTAACCGTGTAGCCCAATTCGATAAAGACGATGTGGAAGCTGCAGGTCTAGTTAAATTCGACTTCTTGGGCTTACGCAACTTAACGGTAATTGAAGATGCCATTAAGCACATTAATGCCCGTCCAGATATCACTACACCTGTCGATATTTCCTTAATTCCTTTGGATGACAAACCTGCCTATGCTGTGTTCGCAGATGCAAATACCACTGCGGTCTTCCAGTTTGAATCCGTCGGCATGAAAAAAATGCTGAAAGAGGCACGTCCAAGTAAGTTCGAAGAAATTATTGCTTTCGTGTCTTTATACCGTCCAGGCCCGATGGATCTGATTCCTGACTTTATTTACCGTATGCATGGTGGCGAGTTTGAATACTTACATCCATTACTAGAAAGTGTCCTTGAACCGACATACGGCATTATGGTGTATCAGGAACAGGTAATGCAGGCAGCGCAGTTCTGTGCTGGCTATAGCTTGGGTGGCGCGGATTTACTTCGTCGTGCCATGGGTAAAAAGAAAGTCGAAGAAATGATTAAGCACCGTCAGATCTTTACTGAAGGTGCTGCAACCAAAGGTATTGATGCAGATACGGCCAACCATATCTTCGACTATATGGAAAAATTCGCAGGCTATGGTTTTAACAAATCCCATGCCGCTGCCTATGCCCTTGTTGCATATCAAACTGCTTGGTTAAAAGCACATTTCCCTGCTGAATTTATGTCAGCGGTAATGACTTCGGAAATGCAGAATACCGATAACGTGGTGTTCTTGATCGATGACTGTCGTATTAATGGTCTCGAAGTCTTGCCACCTTCGGTCAATATGTCTTTATATAATTTCCATGCCAGCGATCCAAAAACCATCGTATATGGTTTAGGTGCGATCAAGGGTGTCGGTGAAGCTGCCATGCAGTCTGTGATTGACTCACGTATCCAAGATGGTCCCTATAAAGACCTGTTCGACTTCTGTCATCGTATTGACCTGAAAAAAATCAATAAACGTACCCTTGAAGCATTGATTCGTGGTGGCGCACTGGATTGTTTAGGATTAGAACGCGCTGACTTGATGGCGCAATTGCCAGAAGCTGTACAAGCGGCTGACCAAGCCCGTACAAACCGCGAAACAGGGATGATGGATTTATTTGGTGAAGTTGAAGAAGTTCAGCGTAAACCTTCTAAACCTGTTAAACCGTGGTCAGATGAAGTTCGTCTTAAAGGTGAAAAAGATACTCTTGGGCTTTATCTAACAGGTCATCCGATCGATGTGTATCGATCAGAGCTAAAAGCCTTTATTTCACAGCGCATTAATGAGCTTACGCCTACACGACGTGGTGTCACTACAGTATTTGCAGGCCTAGTAGTCGATGTTGCCAACTTCCCGAACCGCATGATGGTAACGCTCGATGATGGTACAGCACGTATTGAAGTGTCTGCGAATCACGAACGTTTTAACCGCTTCAAAGACGTGATTCAAAACGAAAAAGTGGTGGTGATTGAAGGTGAAATTTATGAGCGTGAAGGTTTTGACCGCCCAATGGGTCGTCTAACCAAAGCCTTCAGTCTGAATGAAATCCGTCAAAAACGTGCCAATGCGATTCAAATCAAATTAACGCCTGAACATTTTAGTAAAACGCTCTCACGTGATATCCAAAATATTCTGCTGCCTTTTTGCAATGTTGATATGTGTACGCATATTCCTGTGCAGTTATATATTGACTACCCATATGCGACGGCTGACATTCATTTGGGCTTAAACTGGAAAGTTGCCCCGCTAGATGAGCTACTGTCTAAGCTGCGTGACTACTTTGGTAAAGAATCTTTGCATGTTGAATATCATGTCAAATCCAAAGCAGCCAAAGCGGTGAGTTATGAACAAGCCTCTATTCCTGCGCAGGTTCCTCCACCGCCAGATGGAATGAGCATGGATGATGCCATGGATTTATACCAAGCTGAAGCCAATCAATTTTCTTAAAGTTTAAACGCTGTTTGAACTGCTTTTTTAAATAAACATATTGGAAATATCATGAATCAAACTGACAATGCTGCGGTTTCAGCACATCTCTCCCATGTGCGTATTGTCATGGTGAATACAACATTACCCGCAAATATTGGTAGTGCATTACGTGCCATGAAAACCATGGGACTTTCAAAGCTGGTCTTAGTTGCACCTAAGACTTACCCGCATCCAGACATTAATGCCTTGGCTGCCGGAGCTGTCGATTTAATAGATCAAATTGAAATTGTTGAATCATTAGAAGATGCTATTAAAGATTGTCATATTGTCTTTGGGACCAGTGCACGTAGTCGCACCATCCCATGGCCACTGCTTGACGCTCGCCCTGCTGCAGAAATGTCTCTCAAAGCGGTCTGCGAACAACAACAAGAAATTGCCGTAGTATTTGGCCGTGAAGACCGTGGTTTGACCAATGAAGAATTGGCAATGGCTAACTACCATGTCACTATTCCAGTGAATACTGAATATGGCGTCTTGAACGTTGCCCAAGCGATTCAGGTAATTTGCTATGAAATGCGTATGGCTGCCCTTGCACATACTGAGTTAACTGCAAATCCTGATGCCAACATGCATGTTACCGATGACATCGATATGGAATGGGATGAACCTTTGGTGACCCATGAAATGATGGAACAGTTCTACCCGCATATTGAAAAAATGCTGGCAGAGATTGAATTTATGGATCCAAAAAATCCAAGATTATTACCTTTACGCTTGCGTCGCCTATTTGGACGTATACAATTAGATCGTATGGAATACCACTTATTACGTGGCATCTTTAGCCGAGTACAGGCTTTAAATAACGGAACATGGAAAAAATCTACAGACAATGAGGATCAATCTAATGCTTAAGCAGCTTAAAGAAGATATACAGGCTGTATTCGCGCGCGATCCTGCTGCACGAAATACGCTCGAAGTCTTAACGACTTATCCAGGAATTCATGCCTTGATCATGCATCGTATGGCACATGAACTTTGGAAAAAAGAGTGTAAAGGTTCAGCTCGCTTATTGTCTTCTTTTAGCCGCTTTGCCACAGGCATTGAGATTCATCCGGGTGCGAAAATCGGTCGTCGTTTCTTCATTGACCACGGTATGGGTGTGGTGATTGGTGAAACAGCTGAAATTGGTGATGATGTCACCCTTTACCATGGTGTGACCTTAGGGGGCACAACATGGAACAAAGGCAAACGTCACCCAACTTTGGAAGATGGCGTAGTGGTTGGCGCTGGTGCAAAGATCTTAGGTCCATTTACGGTGGGTAAAAATGCCAAAGTCGGTTCAAATGCCGTCGTGACTAAAGAAGTTCCTGCAAATACTACTGCTGTGGGCAATCCAGCACGCTTTATCACCAAAGATAGACCAAAAGATGAAGCGGAAACACGTCGTCGCGATTATGCAGAAAGTATTGGTTTCCAACCGTATGCTGCAACACAAGACCAAACTGACCCAATGTTAGAAGGTATGCGTGTGTTGTTAGATCGTATTCAGCACAATGAAAAACGTATGAATAATTTGTGTCAGCGTTTGTCTCTCCTTGACCCAACGTTCAAAAAGCAACAGCTCAATGAACAACCTTTTAGTCAGGAAGAACTTAAAATCATTGAAGATGTGCGCCGCGAATGCGAAGCTCAAAGTAATCAATCTAAAGCTTAACCAAAAGCAATCATAATAAGTTGCCTTTAACTTGCATGTTGTTCAGAGTTTTTTTAGACTGACCAACGTGCTTTTTTGTATAAAATAAATTAATGGATGAATCATATGACGCTTAAGCCCTTGGCAGTTGCTTGTATTGCTTTAACCCTTGCCGCTTGTGGAAGCGCCCCAACTAAAAATAATGCTCCTAAAGATGCCATGATTTTTGTAGAGCCTGAACTGACTCCACCGTTCTACGCACTCAACCCATTTAACTACGATGCACCACCTCCTTTTGAATTAAATTTACAAAAAGCTGCAGCACAGCCTGTGACTAAGATGGTGGTAACTAGCCCGACCGACCCATCTAAACAACTGACACTTGAAGAAAACCGTCTGATTATTCCAATTGTAGACAGCAAAGTACGTTCAATGAAATTTGCTGCTTTAGCGGGTGATAATGAAATCGACATTACTGAAATTGATGATTTCTTACAGCTTGTTGAAGGTAAAGCACGTCACTATCCACCTCGTTTTGTTCAACGCCAAGAACGTAAAGGGTTTGAACTTAAACTTAAAGAAGTGACGCAAAAATTAGATACCCTTGCATCTAAAGACAACGCTTCTTTTGATGTTTTAGTTCGTGCATTTAAAGCCAGTGTGATGGCACGTAACCTTGATTTGGGTTCTGTATACACCACTAAATCATTAACTTATGCACAGCGTATTTTAAAAATCAACCAAGATGATGCTGAAGCAAATTTCTGGTTCGGTTTCGGTTTATCTGAAGGTGGTGGTCAACGTGAAGCGATTCCATACTTAGACAAAGCAATGAAAGCCGGTGTTCAAGAAGCGTATCTTTCTGCAGCAAATAACTACATTGCCATGGAACAAAAAAAGAACGCCATTCAGGTTTTAAAGAACTATAAAGTGAAATACCCACAAGAAGGCGAAGTCGCTGACCGCTTAATTCAAGAAATTGAAAAGCAAGGTCGCTGGAATGTTTGGCAAGTTTTAAATCCACCTAAAGCTGCGTCTTAAATCAGACGATTTAGAAAATTCTTTTGAAAAAAGACCGTTTTAACGGTCTTTTTTCATTTAAGGCGAATTGAAAATCCTGACAATTATCGTATGATTTGAAAATATTCAACCCAATGTGCGACCCCTTTATGCAGCTAAATACTAAAACAATACTGCTCCTTGGAATCATGAGTACCAGCGTACTGAGTGGATGTCAGGTCGTCAGTGTCAAAAACCAAAAACTCAACGTTTCTATTGCCAATGAACGTGAAAGTATTATTTCTCGAAACAAACTCAGCGAAGCCAGTTTAAATGTCTTGTCGATGACAGGTCGTGAAGCCAAAGCGTGTATAGAAGACCCGAAAGCCTGTGTTGATGAACTACAACAGATCCCTCAAATTCAAGATGAACAATTATTGTCTACGGCAAGTGAATTATATTTAGCCAAAGCCATCGAATATGAGTCTTCTTCAGCCTGTAAATTAGGTCTTCTCAGTAGCCACAAATCAGAAGAAAAACAAAAAATTGAACAAGACACTTATAACAAATGTTTAGATCAACAGCTGACGCTACTGGATAAAAGTATTCGCTATAGCTACGCCTATATGTTTAAAACCAAACGTGCGCCTGCTGACCGTATTTTTGATAACCGCCAAGTTCAAATCCGAGATTTCTATAATCAAGGGATTGCTAAACTGGTTAGCAGCTATGCACTACGTTATAAACTGCAAGAAGTCACCCAACAGATCAAAGTCGGACAAACCACCTATCATATTGACTTCAGCCATTACCCAGAACTCAAAAATCGTAAAATTGAACAATTGATGTCAACCTATAACCTCAACTTCTCAGGTTTACGTTCAATTACCCGCCGAGATGGTTTTGGTTCCGAATTCCTTGTGGTTTTACCCGAAGAACATACAGTTGAAACAGGCAAAGCCAAATACATTATCAACCCAATAGATTTTAAATATCCGTCTGGTTCAAACCCCAACATCCATCAAGCGCGCTATTTAGCTGCAACCTTAACAGCGGAACCTGTAAGCACCACAACTTCAGTTGATCAAATTTTAAATCAGCATGAGTTTCAAATTAAGGCTTACGACCCGTACAAATATGAACAGGTCAATATTGCCAATAAAAACTATGCCCTTGCAGCCAATTTTTCTGCACCTTATGGTCTTTGGTTAGCACAAAACAACTTGGGCAAGGCAGCGTATTTATCCCTAATTGACCGTGATGAAAAACTCACGATGCCACATTTATACATGCTTGAACCATATAATCCTGACAAAAAAGTCATCGTTTTGGTACATGGTCTTGCTAGTAGCCCTGAAGCATGGATTCGTCTCACCAACGATATTATGGGCGATTCTGTGCTACGTGAGCATTATCAAGTGTGGCAAGTGTTCTATTCAACCAACATGCCGATTATTGAAAGCCGCTTCCAAATTTATTCCATATTGACTCAAACTTTTAATAAAGTCGACGCCAATGCTGCAGCTAAAAAAGATGCGGTTTTAGTTGGTCATAGTATGGGCGGAATTATTGCACGACTACTGGTTAGCCAAGCGGATACCACGCAATCTGCTTTGAAAATGATGAACTCACGTCAATTAAATCAGTACCGCAATATTCCAGTCGTGAAGCAGCGTATGGTAATTGACGATATTCCAAATTTCAGCCGTGCGATTTTCTTGGCTGCACCGCATCGTGGTACTGAATACGCAGATCGTTGGTTTACCAAAGCTGCTCGAAAAATCATTAAACTTCCGGGCGCTTTCTTATCAGCCATGGGTGATGTGTTAACTCAGGAAGAAGACCTGAAAGATTTATTCCGTGAAATCGACCACGGCTTAATCCAAAATGGACCAAGTGACTTAAGCCACCAATCCAAATTTATTGCGCTCACTGAAGATATTCAGCCACGTATAGGTTTGAAGTTTCACTCAATTATGGGAAATAACACCAACAGCCAAGATAAAAATGTAATTTCAGATGATGTCGTGCCATACACCAGTGCGCATTTAGAGGGTGCTGTTTCAGAAAAGATCATTAAAGGTGGTCATTCAATTCAAGAAACCCCAGAAGCTGTACTCGAACTACGCCGTATATTACGTTTGCATTTGATTGAACTTGGCCTCTATAAACCATAATCCAATACAGCATTTAATTTGATCTACATATTTTAAAACCGATCTCAGGATCGGTTTTTTTCATTTCTGCATTTACTTGAATATGCCAATATTCACATAATTATTATATAAGCCTTTATTTTTTAATCATTTTAAAACTCAAAATCACTTGTTAAATTTTATACAAATCTTATATTAGAGATAAATACGGGTTAAATATAGACAAAAAAGTTGTGCACATATCCTAAATTTTTTATGAGCATATCGAATTATGAAATTAAAAGGCTCAAAGTTACTTCATCGGGATGAAATTGAGGGTTTAATCAAAACTCGATTAAATAAAGTTTATTTTACGCCAAATTTAGAATCCATTTATCAGCCGCTCTACCGTGATGAAGCGGCGAAAGAATTTCGTTTTCGCGGGATCATTATTTTTCTCCTGTATGCCCTGTTATGTTCGGGGATTTATCAAGTGATCCCTGCGGGTCATGACGCAGTTTTATGGATTTCTCTGTACATTTGGGTGGGGATTATCATTCTGAGTGCATGGGTTTTATCTTTTGTTCCGCGTTTGAACCGTTATTTTGATGCTTATACTTGTTTAGGCTCGATGTGCGCTGTTGCGATCACATTTATCATCATTACCATGATTGGTAATTATCACAATGATGCGCTATTACATGCTGCCATGATGTATACCGTGGTCATCATCTATGCCTTTGTTGGTATGCGTTTTTATACTGCCGTGGTTGCGGGTTGATGCGGTGGCTTGATTGGATACATCATTACCAAAGCTTTTGATTTTCAAATTGACTGGACGTTCTTAAATCGTACATATACCTATAGTAGCTTTCTGGGTATGGCGATTGCCTATGTAATTGACCGTCAACACCGTGAAAATTTCTTGCAAAATTGCATTATTGAACTGCATCAAAATGAAATGCAAAAGCAATCTGAACAATTGAAAAAAATGACAGAGCATGACCCACTGACTGGGCTAGCAAACCGTCGTCCGTTATAAGGAGCTTTAGAACAGCTATGGCATTATGCCCTACGCCATCAAAAGCCTTTAAGCATCATGGTGATCGATATCGATTTTTTGAAAATTAAAATGATCATTTAGGACATCAGGCGGGTGACATCTGCCTGACCCAAATTGCAGAGGTCTTATCTCAAATTACCAATAGAAGTGGTGAATTGGCCGCGCGCTATGGTGGCGAAGAGTTTTTACTCCTCTTTCCGATGTTAACTGAAGCTGAGATTGAACCTTTGGCAGCCGATTTATTACGCCGTATTCAATCTCTCGAACTTCCACATCCGGCCAGCCATATTTCCAAATTTGTGACGATTAGCATCGGCGCGGCAACGATCATTCCATCTGAATCTGATCAAATTCAAAAATTTATATTGGCTGCCGTTCAAGCGCTTTACCTTGCAAAAGGCAGTGGTCGAAACCAATACCGATTAGCGTAGGCTAAAGCGCAGCTTGATATTTGAGTCAGTCTATTGCTTTATGAATTTATCCATTGTTGAATTTACACACAGACTTTTTAGCGTTTATAAATAATATTTTGACTGCTTTTTTTACATGCAGGCAAACCTTTTCTGGCATTTTCCTGTCACTTTTTTTGCTAGAATCAGCAACACGATTTGTTAACGTACACCTGTGGTTTTGAATGAAGAGACAAAATAAATATAAGGACTTTTTCTAAATCCAATTTTCATCAAAACAGTGTTTTTCGTTTAGCAGCGCACAAATTTTTATTTTAAGGTATTTCGTTTCATGCAAGCTGATAATTCCAAAGTTGACCTTTCAACCCTGACCCCGATGATGCAACAGTACATGTCAGTCAAAATGCAAAATCCGCATTCACTGATGTTTTATCGGATGGGTGATTTTTATGAGCTCTTTTTTGAAGATGCGCATAAGGCAGCAAAACTTTTAGGAATTACACTAACACATCGTGGTAAAGCCAATGGTGAGCCTATTCCTATGGCGGGTGTCCCCTACCATGCAGCTGAAGGCTATTTAGCCCGCCTTGTAAAAAAAGGTGAAACGGTGGTGATCTGCGAACAAATTGGTGAAGTAACAGGTAAAGGTCCAGTTGAGCGCGGCATTGTTCGTATCATTACCCCGGGAACATTAACAGACGATGCACTGATTGCCTCTCATCAAAGTTCAAATTTAGTCGCGATCTGCTTACAACAAAATCAGATCGGGATTGCTTTACTAGACCTCAGTGCAGGTATTTTCAAAGTTCAGCAAATGGACTATCAGCTGGAACAATTAGCAATCGAACTTTCGCGTTTAATGCCGAGCGAAATTTTGATTGATGAAGATCTCATTGATCCGAATATTGTTGAGCAAATTAAACGTCAATTAGACTGCCCTGTCACTAAACGTCCAAACGTCGACTTCAATTTAAATAACGCACAAAAAACGCTGTGTGACCAATTTGCAGTTGCCACACTTTCAGGTTTTGGTATTGACCATTTACCTTTGGCGAAAGCTGCCGCAGCGGCTTTGATTCACTATGCAAAAGTGACTCAAAAAACTGCTTTACCACATATCCGCAGCATTCAACTCGAACAAAGTAGTGATTTCGTGGCGCTCGATCCCGTCACTCGTCGTAACTTAGAACTGATTGATCCCCTATTTGAACATGGTACTTCCCTGTTCCAACTAATCAATGATTGCCAAACTGCGATGGGTGGCCGTCTATTAAGTCGTACCTTAATGCAGCCTTTACGAGATACCGCTTTATTGGATGCACGTTTAGATGCATCACAAGCGATGCTTCAAGGCTATCATGAGTCTCCGATCCGCTTAGTTCTCAAAGAAGTTGGTGATATTGAACGTGTGCTATCTCGTGTAGCTCTCGGCAGTGCTCGTCCACGAGACCTAGTTCAGTTACGTCAAACTTGTGCACAAATTCCCTATCTTCGACATGCACTTGAACCGATCATTCAGTCACACCAATCTAAGCTGATCGCTCAGTTAAATGATGAAATGGGGGATTTTCACGGCTTACATAAGCGTCTCATGTCTGCCATCGTAGAAAACCCGCCGGTGCTTTTACGTGATGGTAATGTGATTGCTGAGGGCTTCGACACTGAACTCGATGAACTGCGTAAAATTCGTGACCATGCAGGACAATTCCTCATTGATCTCGAAATCAAAGAGCGTGAACAAACCGGCATTGCAACCTTAAAAATTGGCTATAACCGTGTCAGTGGCTACTATATTGAACTCACTCGAGCGCAGGCTGAGCAAGCACCTGATCATTATATTCGCCGCCAAACCCTAAAAAATGCGGAACGCTACATTACCCCTGAGCTGAAATCTTTTGAAGATAAGGTGCTTTCGAGTGAGTCACGTGCATTAGCGCGCGAAAAAATGCTTTTTGAACTATTACTCGATGAATTACG
Source organism: Acinetobacter sp. YH12069 (assembly GCF_013419675.1). Classification (NCBI taxonomy): domain Bacteria; kingdom Pseudomonadati; phylum Pseudomonadota; class Gammaproteobacteria; order Moraxellales; family Moraxellaceae; genus Acinetobacter; species Acinetobacter sp. YH12069. The sequence goes on along the minus strand of NZ_VOZS01000024.1, from coordinate 21,172 downwards.
TGCAGATATTGGCAACTTACAAATGATGAGCGCAGCTATAGCGCAAATTGATTTATTGGCCAATTTTGCCCATCAAGCTCGATTACGCAATTGGTCACGTCCTGAATATAGCCCTGAAGTTGGGATCAAAATCAAAGCCGGACGTCACCCTGTTGTGGAATCGCTGAGCAAATCGGCATTTACCCCAAATGATACCAGTTTGGACTTTAATCACCGTATGGCGATTATCACAGGGCCAAATATGGGCGGTAAATCAACCTTTATGCGCCAAACTGCCTTAATCAGTTTATTGGCCTACTGTGGTAGCTTTGTCCCTGCCCAATCTGCCATTTTAGGGCCTATCGACCGGATATTTACCCGTATTGGATCTGCCGACGACTTGTCTACAGGCAAATCAACCTTCATGGTGGAAATGACTGAAACCTCTCAGATTCTTCATCATGCAACCAATCAATCACTGGTACTGATGGATGAAGTTGGGCGTGGTACGAGTACCTATGACGGTTTATCTTTGGCGTGGGCATGTGTGCTCGATCTCACCCGTCGCATTAAATGTTTATGCCTATTTGCAACGCATTATTTTGAGCTAACCGAGTTAAGCAGAGACGCCAATATCGATAACTATCATGTGACCGCTCGTGAGTTAAATGGCAACCTGATCCTATTGCATAAAGTTCAACAAGGTCCTGCGAGTCAAAGTCATGGTCTACAGGTGGCAAAACTTGCGGGTATTCCAGCGGCAGTAATCAAAGAAGCGCAAAATCGACTTCGTATATTAGAAACTCAGCAAAAACAGCAACTCAATACGGCTGTACAAACCGATCTATTCTCGGCACTAGCAGAGCCTGAAGTCATCGAACGTGTGGTTGAAGTTGAAAAAACATCGCCCGTACTTGATGCCTTAGCAGATATAGATATCGATAACTTAAGTCCACGTGAAGCACTGCAACAGCTTTACGCCTTAAAGGATTTACTTAAGATCTAATTAAGCAGAAATGCTAGATGAGATATGCAAAGAGCACCTATGAAGGTGTTCTTTGCATTGACTCCATTCAAACGCGTAAATTAGTGAATGTTTGCTATCTACTACTGCGGCTATTCAGCAATAAATTGATAAAAAATTAATGTTGTTAAATGTTTCATGCTTAAAATACACATTAAAAATATTGTTCGATAAACAGATGTAATTTAATCAGTTTTTTGAGTATGATTCTCATTCATTGTGAAATTTACATAAATTGTTCAGTTTTTAGTGATTTTAACAGCACTGCATATAATAATTATCAATAAAAGGAATTGTTAGTTACCCTATTTTTTGCCTAAAATACACCATTAGTTTATTAGAACCATATTTTTTAGGTAGCTGTCGCCATGACCTTTGTTGTCACTGAAAACTGTATTAAATGTAAATATCAAGACTGCGTAGAAGTTTGCCCTGTTGACTGTTTCTATGAAGGTCCAAACTTCCTTGTTATTAATCCAGATGAATGTATCGACTGTGCGCTATGTGAACCTGAGTGTCCAGCTAACGCGATTTTCTCTGAAGATGAGTTACCTGAAGGTCAAGAAGTATTTATCGAACTTAATACTGAACTTTCTCAAAAATGGCCGAACATCACTCAAATTGGTGATCAACCTGCCGACCGTGAAGAATGGAACGGTAAAGCTGATAAATTACAATATCTTGAAAAGTAATTTTACGCTTTCATGAAAAGATCAGCACATGCTGATCTTTTTTTATACTTAAAACACACATTTCATTGCAAATTATTCAAATTTTCTCAATCAAATTGGATTAAAATAGAACGAGTTTATAAATTATTGATTTCTATAATGAAGCATTTACTCAAGGGATTATTGTCCGTTGCAATATTCCCTCTTGTTTTCATTGGTTGTACGACTACACCACAAAAACAAGGTCACACTATTACAACTCCCGACGGTAAACGTATTTACATACCTCAAGAAAAAGTGACGACCATCAGACAAGCCCCGCCTAAAGTGGTGCCTTATGCATACAACTCATGGGTCGCTTCTGTTGATAATTTACGTCGCGTCCGAGACTATGAAGTCTTTTTAGAGAGAAATGGTGTAGGCAATATCATTCCATCATTTGAGTTGATGCGTACTGCACGTGACTGGCAAAAATGTGGACGCTCAGAATATATGGTGCCTAACCGTGAATTATGGCAAAACCAAATTGCAACCTTACGTGTCTTTAAATATTTAGTTGCTGCCAATATCTTAACGGACTTTGAAGTGACTTCGGTTTATCGTGATTTGCCTTTGAACCAATGTGCCGGTGGTGCAAGTTCATCTCGTCACTTATACAACTCTGCGATTGATTTCCGTATTGGACCTGCGTATCCACAGCCCGAAGACTATAGTTATATTGAAAATACCAAGTTCCGTTTATGCCAATTTTGGTCACAACATGGGCAAAGCCTCAATATGGGCCTAGGTCTATATGCCAGCGGACAAATTCATATTGATACTCAAGGCTACCGTACTTGGGGGCCTGATCACTCAAGTCGTTCATCAATGTGTAATTACTAAAACATTACATTGTCATACCAAGACCTCTTCGGAGGTCTTTTTTGTGCATAAAATATACAAATACAGAACAATAAATTGCGATGTTAGTGGAAAGGTTTAAAATGCTTGCATCAATCACGAGGTGCGACAACATGCAACAAATGTGGACAGACATTGATGCTTACATCGATTCACATTTAATTCCTGAAGATCCAATACTGACTCAAACACTTCAACATACAGATGAACGTGGCTTTCCCGATCATCTTGCTGTAGCGGCCAATCAAGGTATGTTGCTACAAATGTTAATTCAAATGAACAAGTGTAAACGCGTTTTAGAACTTGGCACTTTTGCAGCCTATAGCACCATGTGGTTAGCACGCGCATTACCTGAAGATGGTTACATTCTGACCATTGAAGGTCGTGATACACATGCTGCCCTGGGTCAAGAAAATATTGATAATGCAAAGCTTGCACAAACGATTGAACTAAAATGTGGTCGCGCGGCAGATATTTTACGTGCCCTTCCTGAAGATACTGAAGCTTTTGACTTTATTTTTGTCGATGCAGACAAACAGAGCTACCCTGAATATTTAGAATTAAGCCTAAATTTATCTCATTCAGGTACAGTGATTGTTTTAGACAATGTGATTCGTGCAGGTGAGATTCTGAATGCCGAAAACCACAAGCCAAGTATTGAAGGTATCCGAGATATGTTCAAAGCCATGCAAAATCATCCAAAAATTTTATCTTGCACGGCACTTCAAACTGTAGGTTGTAAAGGTCATGATGGTTTTGCGATTGCAATCGTTAAATAATCTAAATCGAGGTGTTTTTTAGCCACCTCGAATAAAGGTATAAAAAATAATCAATACAATATTTTATTTTTAAAACAACTACTTACAAACACTACACACAGAGTTATCCACAATTTATGAGGATAACTCTGATTATTTTTAAATCAACCCTGTTCGTTTGCTCAACTTATTTTACAACCAACAATGGAACACTCGAATTTCTGAAAATACTGGTGGTGATACTGCCCAAGAAGAACTGATGGATTTTACTGTGGCTAAAAGCGCCAAGTACGATTAACTGAATGCCATGCTCTTGTTGATAGTCCAGAATATTTTCCGAAACATCGCCATAACGGTATTCCGTCACCACATCTAAACCGGCATTGGTTAAATAATTTTTTGGATCATCCAAGATTTGCGGGTGATCTCCAACATAAACCAAATGACATTGTAAGAGTTTGAGTAGATCACTTTGTGCCACACGCTTCATTAACTCAACGCATTTAGGCGAATATTCATAGGCAAAAATAAAGCGAGTCGGTGGTTTAAACGTTGGTCCTACGGTCATAACTGTACAACTTGCACCACGTATAAAGTTTTCAACATTACTACCCAGCGGCTTATTGCGCTCTGCTGAACGTTCACCCACGCGACCAATTAAAACAATATCGTCATCTTGCAACACATTAAAACTTTGCTCTAAGAAGTCGCCCTTTTCCTGAATATGGGTGGTTTGAATACCATGCTTATCTTGGATCATTTCAGAAATGTGTTTGAGCAAGTTATTACTATAATCTAACGCTAAATCACTTTGTTTTTGTTCTAACTCCGCGAGTTCTTTCAAGAGCATAGCATTACTTTCAAACCCAATCACGCCACTGATTTCACCTAAGTGATAACTTGCCGGATAGTAATCAAGTATTTGTAGTAAAACCAACTCGCGGTGAGTTTGTTTAGCAACCCAAGCAGCAGCATCAGCTAGTGCATTAATGCATGGAGAAGAGTCGATACAGGCGATAACTCGTTTCATGATTAGCCCTCGTTTTATTATTGCTTGGCTATAAAATGTTGTTTGTTATTTTTAACTTATCACAACTCTGTTTCACTGTGCATGCATTTGTGTAAGCATAAAAATGATTTATGACCTATTTGGTGATTATTTATTCACGATATCGAATGAATTTTGCAGGATTACCCGCAATAATGGCACGTGCTTCAACATTTTTCGTCACCATACTGTTCATACCGACCACAGCCTGCTCAGCAATGTGAATGCCATCCTTGATTCCAACATGCGCACCTAGCCAAACATCACGCTCTATCTCAATCCCTTGTGAACGTACAGCTTGTTGATAGATCGGTTGATTGACATCCATTCCATGATCAAAAGCGTATAAATGGCAATATGCCGCCATACGAACCTGATCGTGAATTTTGATGCCCACTCGCCCACCATCTATAATACAGTGATGATTGATCGCCACTTCATTGCCAATTTCAATTGGGCCATGCAAAGTGCAATCTGCTGCAATAAAGCTGTTATCTCCAATAACAATCTTACGTCCCGGTTCAGCAAAAATATGAGCCAATGGCGATATAAAACAGTTTTCACCAATTTCAACGGTTTCCATCGATTTGAGATAGTCTTGATATTCCTGTTGCCAAGCTTCGGCCCAACCACGATTTTTCGGTTTAAGTGACCAATACAACCAAGGCATATAATTCAGACGATGCTTATGTTGCTCTCGATATTTCAATAATGGATCTTGTTCATTCATCTTCATCAGCCTCGATGATATGCAATTGTTCACGTCCGCGAGTTACATCTTGAATCTTTAACTGTAGCGGTTGGATTTGATGAATTTGCAATGATGCAAGTACATTTACGCCCTGTGCTGAATAGTCTTCCTGAAATTCAATTTGCTGCTGATTGAGTTCATATTGGAAAATTGCCCATTCATTAAACTGACAACTAAACTGCACTTTTTTCTTCTCAATAAGTTCAATTTTTTCAGCTTGTAAAAGGCATTGACCTGCACAGCCACCATAGGCACGTACCAATCCCCCTGTCCCGAGCTTAATTCCGCCATACCAACGATTAACCAAGACCAACACGTTGGTCAGATCATTCCCTTCTATGGTTGCTAGAATGGGCCGACCTGCTGTGCCTGAAGGCTCACCATCATCATTAAAACGTACGGTATGTCCAATTTTCCATGCCCAACACTGATGTGTTGTTGAGATATCTTTATGGGCTTCGAGAAATTCTTTAACGGCTTGTTCATTTTCCACAGGAACTGCGATGGCTTGAAAACGACTTTTTTTAATGTCTTCTTCATATTCAAACTGTGCGGCGAGTGTAAATGGCATAACGTCTTTAGATCCTGTATCAAAGGACATTATAGCGTTTTTTGAAAGACTTACATCCACAAAAAAGCCTCCAAAACTGGAGGCTTGATTGGCACTGCGCTATTAACGTTCGCGAAGTGCTTCTTTTGCTTTATTGAATGGCTTGATTAAGTACTCAAGTACAGTTTTCGAGCCGGTACGGATATCAACTGTCGCCACCATACCCGGAGTGATACTAAAACTTTTACCTTCTTTATTGCTTAATTTATCACTATCTGTACGAATATAAACACGATAATAGAACTGATCTTGTTTCACTTCATCACGTAAAGTATCTGGTGAAATGACGGTCACTTTACCTTTTAGACCACCATAGATCGAATAGTCATATGCCGTAATTTTCACTAAGGCTTCTTGACCCGGACGAATAAAAGCAATATCTCGCGGTGAAATACGTGCTTCTACCAAAAGCTGTTCATCCAAAGGTACAATAGTCATCAATTTACCATTTTGCGGAATCACACCGCCCAATGTCATCACATCAATCTCTTTGACCACACCACGAACTGGAGATTTAAAAACGGTACGGCTCAGCGTATCCGATTTGCCTTTCACCACTTGTTGCTGCGATTCAATATCAGTATTGGCTTTCGACAATTCTTCCCGTGATTTCACCAAATATTGGTTACGGACATCATTTAACTGATTTTGTAAGTCATTCGCTGAACGCTTTAAACGAAGTACTTCAACTTCACTTGCTGCCCCTTTAGCAACGAGCGGCTCAGTCATGGCCAATTCTTGTTGAACTAACACCAATGCCTGTTTTAAGCCGGCAACAGATTCTTCCAAGTTTGCACGACGTGAATGATATAAAGCTGTTTCTTCCTTCACTAAAGCTGGAATCTTTTGAACATCTTCAGGAAAGGTTAATGGTGTACCATTCACTTCTGCACGTAAACGTGCTGCTGTCGCACGTGATGCCACAAGTAAAGACTCGGTTTCACCAACATTTGATGCGAAGCGTGTTGGATCGAGTTGCGCAAGGACTTGACCTTGTTCAACAATTTGACCTTCCTTCACATTCAACTTGGTTAAAATACCTCCCTCAAGCGACTGAACAATTTGTTCTTTCGAAGATGGAATCACTTTACCTGTCCCTGTAGAGACTTCTTCTAATTTAAACAACCAAGCCCAAACTAAAAGGATTGCCAGACCAATCGTAATAATCCAAATGATTAAACTCGATTTCGGTAATGGTGGCTCTTTAAAGCTGACTTTGGTCGAGCGTTGTATTTCTTGTTTATTTTCACTCATGATTTAAGCCCCAGCTACTTTTTTCTGAGCATTCTGATTCAGAATTTGATCACGAGGCCCATCCATGACAATTTTACCTTCATTCACCACAATAATGCGGTCAACCAACTCAAGTACCGCACGGCGATGTGTTGCTACCACCATAGTTCGGTTTTGTAAATAACCTTTTAAATGATCGATCAACTGCTTCTCAGATACGTCATCAATGGCTGCTGTAGGTTCATCAAGCAATAAAATATTGGGTTGACGAATCAATAAGCGTGCAAGCAACAAAGCTTGGCGTTGACCGCCAGAGAAGCCTACACCACCTTCTAAAATGATATGGTCTAGCCCTTCTTTTTTCTCTTGAACAAAGTGAATTGCACCCGTAATTTTCAGTACTTCAATCAATTGTTCATCCGTAGCCAGCGGAGCACCCAAGGTCAAGTTTTCACGAATCGTACCATAAAATAACTGTGAATTTTGGTTCAATAGCCCCATATCACGGCGTACATCTGCGGGGTCAATTAAAGACAGCTCAATCCCATCTAATTTAACTTTGCCTTGTACTGGCGTTTGCATACCCGATAACAATTGGAGTAGCGTCGACTTACCAGCACCGTTACGGCCCAAAATTGCGATTTTTTCTCCAGCCTTAATTTCCAGTTTTGGAATTAAAAGACTTGGACGTGGGTCATCTTCACCATACTTAAATGACACACCATTGAGTTCATAATGACCATTAATTGATGGTCGATGAATAAGATGAGAATAATCCGGTTGATCGACAGGTTTCTTCATGAGCTCATCCAGACCGGCTTTTGCCACTTTAGCCTGTTGTAAACGACCTAATACCCCTGCCAGTGCAGAAATCGGTGCCAACATTCGTGAAGACAAAATCGAACAAGCCACCAAAGCACCTGTGGTCATTTCACCTTTCATCACAGCAAAACAGCCGACAAGTACAACAATTGCAAACGTTAGACCCTGAATTTTTTGCGTCCATGCCGACATTAAGCCTACAATTTTACGTTGACGCATGCTGACATCAGCAGACACTTCATTCATGTGGTTCCATTGGTTTTGGAAACGTGATTCAGCACGAAGTAATTTGATATCCTCCATACCTTGCACAGATTCAACCAATAAGGCATTACGAATCGAAGACTCGCGCATACCCATTTGTGCAAGTTTAGCCAATGGTTTTTGCGCCAAAATCCCTGGAATAATCATCAAAGGAACCACCAACAGCATAACCCAAAATAGATTGCCGCCAATTAACCAGAAGATGAACAGGAACAAGAAGAAAAACGGTAAGTCGGCAATCGCAGTAACAGTCGTCGAGGTGACCATTTCGCGTACCCCTTCTAATTCACGAATCTGTGAAATAAAAGTACCTGTAGATTTTGAGCGTTCGCTATTTTTAATTCTTAATGCATGACCAAATACACGATCTGAAATTTTCAAATCGGCACGTTTACCAATAATATCCGACAAATAAATTCGTGAAACACGTAATGCAAACTCAAATATCGCTGCAATTAACACCCCACCCGCAAGTACCCATAAAGTCGGCACAGATTGAGATGGAATGACACGGTCGTACACATTCATTGAGAATAAAATGGTGGCTAGGGCCAAGATATTTGCCATTAATGAAGCAAACATAATGTCGATGTAGCGTTTCCAGTCTTTTAAAACGATCGACCAGAACCAATTTTTTTCAAACGGCTTGATGTATTCATCAACACGTGCATCGGGTACAGATGACTCTGGACGCAGAATATATATTGCGAACGCCATGGCTCAATCGTTCAATAGAGAAGACTTGAGATAAACCTTCATCTCCGCTCAATTGGACACTGGCATTACCGTCTACGTCTATGCGTTCTACCACACCCACTTCACCACTGATAAACTCAACCAATACCGGTAAGCGCCATGGATTGAGCAGATTTATGTCGTATTTGTTTTTACGAACACTTAATCCAATTTGGCGTGCCATAACTGCGACCAGTTCATCGGCATTTTTGTGTTGATCCCAATCCAACTGCAACCGTATACGTTCTTCAGAGGGTTCAATTCGATAATGCTTTGCAATATTCAGAACCGCTTGTAGCCACGGTTGATAATTTATTGTATTACTCATGGCTGAACTTCAAACCCCTGAATAGATATATTATTAAGTTCATAGATATTTCGTGAACGCCCTGTCACTTGGATGTACTGTGCAAGTGCTGAGTAGATATCATATTGCGATGTCACAATTTCTTGTGCGGCACTATGTATGGCTTGCTCTGCATTCAGTAGATCGACAACCGTTCGAGTGCCTAATTTATATTGTTCTTGATACAGCTCTTTGGTTCTTACCGTTGTTTCACGGCGCTGCACCAATATCGACATTTGACGCTTTTTATTTTCGATTTGTTCACGAATCATTCGGACTTGATCAATCACATCCAAATACACTGTATTTACTTGTGCTTTTGCTGCTTCTTCTGCATAGCTTGCGGCACGTGTTTGCGCTGCAATTGCACCACCTTGGTAAAAATTACTGGTGGCTTCCAACATGATTGAATTATATAAACCATCATCTTCATCATTATTTGGATTACGGCCATTCACCGCCTGACTCAGACTGCCTTTGACATTGAGGGTTGGATAAGCACTTAATTTTGACTGTTGCTTTTGCAGTTTGGCAACTTGAACTCCAGCCTGTGCTTTCATCATGCTCGGAATCATCTTGAAGTCCGGATCCTCATATAAAGCCGCTGCAGTTAAGATCCGATCGGGTATCACCCAATTGATCTGACTTACATCAAAACCTAACAAGGTACGAAGTCGCTGTTGGTACTGTCGAAGTTGAGTTTCTTGCACAATTAAATTTGATTCCGCAGCTTCTAAATTTGACTTGGCTTGAATAGGGTCTGCTTGACTACTGATCCCTGCGGTTGCACGTAAATTAGCAATCTCAGCAATCCGACTCACACCGGCAATTTGCTGCTGCGCAATTTTAGCAACTTCTTGATATCGTTTAATGTTGATAATGGCATTTGCAACATCAAAAGAAACTTCATCTAAATTTACAAGTACATTAGCCTGCTCTTGTAACATTTTTGCTTCTTCGATACCGACAGCACTTTTGGTTTTACCAAAGTCATATAACATCTGCGTCGCATTTAAAGATACAAACTGACGTCCACGCTCGCCTTTAGTCAGATCTGCAGTGCTCAATCCACCTGAAATTTGGGGATAATATGCAGCATTCGCTAGGTCAATATTAGCGTTTTGCGATGCGACTGTAGCAATACTTTGTGTGATTTCTGGACGTCTTTGGACGGCGATATGTATCGCATCAATAAAACTTAGATTCTTCGCTACTGTGTTTGGATTATAGCTGCCTTGTTGTGTTCGACCATAAGCAACGGCTGGCATTTCTTGGACACGTGAGGTATCTAAATTATATTTACTGAGTTCGGTGATGTTAATTTTTTCGGCAGAAGGTTTAGGCTTATTAGGTAAAAAAATCTTATCTAATGTCTTTTGAATGGTACTTTGTGCAGTGCTAGTATCTGCTGCATACACTGAACCAATGGAAAAGGGTAATAATAATATACAAAAGAAATTACACTTATTTTTACGCGGACGCCCAACTTCTGGACCATTCATCTTTCGTAATCGCATGATTTTTGCAGATCGTATTTTTAGTTTAATGTATACTGATATTTTTGTTAATTTTTAGATTAATTACTCAGTTTTTGTCATTTCAGACAATAACATAAACCCGCTGAACCAAACTAGCGCCATTCAACGGGCAATTTCTTATTTTATTCAATTAAACGGTAAAATCATCACCAAGATAAACTTTACGTACCGTTTCATCTGCAAGCACTTCTTCTGGTGTGCCTTCTGCAATCACTGAGCCTTCACTCACGATATAGGCGTGCTCACAAATTGCTAGAGTTTCTCGCACATTATGGTCGGTAATTAATACACCAATACCACGATCTTTCAATGTTCGGATAATGTCTTTGATATCACCCACTGAAATAGGATCGACCCCTGCAAAAGGTTCATCTAGCAACATAAATTTAGGGTCTGCCGCTAACGCACGCGCGATTTCCGCACGACGACGCTCACCACCCGACACACTCATACCAAGAGAATCTTTGATGTGTGTGATTTTAAAGTCAGCAAGCAATTCTGTTAGACGTTGCTGACGCTGTTGCTTATTCAGATCTTTACGAGTTTCTAGAATAGACATGATATTTTCAGAAATCGTTAATTTTCTAAAAATAGATGCTTCTTGAGGTAGATAACCAATACCTTTACGTGCGCGCTCATGCATTGCCAAGTCAGACAAATCAAGATCATCTAAATGAATCTCACCTTTATCCATACGAACTAAGCCAACAACCATATAGAAGCTTGTGGTTTTACCTGCACCATTTGGACCAAGTAAACCCACAATTTGACCACTTTGCATGCTAAAGGACACATCCTTTACCACCCAACGCTTACTGTAGTTTTTGGCTAAATGCTTAATACATAAAGTTTGAACTTGCGAGGTCTGCTCCATTAATCACGTGCTCCTGGGAAGGACTTAGTGCTTGACGGCGGAATCACGATTTGTACACGACCTGAAGAAGATCCAGATTTATTTGGCGTACCTTCAGCAACGATATCGCCTTTATTCATACTGTATTTCAAGCTATTACCACGAATACTTGCACCATCTTGTTGCAACAAAGCACCACCCGTCATGGTGATAATACCTGTTTCAGCATTGTAGACGATTTTCTGTGCTTGGCCTTTCGCATAGCCTTTGGCAGGGTCAGTTTTTTGTTGGAAATGTGCTGGCCCACCCGTTGCTGTAATCGTACTGATCTCTTTTTTGCTGTTTAAGTTCGCAACGATTGAGTTTGCCTGCAGCTTCATTGAACCCTGTTCAATGATGACATTACCGGTATACGTCGTAATCCCGGTTTTTTCATTAAACGTTGCACGATCGGCAACCAATGAAATCGGTTGATTACGGTCGGAAGGCAAAGCAAAAGCTGCAACTGAACATAACGCCAGTGAACCGAGTAGCGCTGTACGTTTTAGGAAAGTTTTTGCAGTTTTTCGATTAAAATTATGGTTCATACTTTCCTCGAATATTAAAAAATTCGTATTGACCGTCGTTTAAATTTGCTTTTAAACCTTGGCTGACAAATTCGGCTTGTGGTGAAATCACCGTTACAGTCTTGTCCGTTTCTATTTCACGCTTTTTTGGAAAAGCAGTTAGTTCCTCAGTACGAAACTCCATTTGACCTTCACGCATCAATTTCGTTGCAACCACATTGTCACTCAGTACGACTTTTTGGTTATCGTCCATACCATTGGCTTGTTTGGCAAAGAACGTGGCATCGACAGCACCATCTTGATAGGTCGATGCTTTCAGATTGACCAAATGAGACGTTTGCTTTTGCAAATCCTGCTCAAGTCGATCGACTTGCGCACGAATATGCAATTTCCCCTGCTCATCAGTCTGCGTCAGGTTAATGTTTTCAGCTGAGTAAGTCATACTTTTCGAAGAGTCCGCCTGAAGTTTATTACCCTTTCCACCGAAATAGTAAAAACCACCGCTTACTGCAGCAATGACCACAGCTGTCACGTATAAAACTTTAGTATCCATAAGCGGAGATTCAATCCAATGACTGCATCAATTTATTAATAAGGTGCACTTGCATATTTTTCAAGTAGTTCCTGGTATACACCTTTAGAAACTAAAAGCATATCGCAGATTTCACGAACAGCACCACGTCCACCCATCGCCTGAGTAACAAGATCTGCACGACGACGTACTTCTAAATGTCCATTCGGTACGGTCACTTTCATCCCTGCAATAGCAAAGGCTGAAAGATCGGGCCAATCATCACCCATATATAGGCAATCTGAAGGATCAATACCAAACTGTGCACAGGCTTCAGTCAAGGCAACACCTTTGTCTTCACGTCCTTGAAAGACCAAATCGACACCTAAGTCAGACATGCGTTTTTCAACAATATTACTTTTACGGCCGGTAATAATGATGACTTTGATACCCGCTTTTTGCACTAACTTCATGCCCAAGCCATCACGAATATCAAAAGATTTGATTTCATCGCCACTATTGGTCAACGTTACAAATCCATCACTTAAAATTCCATCTACATCCAGTACCAGTGCTTCTATGTGACGCGCTTGTTCTAGCAATACATACGATGCCATTTTCTTAATTTACCCCAGCCTGAATCAGATCATGCATGCTGATAATCCCAATCACTTTCTTGGCATCATCAACAACTACAAATTGTGTAATTTTCTTTTCGTTCATACGTTCTAAAGCATGTACCGCACGTTCTTCTTGTGAAATCGTCAAAGGATTTTTAATCATCACTTCTGAGACTTTCATATTCACATCAAAGCCTTGCTGTTTATCAATCAAACGACGTAAATCACCATCGGTAAAAATGCCCAATAAGGTATCGTTTTCATCGACGATCGTGGTGAGACCCAAACGTTTATTTGAAATTTCGTACAGGACTTTATTCATTGGTGTCTCTGGCGACACTTTGGGTAAGTCTTCACCTGTATGCATAAGATGTTTTACATGCAATAACAAACGCTTACCCAACGCTCCAGCAGGATGAGAACGTGCGAAATCATCTGAGGTAAAGCCACGTGCATCCAATAATGCAACTGCAAGGGCATCACCTAAGGCTAATGTTGCAGTGGTACTTGAGGTCGGAGCTAAACCCAAAGGGCATGCTTCTTGAATATTACCCAAGGTCAATGCGACATCGGCATTTTGTGGCATTGGGCCTTTATTGTCGCCACTCATAGTAATGAGAGGAATGCCCAAATGTTTGATCAATGGCATCAGCATCATAATTTCATCACTCTTACCTGAGTTTGAAATTGCAATGAGCACATCACCTTTAACCAACATGCCCAAATCACCATGTCCAGCTTCACCCGGATGCATGAAGAAAGATGGCGTACCAGTCGAGGCAAATGTAGCGGCCATTTTACGACCGATATGACCCGATTTGCCCATACCAGTAATCACTAAACGCCCTTTGCACTGTAAAATGATTTCGCAGGCTTGGCTAAAACGATCATCTATTTGCGTCGCTAATACTTGTAAAGCATGCTCTTCAATACGCAAAGTTTCTAATGCGACTTTCTGAAAATCGACTTGATTCGGCATATTTGGTGGATTCAAAGTTGTTATACCTTAAGCCGTGAGAGGTGCGCTCTCACTTTCAAAATAAAAAATTTTCACAATTTTATCATATCTATACAAATAGCACGTTTCCAAATGTATAAGAATTCATGAATTATGCAGAAAAGATGCATTTCTTCTTTTTTATCTTAGGAACAGATAAATTGAATTAAACTCTCAAATGAAATTCAGCCCGAATCAAATGAGCCTTCAACTTCTTTTTCCAGCAGTACAATTACATCAAGCATTAAAAAATATCTGCTTTTTTGGGTTTTAACTTTATGAAAAAAAATGCTTAGGTTAAGATGAGCCATCTTTTGGTAGAAACAATTTGAAGACCTATGCAACCTTTTGTTCTATATAACTCAGAGCAACGTAAAAAAGTAGAATTCGTACCTCGCAAAGAAGGACATATCGACATGTATGTCTGTGGAATGACTGTGTATGACTACTGTCATATTGGTCATGCTCGAGTTATGGTTGCATTTGACTATATTATCCGTTTCCTGCGCAGTCAGGGCTGGAGCGTAAAATACGTTCGAAACATTACCGATATTGACGACAAAATCATTGCCCGTGCCAATGAAAATGGCGAAAGCATTACTGCTTTAACCGACCGTTTTATTAAGGCCATGAACGAAGATGCTGCCAATTTAGGTTGTGCAGCACCTGATGAAGCACCACGTGCAACAGACTATATCGATCAAATGCAGAATATGATTGGTAGCTTGGTTAACAAAGGTACAGCCTACCCATCTGCAAATGGCGATGTTTATTTTGAAGTTGAAAAGTTTGCCAAATATGGTCGTCTTTCGGGTCGTAAACTTGACGATATGCAGGCTGGTGCTTCTGAACGCGTTGATGTAGAAGTAGAAAAGAAACATCCTTTTGACTTCGTGCTTTGGAAACATGCCAAAGAAAATGAACCTTCTTGGGCTTCACCTTGGGGCAATGGCCGTCCGGGCTGGCATATTGAATGTTCAGCGATGTCGACCTGCTGCTTAGGCAACCATTTTGATATTCATGGTGGCGGTTCAGACTTAACTTTCCCGCATCATGAAAATGAAATTGCGCAATCTGAGGCATCTACTGGCGAACAGTATGTTAATTACTGGATGCATGTCGGCTTTATTAATGTCGATGGCGAAAAAATGTCGAAGTCTTTAGGTAACTTCTTCACTATTCGTGATGTCATGGATAAATTCCACCCTGAAGTGATCCGCTTCTTTATTGTGTCATCACATTACCGTAGCCCAGTAAACTTCTCTGACACTGCTTTAAAAGAAGCGAAAAATACCCTTTCCCGTTTCTATCATTCATTTAAAGCTTATCAGCAAGTCTATGGTGAAAAAACCGTAGAAACTTTGGATGATGCTTTAGTTGAGCGCTTTAATGCCGCTATGCGTGATGATTTCAACACCGCAGAAGCAATTGCGGTATTGTTTGAAGTCAACAAAGAATTGAACCGTGCCGTGAAAGATGAAAATGCTGAACAAGCGGCTGTGTATTATTCGACATTGCGTCACTTGACCAATATTTTAGGTTTGGTGCAACACAATGTGGATGATTTCCTGAAATCTGATATCGGTCAGGAAGCATTAGGCTTATCAGAAGAACAGATTGAAGATTTAATTCAACAACGTAAAGATGCGAAAAAAGCCAAAGAATTTGCCAAAGCAGATGACATTCGTCAATCTTTACTGGATCAGGGCGTAGTTCTGGAAGATACACGTCAAGGTACTATTTGGCGTCGCGCTGATTAATTAAGCAAACAGAAGCATAGAGAGTTGACAGTTGCGTGAAATTCTCTATAATTCACCTCATTGCGGGAATAGCTCAGTTGGTAGAGCATAACCTTGCCAAGGTTGGGGTCGGGAGTTCGAGTCTCCTTTCCCGCTCCAAAATACGAAAAACCCTCATCGAAAGATGAGGGTTTTTTTATGTCTAAATCTTTCTTCAAAGGCTTATTTTTATATGTATTTACTCATGTTATGCACATGAAAGCCATTTCACATTTTTAAAATAATATTTAAATCTGACGAAGTCTTACATTTAGGGATTAAATACAGGGATTAGCTTTCGGCTGGAAGTACTCTTACGAAACGTTGTTTCTCATTCGGCAAAATGAGATGCGAAGCTTCGCAAGGAAACCATCTTGCGGTGCAATGCACCTCACAGACAAAACTCGTTCACTACCGTCAAATTATTCAACGTATCGCAAAAACATTTTTGATTAGAAGTCGTCCTGTCTCAAACAATTGCGCATGACATTACCGCGTATCTTTATTATTTGAAGCAAAGTACGCTTCTGATGCTACTGCGTCACCTCAGTTATTTATTATATTGTAGCGACGTTAATAGGCCTTAATTTCCCCCCCAACGAATAAGGCTTTCCTTATTGCAATATGACCTTTCGCCTACCTGTTAAAAAATAATCAGATGAAATGCTCATCTTGGTTATTCTCCTCAATTTTTCTCCATAATTTTCCGTTATTCTTTGCCAAAATTACATTTGGACAACCAAATAATGCACGGCGCGCACACCACACTCAAACTGACCAGCTTAAGTTACGCATTACTTACGATCTCAACATCAATTTGGGCCGCAGATACTGTTCAAAATCCCCAAGAATCTGCAGCAGTTCAGCAAATGGAAGCTTTAACATTTGAAGTTCCAACAGCAAGCACTAAGCCCAAAGACCCAGATATCAGTGCTGTCGCAAAAACCATCATAAGCCGTGATGAAATGTTGAAATTTGGCGATCAGTCCATCAATGATGCACTGCGTCGTGCTGCAGGGTTTCAACTCCCCGGTGCCGGCGGTGGTCCACGTGGTGGTGCAGGTGCTGGCGGCATGCGTTTTCGTGGTGGTGGCGCACCCGTGTTTTTAATCAATGGTGAACCTGTACAAGGTGGTCCTCGTGGGGGCATGTCAATTGTTGATAGCATTACACCGGAAATGATCGAACGCCTTGAAATCACCAAACAACCAAGTGTAGCTCAAGGCTCGGTTGCTTCATCTGCTGTCATTAATATTATTTTAAAAGAACCATTGAATGGCACGCGTTTGAGTGGTTCTGTACGTGCTGGTTATGGTCTAACCAAATCAAATACACGTGAAGAAGAACGCACCAATTTAAACTTTCAAATGGATGGTCGTTCAGACCCTTGGATCTATAGTTTATCTGGGAGCCAAATGTGGAATGATTCAGATACGCTCACCCGCACACAAGATGCAACAGGGACGAAAACTCAAAAACGCATCACCAATCGTACGTCGCAAATGCTCACCCCACGTGTTGAATATCAACTTGATGATCAACAAAAATTGGTCGCTGAAATATTTTATCGCAACAATGAAAGCGAAGGCACAAGTGGCTCCCAAGTCCAAAAAGATAAAAATGACAGCATTCGACTCAACACACGATATGAGCGTAAAGACCAAGGCAATTCCGACAAAATTCGCTTATCAATCGAGCAGCAAAATGAAACAGAATTAACAGAGTATAGAGATTCTCAATCGTATATTGATGAACAAATTAATGAATATAGCTTAGGCTATGACGGTGTCCGCAAGTTCGACTCAAAACGCCAAATAAAATTTGGTACTGATCTACGTAGCAATGAACTTGAAAGCAATATTGCAAAGACCTTAGATGAACAATTGTATGCTGCCTATGTTGAAGGAAGTTGGAAATATACGCCGCGCCAAACCTTAACTTTAGGTGTACGCCAAGAGTGGATTGATCGTTCAGGTTTAGTGGATTATCAAGATCAGCATTTAAGTCCTGTATTAGCACACCGTTTTGACTTTAATGACCAGTGGTCACTTCAAACCAATTTGAGTCAGGCTTTTAAAAACCCACGTAGCAATCAATTAATGCCGACTATTTCAGTTTCTACAGATAGCGATGCAGGGAAACTAAACAATCCTGATCGTGGTGGTAATCCTGACCTAAGACCTGAAACTATTAATGCTTACGAAACAACCTTAGGCTATAACACCCCTGCTGGAGGTGTAAATATCACTGCATATTATCGAGAAATTAATGACTATATCGAAAAATCGATCCTGTCAGAAAATGCTACAGGCGGTCGTTGCGAAACGGGAAATACCGATTGCCGTTTTGTCGAACGCCCATATAACCAAGACAGTGCAACTACTTATGGTGTGGAGATTGCTGGACGCTATGCACTGAAGCAAACGGAGAATGGTCATTCTTTTATGTTGAATGCTCAGCTTTCAACTGTACGTGCAAAAATTGAAGAAACTGACGGCTCTGACCGTTTGGCAAGTGATGTTGCACCTTATACCGCAAGTGCTGGTTTATCATACAACTACCAACCGTGGCGTATTGCAACAAGTGTGAATCTCGATTATACCCCTGAATATACACGTGCACTGAGTAACGAACCGTACAATCGCACCAGCAATGAACGCGTCAATATGGATGTGAGTTTTACTAAACGCTTTGATCAAAATTGGTCTGCATCGGTGAATGCACGTAATATTCTCAGCTCAGATTATAAAGAAGTGTTAAAGGAACAAAGTTCTGGCGCGCTATACCAATCTCGTATCAATGAATCAATTCCAAGCTTTATGTTTACCTTAGAAAAGAAATTCTAAACCGTTTCTAATAGACTTCTAAGAGATTCAATATAAAAAACCGATACGGATATATATCGGTTTTTTATGCGTACACGACCGCAAACTAGCGCTCAATTGCCTTCAGCATTTTCGCAATTTTTAGGGTATGTTCCTTCTGTCCTTTTTTCTCTAAGACTTTTTGCTCAACCCACCATAAATATTCAAAAATTTCTGATTCACTTGAATCCTCTTGAATTAATTTAAAAATATTGGGCAAATAATCATCATACTCATCACGTAAAGCAGGAATACGGCGAATCCCTAACGGGTCCCATTCCTTTAATAAAATTTTATGTATCGCATGCAAGAGACTGGCATCTCGATTATGTTTTGACTGCATACAAGTTCCCTGGCTTATATTTTTTTACTTTTAAAATCAGTTATCTAATTATGTGATGATATTAAAAGAAAAATGAACTGTTGTTTGTCGAAGATTTCATCATACGCATCTCTAAACGCTTTTCCATTGGTTTTTCATCTTTTTTTTATACTAAACCAAAGCTTTATCTAAATTTCATGCACTTTTTCTCATAAATTTTGCCAATAAAGCCTTGCGGGATCCCTTAATTCACAGCACCAAAGTTTTAAATGCTAAGTTCTATCGTCGAACATAATCACTCAAAGAAAAAACAATCCGCTTCAACCAACTTCTATATTTATTTCTTTTCGAAATTGTGAAAAATTTACAGTTTTCCTTTTTAATCTCCGGCAATTCAAGCTACATTCTATTTTGAAATCTTAATCCTGAAAAATCCCTATGAGTACTGCATTAAACGAAACCATCTACGTCATTCAACACCTTGCATTTGAAGATTTGGGTTCATTGGAAGATGTATTTTACCAACTGGGTTATCGGGTGAGATACTTCGAAGCTGGAGTCGATGACCTGAGTAAAGCTATGCAACATACAGGGCTTACCATCATTTTGGGTGGCCCGATCGGAGTCTATGAAACTGATGACTACCCATTCCTACAAAAAGAAATAGACTTACTTAAAGTACGTTTAGAGAGTAACTTACCGACTTTAGGCATTTGCTTAGGTGCTCAGCTTATTGCGCATGCATTGGGAGCGAAAGTCTATGCAGGTCATAGCAAAGAAATCAGTTGGAGTTCCCTAGCGCTTGATGCCATCAGTGACAATATATTAGCGCCATTAGATCAAGTGCCTGTACTGCATTGGCATGGTGATACCTTTGATTTACCTGTAAATGCACAGCTGCTAGCTAGCTCGACAATATACCCGAATCAAGCGTTTAGCTATGGGCCCAATATTTTAGCCCTACAGTTTCACATCGAAGCAGAAGCACAAGCCATGGAAAAATGGCTGATTGGGCATACATGTGAATTACATAAAGCACAAATTAACATTCCAAATTTACGCATGCAAAGCCAGCAACATGCACCTCATTTAGAACGTGTTGCTCCCATGATTTTGCAACAATTTTTACAACAGCTTGAGCTGTAAAACAGCTATTAATTTAAAGCTAAATGGCTTATAACAGTTGCATTTCAAAATGTATAAGCCATTAGAATGACTCCCTTACTCAGCATTGCACTCATCCACTTTTTTGCTCTCATCAGCCCAGGCCCAGACTTCTTTTTTGTAACTCAAAGTGCTATTCGACAATCCAGATCACATGCATTATTTGCCGCATTAGGTATTTCACTCAGTATCTTGGTTTGGTCAATTTGTGCAATAAGTGGCTTACATTTTCTATTTCAAAAAATGGCCTGGTTACAACAATGCCTCATGATTTTGGGTGGCTTATATCTTTTATATTTAGGCTCTCAGTTATTAAAGTCTGCGTGGAGCAAAGATCTAGGCACTCTAACAAAACCAACCGAGCAAGCCGTACAGAAAAAATCACCTTTGACGCTGTTATTCCAAGGTTTCTTGACCAATATGGCCAATCCTAAAGCATTGGTTTATTTCAGTAGTGTATTTTCTATTGGGATCAGTGCAAATGTCAGCATATTTGATCAGAGCTCTTTATTGGCTTTAGTCTTTATTGAAAGTTTAATTTGGTTTGCATTGGTTGCGGTCTTATTTTCAGCACCTAAAATGACCCATTACTATCAAAAATTTAGTAAAAAAATTGATGCAATTACTGGTGGGATCTTCATCAGTTTTGGCTGCCTATTGCTGCTCAATCGTGATTGATCATTCATCAGATGTAAGCGTCCGCTGAACACACCTTCTGAATTCATCCTATAAGCCTTAATTTAGTCCCCACTTAGAAACAAGTGGGGACTTAAATTTATGACTACAAATCATCAGACATCCATCGCATCTCTTGCGAA
>NZ_VOZS01000023.1:0-40781 GCF_013419675.1 Acinetobacter sp. YH12069 | reverse complement strand
TGCGAGTCTTGCCACGCCGAGCACCTGGTCGCTTTCAGCTGTAAGCGTCGCGGTTTCTGCCCGAGCTGTGGGGCGCGGCGGATGGCCGAAAGTGCCGCCTTGCTGGTTGATGAAGTACTGCCTGAACAACCCATGCGTCAGTGGGTGTTGAGCTTCCCGTTTCAGCTGCGTTTCCTGTTTGCCAGCCGGCCCGAGATCATGGGGTGGGTGCTGGGCATCGTTTACCGCGTCATTGCCACGCACCTGGTCAAGAAAGCGGGCCATACCCACCAAGTGGCCAAGACGGGCGCGGTCACCCTGATCCAGCGTTTTGGATCGGCGCTCAATCTGAATGTTCACTTCCACATGCTGTTTCTCGACGGTGTGTATGTCGAGCAATCCCACGGCTCAGCGCGTTTCCGCTGGGTCAAGGCGCCGACCAGCCCAGAGCTCACCCAGCTGACGCACACCATCGCCCACCGGGTGGGTCGCTATCTGGAACGGCAAGGCCTGCTGGAACGGGATGTCGAAAACAGCTATCTGGCCTCGGATGCGGTGGATGACGACCCGATGACACCCCTGCTGGGGCACTCGATCACTTACCGTATCGCTGTCGGTTCACAGGCGGGGCGAAAGGTGTTCACTTTGCAAACTCTGCCGACCAGTGGTGATCCGTTCGGTGACGGGATTGGCAAGGTAGCCGGGTCCAGCCTGCACGCCGGCGTGGCGGCCAGGGCCGATGAACGCAAGAAGCTCGAACGGCTGTGCCGGTACATCAGCCGCCCGGCGGTATCCGAGAAGCGGCTGTCGTTAACACGAGGCGGCAACGTGCGCTACCAGCTCAAGACGCCGTACCGGGACGGCACCACGCACGTCATTTTCGAACCATTGGATTTCATTGCAAGGCTGGCCGCCCTGGTACCGAAGCCCAGAGTCAACCTAACCCGCTTCCACGGGGTGTTCGCACCCAACAGTCGGCACCGGGCGTTGGTCACGCCGGCAAAACGGGGCAGGGGCAACAAGGTCAGGGTGGCTGATGAACCGGCAACACCAGCACAACGGCGAGCGTCGATGACATGGGCGCAACGGCTCAAGCGTGTTTTCAATATCGACATCGAGACCTGCAGCGGCTGCGGCGGCGCCATGAAAGTCATCGCCTGCATTGAAGACCCTATAGTGATCAAGCAGATCCTTGATCACCTGAAGCACAAAGCCGAAACCAGCGGGACCAGGGCGTTACCCGAAAGCCGGGCGCCACCGGCTGAGCTGCTCCTGGGTCTGTTTGACTGACGAGCCTGAAGGCCAACGATACCAATCAAAATGCTGCGTTCACAGCGCCGCGGCAGGGATCCGCCGTGCTGGTTGTCGGAAAAGGAGCCGCTAGTGGGAAAGAGGAGGGTAAATTTTCAGCGTTGCTGGCTCCCCGTCAGCCGGATTGGGTTGCATCGCAGGGGTGTCGAAAGAGTCAACTGCGGTCCAAAGCTGTTGGACTTGGGTGAAAAGGGCGTTTATTCTTCCTATACGTGAACCGCATCCTACGGAATGAGTAACCCTTGCCCTATTGTGAGTAGAACGTCGTATAATTCAAACGAAAGCAGTTAATAGGTATGAAATATCACAGCACAAAAGAGCGACAGGACATGTTTAGATGATGTTATTATAAAATAATAACATCATGGATGAATAAAAAATAATTTTCTATCTTTACAACTATGTTATACTTCTATGATAAGGCTATGATGGCAAAGCCTTGGTTTTCCTAATCAAATAGTCGCCGAGATGGCTTCAATGCGACAGTAGGTCTACTGTCTCACAATTAATTCATGTATCAGATTTTTGTTCCCTGATGGGAAGTGTTATCCATACGAAAAGAATATGGGTAAAGTGTTACACCTGTATATGACATTCAGAATGTCCTGTCGGGGGAACTGGTACCAATTTAATAAAAGAAAACAGTATAGAAATGACAATCGAAGATATGCAAACATTAGCCCTAGAGCATGGGCTGAGAATTTCGGAAGAGATGAGCGTCAATGAGATGGGCATCGACTTTAGAGTTGCCTTTGTAAAGGAAGTAAACGGTGAGAACTGGGTACTCCGTATACCTCGAAGAAGCGATATGCTTGAACAAATCGAAAATGAAAGTAGAATATTGGATTTAGCCAAAAGAAACCTGTCGATCAATGTCCCTGATTGGAAAATTGTATCGGAGCGCCTAATAGCCTACCCTTTACTGGAGGATGCGCCTGCTCTGACATTCGATGCGATAACACATGAGGTTTCTTGGAACATAGATCGCGATAGCATAGCTTATGTGGAGTCTCTGGCAAAATCATTGGCCGAATTACATCGTATTACAGCTGACGATGTGAGAAAGAGCAACTTGAAAATAATGACTCCAAGTGAATTGAGGACCGAAATAGCTGACCGTATCCACTTGGTGAAATCTGAGATAGGTATCAGCGAGCCGTTGGAAAACAGATACCGTAGATGGTTGGACAATGACCCTTTGTGGCCTGAATTCACTTGTTTCATCCATGGCGATCTCTATGCAGGGCATGTCTTAACCTCGAAGGAAGGTAAGACCTCTGGTATCATAGATTGGTCTACTGCGCATATGGGTGATCCTGCACTGGACTTTTCTGGTCACGTATCGGTTTTTGGAGAGGATAGCCTGAAGAGTTTGATAACGGAGTATGCTAAACAAGGCGGAACGATATGGGATAGGCTCTACGAACAATCTATAGAGAGGGCTGCTGCAGCTCCATTAGCATATGGCGCTTTTGCGGTAGAGTGCAACGACGATAATCATATCAATGCCGCCAGAGCAGCCTTAGGTATTGTTCAATAAAATGATGTGAGGATACTTTTTTAAATGCTAAAATAGGAGTTCGATTGGTGCCACTTAAGAGTATCATTGATTTCTATTTTAGCCAGTATCCTCCACTTTTAGGAGCTCCTCGAAACTCGATTTTATGATCATCTCTTAAGATTTTGAGCCACCGCTCTACTATCTTGACAGGAACTAATAGCTCGTTTACTAAAAATGGTGCACGCTTTCCTGGATTAGTTCTTATCTGATTAAATAGTAGATTTACTCCCTCACTTACTCCCTCATTAGATTCGAAAAGTAGCTTTGATGAGACAATAACTCGAAAACCGTGCTGGAAATTTTCAAAGACAGGGGGACGCAGACCATAGGATGCGAAGCCTTCTTGGATTCGTTTGATGCCTGACCCATATTTTTCAATAAAATGCGCTTCTTTGAACGTGGCAGATATCCTTTTATTGCGCGCCCATGGCGAGTAATCTTCACGAAGAAGCTGATCAATCGTTAAGTTATCAGCTAAACCACCTGGATTGAAAAACTCTATGGAATTGTAATACACCCTGATTATGGAATCGGCAAATTAATTTGGACTTGGGTGAAAAGGGCGTTTATTCTTCCTATTACGTTGTCGGCAGCGGGCCAAAAAGGAATACGTCCATGCCCATCGAGGTGAAACCGGCTGTGAGCGCGGGTTCAAGCATATAGCCCGACAGGCGCGTATCCTTGCCGATCACGACACGATGGCGGTGGTCACCGCGACGAAAGACACGGCCAGCCGCCATGCCGACGCGCAAGGCGGTTTCCGCCGTCATCGCGCCTTCGTTGGCTTTGCCACGAATACCGTCTGTGCCGAAATATTTGCGCACCATAAGGTCGATTATCCTGTCGTCGGGTCGCCCTCAAAGGGGACATGCCTGCTGAACCGCGAATATAGAGAAATATCCCGAATGTGCAGTTAACGAATTCTTGCGGTTTCTTTCAGCGCCGCCAATACCGCCAGCCCGTCGCGCAAGGGGCGCGGCTCGTGTGTGCGGATGAAGTCAGCTCCACCTGCGGCGGCGGCAAGCTCTGCAGCGAGTGTCGCGGCCCCGACATCCCCCGGACCACGGCCTGTGAGCGCGCGCAGAAAGGATTTGCGCGAAACAGACAGAAGCACCGGCAAATCGAAGCGCAGCCGCAATTCATCGAACCGCGCCAGCACCGAGAGCGAGGTTTCGGGAGCAGCCCCCAGAAAAAACCCCATGCCGGGATCAAGGACAAGGCGGTTGCGTTTGATACCGGCACCCGTCAGCGCCGCGATGCGCGCGTCAAAGAACGCCGCAATGTGATCCATGATGTCGCCAGCGGGTGCCTCGCGCCGATCTGCCTGCCCGTCTTGCACCGAATGCATAACGACGAGTTTGGCAGATGATTTCGCCAATTGCGGATAGAACGCAGCGTCTGGAAAACCGCGAATATCATTGAGATAGGCCACACCACGCGACAAGGCATAGGCTTGCGTCGCGGGTTGATAACTGTCGAGCGAGACGGGAATGCCATCTGCCTTGAGCGCGTCCAGCACCGGCGCGATACGCGCGATTTCTGTGTCGGACGAAACAGGCGCGGCGTCGGGATTGCTGGATGCCGGACCGAGGTCGATCACATCTGCCCCCTCGGCCATCAGCTTACGCGCCTGCGCAATGGCTGCGTCTGGCGCCAGATACCGGCCTCCATCGGAGAAACTGTCCGAGGTTATGTTGACGATGCCGAAAATGATGAGCGATTTATTCATGGGGGCTTCTATAATAATAATAATCGAGCATGAGTCTCATACGGATGCTCGGGTCGAAAGGGAATCCCCAGGCGAGTAACCTGTTTGCGGTGATCCATTAGCTGCAGGAGCAGAATAGCATACATCTGGAAGCAAAGCCAGGAAAGCGGCCTATGGAGCTGTGCGGCAGCGCTCAGTAGGCAATTTTTCAAAATATTGTTAAGCCTTTTCTGAGCATGGTATTTTTCATGGTATTACCAATTAGCAGGAAAATAAGCCATTGAATATAAAAGATAAAAATGTCTTGTTTACAATAGAGTGGGATATGTGGAGTCGATTAGTCCAATTTCTCGGTCAAAGCCCAAGGCCTTTTCGGCATTAACCAAGAGTCTGCTTAAGCACAATTTTCTGGTGGGTAATCATAACTTTTGCCTCATTTGTGATGGATTGATCTATCTTGATTCTACTGAATCGGATCATCGGATTGCCAAAGCCGTAGGTGGGCAAGGTGTTCTAGAGAATGGTCTGCTGGTTCATCCCATCTGTAATAGGATGAAATCAGATCTGAGCCTGGAAGAGATTAGAGCGGATTTGTTTGGTGAATTACTGTATTAATCAACAGAGCGATGAGCTCATTTTTGCAGAAGTATCAATGATTAATCACATGATTTAACTTTTGATACATTCAGCCAATATGGTTATTTTTAATTCAGTCCAGAATCACAACCAGAAACTAGCTGTAGTTTCTGAATGACCGTCAAGGTCCTTAGTTTCGCCCATAGATTCCCTCTGTGGGCTTTTTTTGATCAAAAATTGTATAGATGCTCTAAAATAAACCTTTTAGCATTTCATAAGCAATTAGGATTAAGGCTGAGACCATCAGCACAACAAAAATGAGTTCCACTCTAGTTAACAACTTAGTTCCATTTACTTTTCACTTAATTTATATAGCAGTTAACTCGTAGCATAAATGACATAACATGACATGGAAAATAATCAAAAAGACAGAATTTGGATTTTGATCAGATCTGCATGTTTACATGCTTCTACAGCAGCTTTGAATGTTTCACTTAACCTTTAAACTTTTCTTAAAACTAAATATATTTACATATACATTCTAAAATTTGATAGAATTTATTAAAACTTTAGATTCTAAGTGTAAATAATGAGAAGCGCTAATATTCGACGTGATGGCTACTTAAAATTTCTGAATACATGGCAAGACCGTGATGTCATTAAAGTGCTTTCGGGTGTACGTCGCTCTGGAAAATCCACCTTATTGGCGATGTTTCAACAAGACCTAAAAGCACAGGGCGTACAAGCCGAAAACATCATTGCCATCAACTTCGAATTTATGGAATTTGAAGAACTCACCGATTACCGTAAACTACATGATTATGTATTATCCAAAGTTGATAAAAGTAAAAAAAACTATGTTTTTTTAGATGAAATTCAACATGTTACAAATTTTGAGAAAGTAGTCGACTCTTTATATGTTCGGGATTATATCGATTTATATATTACAGGCTCAAATGCATTCTTTCTAAGTGGAGAACTTGCGACTTTACTTACAGGACGCTATATAGAGCAACATGTTTTACCCCTTTCATTCCAAGAATTTAAACAGTGGCATATTGAAAATAATCCGATCATCCAACAATTATCAAATCGTGATTTGTATGCCATGTATACGCGCAGTAGTTTCCCTTATACGCTTGCCATGACTAGCCAGCAGGAAACTTATGATTACTTGCAAGCGGTCTATGCCAGTGTAATGTTTAAAGATGTTATTCCACGTTTGAATACTGCCGATATTAACTCTCTCGAGCGTGTCACAAGATATTTGGCAAGCGTGACAGGCTCAGCTATTTCCATCAATAAAATTAAAAATACCTTTGTTTCAAGTGGGGTTAAAATTTCATTTGAAACAGTAAAACGCTATATTCAGGGCTTACAGGACAGTTTGTTATTTTATAGTGCCGCACAATTTAAAGTACGCGGGCGTGAGTTATTACAATCCTCTGAAAAATACTATTTAGTTGATGTCGGATTGCGCCGGATTATGTTGCCTGATGCTAATGCTGATCAAGGTCATATCTTAGAAAATGTGATTTATCTTGAGCTTGTCAGACGAGGTTATACGGTCTATGTAGGGCGGGTTGATGAATATGAAATTGATTTTGTTGCTGTCGATACTTTACAGAATTTAACTTATTATCAGGTGGCATTAGAAACGCTCAATGAGGAGACACTCAGCCGAGAGTTACGTCCATTACAGAAAATTTCTGATTCGTATCCCAAGTATTTGCTTACATTAGACACGATAGGGACTGAAGCGAATTATAATGGTATTGTAAAAATGAGTGCTCTCGATTGGTTGCTATCTGAAAATAAGTAAAGTTGAGGGTAGACATGGATACTATTATTTATTAATTAAAACTCAAAGACTTTTCAGCATTAACCAAGAGTGTGATCAAGCATAATTTCTGCTCCAATTGTGATGGATCGATTTACCTCGACTCGATTGAGTCAGACTATCATGATTGAGCCAGAGTCGCTTACTGAAAGTAGCGAGAATTGCGCTGGAGTTTCTGAAGGATATTAATTCCTTAGTTTGCCCATTCATCCATCTGGGCATTTTTTTTTTGATTAAAATACAATGCGGTTCTTGCTAAAAAATGACGGCACCCACCATAAAACACAATATTCCAAAAATAATCCAAGGCCATATCTTTGCCTTCGGTTGTTCTAAATTCTGAGGATTATATTCCGTGTGTTCTAGCGATGTCGGTTGTGGAACACGGGTCTTTTTAGAGTAAGGTTGGTGTTTAGAGTAAGATAGTCCCGTACCTGGAATGCCGACACTGGTTCGCGTACCTTTTTTCCCAATATTTAGAGAAGCACCAGGTTTGCCAATGCTGGCACTGCTGATGCCTTTATGGGTCAGATTAATTTTAAAACCCGGGAATAATTTAATACTTTTACGAAATCTAAAACCCATATTTCTCTCATTCTAAAACTTAGCTCAATTCACGCGCTATACCAGGATCCATGATCTGCTAGAGATCGTACTTTGACGGCTATCATCAGGATACTAGTATATTTTTTATCTGATGATTGCAATACTACCTTTAAATACCGTCAAAAATATTTACTGTATATTTGCTGTAGGGTAATCTTAAAGCTGCTATTTATTGACTGATTGGTATATGACGACAGATAAGCATGAAGTGCTTCTTCGAATGCGAGCCATCGAGTTGCTTGCTTACTGGGAAGGTCGTTTGGTTACCAATCGTTTGATGAGCTGGTTTGGGCTCAGTCGACAGCAGGCTTCTGCGGATATCAAGCGTTACAATACGCTGTATAACCCCGATGCCTTGATTCATGACCCCTCCGTCAAGGGTTATGTGCCTAAGGCCAGCTTCCAGCCTGTACTGACTACAGCGCATATCAATGAATATCTCAATATGCTCTCGGGCTTGGTCAGTGAATCGCATGCCCTTATTGCGATGCCAGAACCGAATCTTACAGCAGTTCAATTACCTGATCGCAGTGTACGTCCTGAAGTGATTCGGGAAGTTTTGCGTGCCTGCCGCAACCAAAGTACTTTAAAAATGATTTATGCCTCGATGCAGAATCCGCAGTGGCATGAACGCATCATTTCCCCACACACCCTGGTGTATACCGGTTTTCGCTGGCATGTCCGTGCCTATTGCCATCAGAGCAAGCAGTTTAAGGACTTTTTACTCTCCAGAATTGATCGCACACCTGTTGTGATGGCGATTGAGTCAGTAGGCCCTGCTCAGGATCAGCAATGGCATGAAGAAATTGTACTGACGCTGATCCCTAATCCAAAATTGAACTCATCACAACAAGCGCTGGTCGAAAAAGACTTCGGCATGCCTGATGGCAGATTACAGATTCCGGTGAAAAAAGCCCTGGCTCACTATACTTTGCAGCGATATCAGGCCGCGATCACGCTGGCTGAGGCGGATGATGCCTTGAAATATCCCTTGGTACTACAACGCTCAGATATCGAAAAGCTGTCGTCTTACCTGTTTGATCAGGCGTCATAGGAGATTGGCTATGTTAGAACAATTTCATTATGACAGTGACCTGATTGGCGGTTCCCTGATGGTGCGTGAAAGCCGGCTGATCGCGGATCTGTTATTACGAGAAGCGACTCCAGAACAATGGCATCAGGCCATTCAGATTGACAATATTCTGCAAAAAAGAACGCCTGCTTCAGCCCAACGTAACGCCACTGCCATTCGTAAGCGTCTTGAGCGCTTAGAGCCTGATTTCTGGAAAGCTTTGCGGGATGGGGATGATGAGCTGGCGACTCAGGTGGCTTTTTGTGGGGCACTGGAACGCAACCTGTTGCTGCTTGAGTTTATGGAAACGGTGATGAGGGATGCCTATATCTCCCAGGCGCAATACTTGGACAGTTATATCTGGTCAGATTTTTTGGATGAACGCTCACAACGTGATCCGGATATCTGTGATTGGAAAGAGTCCAGCAAGAAAAAAATGGGGCAGGTGGTGTTTCGCATGCTGGCAGAAGCCGGTTATTTAAAAAGTACCCGTAAGCTGGAGTTGCAGCGCGTGATCGTCAGAGCAGAGCTGCGTAGCCTGTTGGAAGAACATTATAAACAACGCATTAAAAGATCTATGGAAGTGTCGGTATGGACGCGTTAGTTGTAGAGGGGCAGCAATGAGTCAAACAATACATGAGCGTCTGAACCAGATTCCAGAGCGAATACTTTCAACCGAGTTTCTCACTGGACAAGGATTGGGCAATGAAATTGGCTTCTGGATTTTTGATTATGCACCTGAAGATGAGTTGAAGGTGCGCGAATATCTGCATTTTCTAGACGGGATGCTGGAGAAAAAACACAGTCAGCTGAAGGTGGTGAATATCAACCTGCTGCAAGCCGTGGTGGATTATCTGTCTGAGCGTAACTTCATCGATAAAGCCATTCAAATGCAAAAAGCCAAAGGCGATGAGGCGCTGCTCAAAGCGCTGAAAGGCCCACTGCATATGGATAAGTTCGCGCCCTATCTGGTGAGTAAATATGCCACCAATGCACAAGATATTGTGTTGATGACTGGGGTAGGGTCGGTTTGGCCACTGTTACGTGCCCATCACTTATTGAACAGTTTGCATTCGTTACTGGGGCATAAGCCAGTGGTGCTGTTTTACCCAGGTTATTACGACGGTCAAGCGATGAGTTTATTTGGAAAAATTCCAAGCAATAATTACTACAGAGCATTCAGATTAGTGCCTTAACACGGCAAATAGAAATAAGAATTCGGGGGAATGGATTGAGATGAACATTAAAGAACTTTTTTATAAGCCATTAGATCGTGCGATTAACGGGGTCGTAAAAGCAGACCAGAATGACAATACTACGGTTTATCAGGAACTCGATGAGTATGTGGTCACCAATGAACTGGAAAAGCATTTTCGGGACTTTTTCCAGTCTTATGGCACAGACCTGAGCGATCCTTCGATTGCCAACCGTGTCGGCGTATGGATTTCAGGCTTCTTTGGTTCAGGTAAATCACATTTCCTGAAAACCTTGTCGTATATTCTGGCCAATAAAGTGGTACGTGATGCGCAAGGTAACGAGCGTAGCGCCGCAGAATTCTTTGATGAAACTAAAATCCGCGATGCATTTATCCGTGCCGATATTGGCAAGGCCGTTAGCCATCATGCCGATGTCATCCTGTTTAACATTGACAGTAAAGCCAGTTCCAATGACGATGGCAATCCGATCCTGAATGTGTTTTTACGTGTGTTTAACGAGTATCAGGGTTTTAGTGCTGACCATCCACATATTGCCCATATGGAACGTCACCTGAGCCAGAAAGGGGTGTATGAACGCTTTAAACAGGCGTTTGAGGAATCCAGCGGCATGTCTTGGCTAGAAGAACGTGACGGATATCAGTTCTATCAGGATGATGTCGAAACTGCGATTTCTCAGGCACTGAATCTATCAGCAGAAGCTGCACACAAGTGGTTTGAGGATTCTGAGCAGACCTTTAGTGTTTCGGTTGAAAACTTCTGTCAGTGGGTGAAAGAATACCTGGACAGCAAAGGACCCCAGCAACGCATGTTGTTCTTGGTCGATGAAGTGGGGCAGTTTATTGGCAGCGATACCCGCTTGATGCTGACATTGCAAACCATTACTGAAAACCTGGGTACGATCTGTAAAGGCCGCGCTTGGATTATCGTCACCTCACAGGCAGACATCGATGCTGTTTTAGGTGAGATGTCTTCTTCCAAAGCCAATGACTTCTCCAAGATTGCTGGTCGTTTTAAAACCCGGTTATCACTGTCCAGTTCCAATACCGATGAAGTCATCCAGAAACGTTTATTACGTAAAACCCCAGAAGCAGAAGCATTGCTCAGATCAGTGTTTGAGCAAAAGGGCGATATCTTAAAAAATCAGATTACCTTTGACCGTTCAGGCCCAACCCTAAAGAACTATGAGGGGCCAGACAGCTTTATCCATAACTATCCTTTTGCGCCGTACCATTTTCAGCTGGTACAAAAAGTATTTGAAGAAATCCGTAAGGTCGGTGCGACCGGTGCACACCTGGCCTATGGTGAACGGTCCATGTTGGATGCGTTCCAGATGGCCGCGAATGCGATTGCTACAGATGAAGTCGGTGCCCTGGTTCCTTTCCACCGCTTCTATACTTCAGTGGAAGGATTTCTGGATACAGCAGTGAAGCGTACCATCGACCAGGCAGGGCAGAATAAGACCCTGGATGGTTTTGATGTGCAGATGCTGCGTACCCTGTTCATGATCCGCTATGTCGATATCATCAAAGGTACGCTGGATAACCTGGTGACTTTGTCGATTGAGAAAATTGATGAAGATAAGCTGGCATTGCGCAAGCGGATTGAAGAGAGCCTGCAGCGTCTGGAAAAAGAGAGCCTGATTACTAGGAATGGTGATGAGTTCCTGTTCCTAACCAATGAAGAGCGGGATATTACCCGAAAAATTAAAGCCACAGACTTAGCGGCTTCAGAAGAAAATAAAGAGTTAGCCAACCTGATCTTTAAAGATTTACTGCGCGATCAGAACAAATACCGCCATCAAGCCAACAAGATGGACTATCAGATTGGTCGTTTTCTGGATGGTCATAGCCTGGATGGCAAGTATGAGAGCGATTTGAAAGTTGAAATCATTTCTCCGCTGGATACGGAATACAACCTCTATACTGAAGCTTACTGTATTGGTAAAAGTACTCAGGCCGAAGGACAAGTCCTGTTTAAACTGGCAGACGATAAACAGTTCTTTAATGAACTGCGCACCTGGCTGAAAACCAATAAATTTATTCGGTTAAATGATGATGGCACTCAGTCCGATATCACCCGTATCCTGGCAGACCGTGGCCGTGAGAACCAGGAGCGTAAAAAACGCCTGCGTGTCCGGGTCGAAGAAATGTTGCTGGACGCGGAAAGTTATGCCTTGGGTCAACATCTACAACTTTCATCTTCAAGTCCAACCACCAAGCTGGATGAGGCTTGTCGTTATTTGCTGGAAAACACTTATACCAAACTGAGCTATCTGCAGGTCTATCAGCAGGATGCCTGGCGTGAACTGAACGCCGTCTTGACTGTGGATGATATGGCGCAGCTCGGATTGTCTCTGGATGGCGGTCAGAGCAATCCCAAAGCCCTACAGGAAGTGGAGCAGTACATTGCACTACGGGCCACCGGTACAGAGCGTATTCTGGTGTCAGATGTGGTGGATCGTTTTGCCAAACGTCCTTATGGCTGGCCAGATGCCGAGATTTTACTGTTGGTGGGTCAGCTGGCTGCGATGGGGCGGATTTCACTACAGTTAAATGGCGGCAGCTTACAGTTAAAAGATGCCTTTGAGCCTTTACAAAACAGCCGCCGTCGCCGTGATGTGTCGATCATTAAAAAACGCCAGACTGATGATCAGGTATTGAAACAGGCACGCCAACTCACCCAAGAACTGTTCTCGGCGATGGGACCAGCGACTGAGAAAGAGCTATTTGAATTCTATTTGCAGCATCTTAAGACTTGGTTAGCCAACTTTAAGTCGTATAAGAGTAAAACTGATGTTGGGCAGTTCCCGGGTAAGAAAGTGATTGAAAAGTCTATTCTGACTTTGGAACGTCTGCTGGCGAATAGCGACAGCTTCGATTTCTTTAAGGCCGTGGTCGAGAACAAGGACGACTATCTGGATCTGGAAGAAGATTATCGTGATATTCATGAATTCTTCAGCAACCAGATGCCAAGCTGGCAACAACTGCAACAGGCCTTACGTCATTTTGAGAAAAACAAACAGGCGCTGGGCAGTGATGAGGTGGCAAAAAAAGCCCTCTCTGAATTACATCGCATTTCCACCCTTGAATCGCCCTATGGTCTGTTAAATAAAGTGGCTGATTTGGTTCGTACAGTGGAAAGCGTCAATGAGCAATTGTTGACTGAGAAGCGCAATCAGGCGATAGAACACATTGATGACAAGATCAAACAGTTAGAAGCCGAGATTAAAAACAGTGGTATTGCCACCGCTGAGCTGAGTAACAAGCTATTACGCCCACTACAACTGCTGAAAACGGATATTGAAGTGGAAACTAGCCTGTCCACCATCTATATGTTGCAAACTCAAACCAGCGTCGAGCGTTTTGATGAAGCCTTGTATGAGTTGGAAAGCGAAGTTCAGGCGGAAATCCAGCGTCAGGCCAAAGCGGCACAACTGGCTCAGAGCAAAGCCGAGAGTGTGGCGAGTTCAGCAACTACAGCCAGCCCAGTTACATCAACACCTGCTGCGAGTCCGGTACAGTCTGTGACAGCCGTAGTGCCACCGAAACCTGTTGTCGAAGTTGATGTCGCCAGCATTTACAGCAAAAGCTCAAGTAGTGTCTATCTGGAAACAGAAGAATCAGTGGATCAGTTTGTAGACGCACTCAAAGCTGAACTGAAAAAAATCGTGAGTGATAAAAAGCGTGTGCGTATCCGCTAACTCGGGTTAGGGATATCGGCATCAGTCATTAATTAAAGGTTTAAAGATGAATACCAGTAATATTAAAAAATACGCACCGCAAGCACGAAATGATTTTATCGCAGCGATGCGCAAGCAAGCCGCTAAATATGGCATCACCGCAGACCGCATTTTACCGGCAGAACAGAAAGGGGACTTGCTGCTGATTGGCGATCAGGTTTTTCCGCTATCAGTCATGAAACCACGTGAGAAGCTGATCAAGCGCATTCAAACCAGCAGTTTTGAGCAGACGATTGATTATATCGCTTATAGCTGGTTTAACCGTCTCTGTGCCATTCGCTACATGGAATGCAAAGGCTTACTGGATCATGGTCGCCGTGTGCTGAGCAGTGCCGATGGTAGTGCAGGCTTGCCGCAGATTCTGGAAGAATGTCTGGACATTGAGCTACCGGGTTTAGATGCCAGCCGTGTGGCTGAACTCAAGCTGGATGGCAATAAAGACGAAGAACTCTATCGTGAATTGTTACTGGCGCAGTGTCATGCGTTGAATCAGGTGATGCCACTCCTGTTCGAACAGGTGTCTGATGAGTCAGAACTGTTATTACCGGATAACCTGACCAAAACCGATTCGTTGATCCGTGATCTGGTCAGCAGTATTCCAGAAGAAGACTGGTCGGATGTGCAGATTATTGGCTGGCTGTATCAGTTCTATATTTCTGAAAAGAAAGACCAGGTGATTGGTAAAGTTGTCAAAAGTGAAGATATCCCTGCCGCGACACAATTATTCACCCCAAACTGGATTGTGAAATACCTGGTACAGAACAGTGTTGGTCGTCTATGGATGATGGCACAGCCAGAAAGTATGCTTGCCAGTGGGTGGGAATACTATATTCAGCCGGCTGAGCAAAGCGATGAAGTCAATGCACAGTTAAAACAGCTGATTGATGTACGGATCAGTGAAGATGGCGATAGCTTAAACCCTGAAAGCATTACGGTACTGGATCCGGCCTGTGGTTCGGGGCATATTCTGGTGGAAGCCTACGATTGCTTAAAAGCGATTTATTTGGAACGTGGTTACCGCAGTCGTGATATTCCACGTTTGATTCTGGAAAACAACCTGTACGGGATTGATATTGATACCCGTGCCGCGCAGTTAGCCAGTTTTGCGCTATTGATGAAAGCGCGTGAGGATGACCGCCGTTTATTTAGCAATCCACCGAAGCTGAATATTATTGCGCTACAAGACAGTCAGGATTTAGATGCAGATCAAATCTGGAAAGATCTCAACTTAAACCAAGCATGGCAAAAAGGCAGTCATGTCGATCTGTTTGGCAATGATCAAAAGGATTTAAGCAGTCCTGAAAATGACGAACGTTTTAAGCTGATTCAGGAAGTTTTAGCTAAGTTTAAAGAAGCCTCAACTTTTGGTTCTTTAATTTGTATGGATAGCCCAGAACAAGATTTTATCGATTTGCAAAATACCTTAGAAGGCTTGGTTATTGAGGGCGATACCTTACAGAAAGCCGCTGCTAAAAAATTATTGCCTTTGGTTATACAAGCAAAACTTTTAGCGAAAAAATATGATGCTGTAATCGCTAACCCGCCGTATATGGGTGCGAATACAATTACAAACTTAAAAGAATTCGCTAAAGATTACTATCCTGATAGTAAATCAGACCTCTTTGCCATGTTTATAGAACGTGGTTTCGATTTTTGTAAAGAATCTGGTGCTAGTAGTATGGTAACAATGCAGGGATGGATGTTTTTAACATCATATCAAAACATGCGGGAAAAATTACTTCTAAATCATTCAATTTGGACTATGGCTCATTTGGGAGCCCGAGCTTTTCCAGAGATATCAGGCGAAGTTGTACAGACTGTAGCATTCGTAGGTCAAAAAAAACATATAGGGGGTGTAAAGCCGGCTTTCTTCAGATTAGTAGATAAAAATCATGAGGAAAAACAATACCTATTAAAAAATAATTTAAATCGCTTTGATACAACCATTCAAGAAGATTTCCAAAAAATACCATGTAGTCCTATAGCATATTGGGTAGGTAATTCTATACGTGATAATTTTGAGAAAATGCCAGCATTAGCGGATATAGCTAATGCTAAAAGTGGACTAACAAGCGGAGATAAACCTAGGTTTGTAAGAGAGTGGTATGAAGTCAATCATACTAAGATCAATTTTGTAGCCAAAAATAATCAAATTAATTTAAATAAATGGTTCCCACATAATGATGGTGGTACTGCAAGAAAATGGTATGGAAACAGAAATCATATTATTAATTGGGAAAAAAATGGATTTGCAATTAAACAGCAGCGTAATTCTACCATTCGAAATCCATCATATTATTTTAAAGCTGGCGTAACCTGGACAGATATTTCGAGTTCTTTTTTTTGTGCAAGATTAGTAGATGAAGGCTTTATATTTGAAAATACAGGTTCTATGGTTTTTTCAAATAATTTAATAACAACATTAGGTTTATTAAATTCAAAAGTTGTTTTCTACTATATGAATCTTATGAATCCTACCTTACATTTTGGAGTTGGCGAAATAAATAAACTTCCATTTGATGTACAAGCAGCTAATGAAGAAAATATTAAGGTTTGTGTTCAATTATCTAAATATGATTGGGACTCCTACGAAACCTCATGGGACTTTACCCAAAACCCCATTATTCGTAGCCAACAGCCAAACTTAGAACTAGCGTTTAACACATGGCAACAGCAAAATACTGACGCCGTGGCTGAAATGAAACGCTTGGAAGAAGAAAACAATAAGCTGTTTATTGATGCTTATGGTTTACAGGATGAACTTACACCAGACGTACCAGATGAACAGATCACTTTAACTCGTGCCGACCGTGAAAAAGACAGCCAGCGTTTAGTCTCTTATGCACTTGGCTGCATGATGGGGCGTTATAGTCTGGATGAACCAGGTCTGATCTATGCCCATGCAGGTAATCAAGACTTTGATGCTAGCCGTTATCAAACATTCCCGGCAGATGCTGACGGTATTATTCCATTGACCGAAATGCACTGGTTTGAAGATGATGCAACGCACCGTATTCGAGAGTTCTTAACTGCCGTTTGGGGGAAAGAGACACTGGATGCCAATATGCAGTGGCTCGCAGAAAGCTTAGATAAAAAAGCCAGTGAAACGGCTGAAGACACCATTCGCCGTTACCTCGCCAGCAAGTTCTATAAAGATCACATGCAGACCTATAAAAAGCGCCCGATCTACTGGCTATTCAGCAGTGGTAAACAGGGGGCTTTCCAGGCGTTGGTGTATTTGCATCGTTATAACGAAAGCACCTTGGCGCGTATGCGTACCGAATATGTTATGCCACTGATTTCCAAAATGTCCGCCTATGCTAATTCTCTGGAAACAGCAAAAGAAAGCAGTGACTCTGCGGCTGAAATCAAACGCATCGAGAAAAAACTGCAAGACTTGCATAAGCAACAGGCTGAACTCAGTACTTTTGAAGAAAAGCTGCGTCATTATG
This sequence comes from Acinetobacter sp. YH12069, assembly GCF_013419675.1. Classification (NCBI taxonomy): domain Bacteria; kingdom Pseudomonadati; phylum Pseudomonadota; class Gammaproteobacteria; order Moraxellales; family Moraxellaceae; genus Acinetobacter; species Acinetobacter sp. YH12069. The sequence continues at coordinate 23,720 of NZ_VOZS01000023.1, read as the reverse complement.
CCGATCAGCGTATTACGTTAGATCTGGATGATGGGGTGAAAGTCAATTATGGCAAGTTTGGGGACTTGTTGGCTGAAGTCAAAGCGATTACGGGGGAGAAATGATGAATGCTTTTTCTCCGGTACTAGACCTTGATGAGGTCGTTGCATGAATTTAAGTCAACTACAACAAGGTCTGGAACAAGCCTTTTATATTGAACAGCACCGGATTGTCTTCTGGTACGATGCGGAACAGTCCTTTAGCGAAGAAGTAAAGGCGTTAAAACTGAATGATGTTCATATTCTGAATATGGCAGAAGAATCCAGCCTTGCGATTAAGCTTAAACTGGAACTTGAGGATCAGCAGGGCAAATACTTGCTGTATTTTCCAAGTCCTGAGCCTGAAACTGAAAAAGACTGGTTACTGGACATCAAGCTCTATTCACGCATCTTCTATGCCGATCGTTTCTCGATTATTTTCAATGAGCTTGGGCTACAGCAACAAAGTTTAAGAGAACATCTGGCCAAACGTGAAGAGTTCCTCAAAGCCAAAGCCCGTCTGAGCGCATTAAAACGTTATACCCAGCCTGATGCAGATGAACAGAATCTGGATATGGCCATGATTGCAGCTGTGGTCAAGGCCGACAGTGCCGAACTCATGCATATCGTTCTGGCACTGGCAGATGAAATGGTACAGCAGAACCTGGCTCTGGAAGTCAATCCAGACTCCTTTGCTGAACTGGAAAAATTCCAACTGGTGCCAGCTTTGGTCACCGCATTACAGGCGGAAATTGGTTATCCAGCATCGGTTGAAGAATTGAATGGGGAAGCACCATTCAAGCTCGGTACGTTCTTTATCCGTTTGATGACTACAGGTTTCTGTGAAAGCCTGGGCGATATACCGCTATGGGCTCAAGAACTGGTGATGTCATCCGTCAGCTCCCGTGCGACGGCTAGAGCCTTTTTGTCGCGCTGGAGAGACAGTTCTAAATACTACCCAACCTTCGATACGCTTTCCCAGACCGTGGCGAATGCACTGCGGATCCAGGAGAGGGTCGGGGCCTTTGATCTGGGGCAGCTGCTGGATGTCATGACCTTTGAAGTGATTGAACAAAAGATCATTGTTGATTTGGCCAGTCATATCCCTGCAGCAACCAAAGCTGAACTGGAACATTTCAGAACGATTATTTCTACCCGTCTGGATGGTTATTGGGCTTCCAAACATAAGGATGATGCAACACGCCGTAAATATCGTACTGTCTATACAGCGTTGCAGGCAGCCATTGAGCTGTTTAGCCTGCGACAGCAGTTTGATGCCGGTTTCTATTTCGACTCCAGTGAAGCTTTGTATAAAGCCTACGAGCAGGAGTTGTATCGCTTTGATATGGCCTATCGCCACTACAGTGCTGCTTCTCAACGCGCTCATGTCGATATCCTGAAAAAACTCGATGAAGAAGTGGAAAATTGCTATTCCTACTGGTTTATTGACCACTTGGCACGCAACTGGGGCGAGCGGATTGAAGCTGAGCAACGCTTGAATGTCTGGAAAATGGCAGATATCCCAAATCAGCAGAACTTCTACGATACTCACGTTAGACCCTTACTCAGTTCCGCAACGAAACGCCGTATTGTGGTGATTATCAGTGATGCTTTCCGTTATGAAGCTGCGGTAGAGCTGCGTGATCGTATCAATGAAAAGCGTTATTCTGAAGCGACCTTGTCTTCACAGCTGGGCGTTGTCCCAAGTTACACCACACTTGGCATGGCCTCGTTGTTGCCGCATCAGACTTTGGAGTACAAAGAGGCCGCAGGTGATGATGTTTTAGTAGATGGGCAGTCCAGCAAAGGGACTGCAGCACGATCCAAAATTCTGGCTGCCTATAATGGATTGGCAGTAACCGCTGAAATGGTAAAAGGCTGGTCGCGTGATGAAGGCCGTGAAGCGCTGAAAGATCATGAGCTGATTTACGTTTATCACAACGTGATTGATGCACGCGGTGACAGTGCCTCGACAGAATCAGAAACCTTTATGGCGGTAGAACATGCTATTGAAGAGCTGACCGAACTCAGCCGCAAAATCTTAATGCACTTCAATATTTCTACCCTGTTGATTACAGCCGACCATGGCTTCCTGTTCCAGCAAAGTAAACTGGAATCTGCGGATCGTTCAAGCTTGACTGAAAAACCTGCCAATACATTGAAGAGCAAAAAACGCTATGTGATTGGGCATGGTTTACCAGAGAGCAAGGAAGCCTGGAAAGGCTCAACCCAAGCTACGGCAGGCACATTATCTGCGACTGATTTCTGGATTCCAAAAGGGGCGAACCGTTTCCATTTCGTAGGAGGCTCACGTTTCGTGCATGGCGGCATCATGCCTCAGGAAATTGTGGTACCGGTACTGATGGTAAAACAGCTACGTGGTGAAAAGGCTGGACAGCGGACCAAGCGTAAAGTTGAGGTCATTTCTACCAAATCCACGCTGAAGATGGTCAATAACATCCAGAAGTTTGATTTGATGCAAACCGAAGCTGTCAGTGAGCTGGTCATGCCAGTGACTTTATCCATTGCCATTTATGATGGGGATCTTAAAGTTTCCAGTGAAGAAACTTTGACTTTTGATAGCACTACCGACTCTGTTGCCGATCGGGTCAAACAGGTCAGACTGTCATTGTCTGGCACTGATTTTGACCGTAAGAAAGATTACTTCCTGGTACTGAAAGACAAAGACCTGAATATCGAGATGCAACGCTATAAGGTCACCATTGATTTGGCATTTACCGATGACTTCTTCTAATAACGAATTAACGATAGAGCGTAGCCTACATGGAATCTGCTAACGATAAAGAACTGGATCAGCTGCTGAATGAACACTTTGCTGGGCGGGTGGTACGTAAGGATCTAACTAAACTGATCAAAGAAGGGGCCAATGTCCCTGTCTATGTACTCGAATACCTGCTGGGGATGTACTGTGCCTCGGATGATCCAGAGATCATTGAACAGGGACTACGTAACGTAAAGACCGTACTGGCTGAGAACTACGTCCGACCGGATGAAGCCGAGAAGGTGAAATCCCTGGTCCGTGAACGGGGCAGTTATAAGGTCATTGATCGGGTGACTGTAAAGCTGAATGAGCGTAAAGACAAATACGAAGCATCATTTAGTAATCTTGGCATCAAAGATGCCGAAATCTCGGCAGGCATCGTCAAAGAGTATGAAAAATTACTTGTTGGTGGTATCTGGGTCATTGCTACGCTCAGTTATTATTTTGAAGAAGGACAGACTAGTTCTCCATTTGGCGTGAGCTTACTCAAGCCGATTCAAATGCCGAATATGAATATGGATGAACTTTTCAGTGGCAGAGCAGCATTAAGCACTGATCAGTGGCGCGAGAGTTTAATCCGTTCGATCGGCATGGAACCGGCTTCGTTAAAAGAGGATGTGCAATGGCACCTATTAGCGCGTATGGTTCCGTTCGTTGAAAATAACTATAACGTTTGTGAACTGGGACCACGCGGTACCGGGAAAAGCCATATTTACAAAGAGTGTTCACCGAATAGTATTTTAGTCTCCGGTGGACAAACGACTGTCGCCAACCTGTTCTATAACATGAGTAGCCGCCGTATTGGTCTGGTGGGCTTATGGGATGTGGTAGCTTTTGATGAAGTTGCTGGTATTTCCTTTAAGGACAAAGATGGCGTACAGATCATGAAAGACTACATGGCCTCAGGATCTTTTGCCCGTGGTCGTGAACAGATGGAAGCCTCAGCTTCGATGGTTTTTGTGGGTAATATTAACCAAAGTGTTGAATCCTTGGTGAAGACTAGCCACTTATTGGCTCCTTTTCCTGAAGCCATGATCGATTCAGCATTCTTTGATCGCTTTCATGCCTATATCCCGGGTTGGGAAATTCCGAAAATGCGCCCGGAATTCTTTACCAACCGTTATGGCTTGATCGTTGATTATCTGGCTGAGTTCTTCCGGGAAATGCGTAAGCGTAGTTTTGCGGATGCCATTGAGAAGTACTTTAAGCTAGGGAATAACCTGAATCAGCGTGATGTGATTGCCGTTCGCAAGACGGTTTCTGGATTGATGAAGCTGCTCTACCCACATGGTCAATTTAACAAAGAAGATGTACGGCAATGCCTGGAATATGCGCTGCAGGTGCGCCGTCGGGTCAAAGAACAGCTGAAAAAAATTGGGGGGATGGAATTCTATGATGTGCATTTTAGCTATATCGACAATGACACCCTAGAAGAGCATTTTGTTTCGGTAAAAGAGCAGGGTGGAGGTGGACTTATTCCCGAAGGTCCTGCTAAACCAGGCTTCCTGTATACCATTGGCCTCAGTAATAAGGGCATGCCAGGCTTATACCGCTTAGAACTTCAAGTCACTAAAGGTTCAGGAAAATTGGCGACATCTGGCTTATGGAATTCAAGTAGTGCCAAAGAACAGGTCAAGATTGCTTTTGATTACTTCAAGGCCAATGCATCCCGGATCTCGGGGGGCAGTAAGGTGCTGGAACATGATTTCCACTTACATGTGGTGGAATTACAGAATACCGGCCCGCTCAGCCATCTTGCTCTGCCAAGTTTAGTGGCTTTCGCTTCTGGCCTCTTAGGACGATCGGTACAAAGTCAGATGGTGGTACTGGGTGATATGAGCTTGGGTGGTTCAGTGACACCGGTGGAAAGTATTGCCGAATGTCTGCAAGTTGCTTTTGATGCGGGTGCCAAGAAGGTTGCTTTACCAATGAGTAGTGCGGCAGATATCCCAACGATTCCTGTGGAACTGTTTACCAAGTTCCAGACCAGCTTTTATGCAGATCCGGTGGATGCGGTGTTTAAAGGGTTAGGGGTGGATTAATTTCATATCTGTCTGGAAGAGTTACAGTAGATTGTTTTAAATTCAGTTTCTCAAGTTAAACACCATGTTGTAAAAGCATAATACTGCCTCTTTTAAAGAGCTAGTATTTTAGGGGGGATTACCCTTCATTTTTTTTTGATCAGATATCTGTTGTACTTTGACAGGATTTTGTTGATCTAAATATTTTTGATACCAAACACGCAATGTTTCAGGAGTACAACCGATTTTAGGATCAATAGCTGTGATTGCTGCCCAAGTAGAAGGATAATCTTTTTCAGATTCAATCAATAATTGAACCGCTCTTTCTCTGATTTCAGGGGGCAATTTTACTTTGCCATTTGTAAGGTAAAAGGGGTCAATTTTAGAATGCCGTTGACAATGTATCGCCTTTTGAGTTTGAAGCAATGTACAATGATAAGATTAACCCGTTAGGTCAGGTGGCCTAACTTAAATAAAAAGTCTCCGACAAACCCGGTACGGTTCACTATCTATTGTTATTCTTACCTGAAATTGATGTGAGCTTATAGAGACAAGGTAAATTTGCAAAAGTGCCGGCTATTCAGTGTTCATTGAATGTTTAATTTAATTTATTAAGCTTGACCTTGGAGTGGCTCTAAGCCTTATACTTGGTACAAATTTTTCGATTGTTATGATGATGCGTTCTACTACATGGATTACAGTCTTGGTTGGATTGTTCATGTTCCAAAGCTTTTGGAATGTGGCGGCGGCCTTTTGTGTCCATGAACAACAGCCTCAATCACAGCAGAGTTATCATTTTGGTCATCACCAAAATACCTTGTGTGCCAGCGATAGTCGTCAACACGATCATAATGGACAGTCAGAAAACATAAAAACATTCAGTAGCGATTTAGAAATCGGTGAAGATCATCAAGATCATCTACCATCGATGACGCATTTGATTGTACAAAATGAAAAAGTAGATGTGTTTCATCCAAGCTCTGAAGTTAAAGTGAATCCACAATTTCATTGGAAAAACAGCTATCAGGCTCCTGACCTGTTTCAACAAAGCCCACCTCCCGAATTTTCCCCGCTCATGGTGGGGTAGCCTAAAACATTCCCACCACTTTTATTATTTAAATAAGTGGGAAAAATCATGTCTTCACAATCAATTATACTCTTGCGTCATAGCTTGGTTGCTTGTATATGTGCAGCGGCTATGCAATATAGCTATGCTGAAAACGTTACCAGCTTTGAATCCGCTTTAGCAAAAGTACAAAGTTACCAGACTCAAGACAAGCTGTGGCAACAAGTTCAGCAAATATCTGAATTGAATATTCAGCAAAGTCGGTTATGGCAGAATCCAAGTATAAGTTTAGAACAGTCTGGCTTTGGCTCAGGTCAAGAACAGGAATTCAATGTTGGCGTTAGTCAACCTCTAGATCTATTTGGTCAGCGTAAGCTGAACCGGGTGATTGCCAATACCTCGAATCAACAAATCCAATTGCAACAGCAATTATGGAAGGCACAAAGCCAACTGATTGTTAAATTTGCATGGTCGCAATTTGCACTTGCTGAGGTTGAGCAGTCTGCTTATTCAGTACAGTTAAAAACAAGTAAAGCCAATCTGGACAGTGCCCAGAAACGCTATCAGGCAGGCAGTATTGCCCTGGTTGATTTTGAGCGTACCCAAATTGAAGCGCTAGAAATCCAACGACTTTATCAGCAAGCGATGCTGAATAAACAAGCTGCCGGTCGTCAGCTGTCTAATTTGTGGGGGGGAGAAACATCTTCACATCTTCAATTGAATAAAACCGCTATCCCTTGGCCAGAGCAAAGTCTCCAAACTGTGCAACGGTATATTGCTGAAGGGTGGCTAGAAAAATTCTATGCCTTGAACATTCAGCAATCGGATCATCAAATTGAAAATTTAAGAATTCAGGCACGTCCCAATCCGACTTTAAATGTAGGCATGAAACGTAGCAAAACCCCTAATGAAAGCAACGATACGACTTTGGCAATCGGCGTGGCTATTCCACTGAATATTTTTAACCGCCAGCAATATGCGATCCCGATGGTCCAGCAACAGCAAATATTGCTGAACCAACAGCAGCAGCGTGAGCTGAAGCAACAAATACTCAATATTGCCAACAGCATGCATCAGCTCAAAGGTTTACGTAGCCAGTTCGATGCCACAACAGCACAAGTTACTTTGGCGACCAAAGTTCAGAGCCGTACTTTACAAGGGTTTCAGGCAGGGAAACTGTCCATTACCGACGTTCAGCAAGCAACCACCCAACTGCAGAATCTTCGATTGGGTCAATTACAAATTCTACGTCAAGCTTGGCAAACTGCCCTCGCAGCTGAGGCACTCAGTATTGGCACAAGTTATGAAGAAATTAGCCGTTCGGATGCCTATACACAACTGAATAAAAAGGCAGTCGAAGCATCGCAAAATTTAATCAATGGGGGAGCACGATAAAATGAACGCCAAGCAAAACGGAAAAATATCCCAGTCTCTCATGATTGCAATTTTGATTCTGATTACGGTCTTGGTCAGTCTGGTTATTTGGTTAAGTTCAAAAAAAACTGAATCTGAGGGGCATGGTCATGATGAGGGAAATGCCGAACATTCTGATGAAGATAGTTCTGAAGAAGGACATGCTGAAGAAGGCGAAATACAACTGACCAGCCAACAAATGGTTGAACAAGGTTTAAAAGTTGCTGTTGCATCCACAGGATTGGTTGAAAAGCTGACAACCCTGCCAGGTAAATTGGTGGTGAATACCGATCAACAAGCGCATATATCGCCTAATTTTAGTGGTCATGTCGAGCAGGTCAATGTGGCTTTAGGACAGAGCGTGCAAAAAGGACAAACGCTGGCTGTACTAATCGTGCCTGAACTGATCGACCAACAGGCAAATCTGCGTATGGCACAGGTGAATCTGGATTTGGCCCGTAAAGATTACCAGCGCGAACAGCAACTCTGGTCACAGGGGATTTCTGCCAAACAGGATTACCAGCGTGCCGAAAATGCCTACCGTCAAGCGCAGATTACTGTCCAGTCCTCACAAGCACGTTTAAATGCATTAGGTGCAAGTGGCAATAACAATGGGCGTTTTCTGATTAAAGCACCGATCTCTGGGGTGATCAGTCAAAAAGATATTGTGGTCGGTGAAAATGTGCAACTGGCTAATCAGCTCTTTGTCATTGAACAGCTGAAAGATTTATGGCTTGAGTTTAATTTGCCGAATCAATTCTCAGGTCAACTGCAAGCCGGGCAAAAAATTGACTTTAAAGTGAATGATTCAGATCAAATCTATAAAGCTACTGTACAAAGCTTAACCTCTCAGGCAGATGTACAAACAGGGCGTCTGGTGGTGCGCGCAAAACTCGATGCGCAAGCTACTGAGTTGCGTTCTAATGTGTTAGTGAGAGTGTTGATTCCGGAAGCTACAGCAAAATCAGCCCTTCGGATTCAAAAGTCTGCGCTGCAAAGTATTGAAGGTGAAGACAGTATTTTCATCGTAGATTCAGAACAAAAAGGTCAAGTCCACTTAAAAGCACAGAAAGTGCAATTGGGGCAGGCTTCAAGTGATGGACAATGGCTTGAAGTGATTTCTGGGCTGACTGAAGGGCAGAAGTATATCGCTCAAGGCAGTTTCTTGTTGAAATCTGAATTAGAAAAAGACGAGGCAGGCCATGAACATTAATTCTGATCTGCCAAAACCAGAAGGTTTATTCGAACGAATCATTCAGTTTTCCATACAAAATGCGATTTGGGTGTTGCTCTTTGTCTGTACCTGGATTGCGGTCGGGGTGTATAGCTATCAGAAACTCCCGATTGATGCTGTACCCGATATTACCAATACCCAAGTCCAGATTAATACTCAAGCCAAGGGTTTTACTGCGCTTGAAGTCGAACAGCGGATTACCTATCCCATTGAAAATGCCATGGCTGGCATTCCGGATCTGGAGCTTACCCGTTCCATATCCCGTTATGGACTCTCTCAAGTCACCATTGTCTTTAAAGATGGGACTGATATTTATTGGGCCCGTCAGCAGATTAACCAACGGATACAGGAGGCGCAATCTGAGTTGCCTGCACAAATCGCACCGACGATGTCCCCCGTTTCTACGGGTCTCGGTGAGATTTATCAATGGGTACTGAAGGCAGATCCGAATGCGAAAAAGCCGGATGGAACTGCATACACGCCGATGGATTTACGTGAGATTCAGGACTGGATTGTGCGTCCTCAACTGCAACGTGTTAAGGGAGTTGCAGAGGTCAACAGTATTGGTGGTTTTGAAAAAACCTATGTGGTCTCTCCCGATTTAAACCGGATGCAGCAACTGAATATCTCATTAGAACAACTGCAACAGGCTTTAGCGCAAAATAATGAGAACCGAGGTGCAGGTTATATTGAAGACAATGGTCAGCAACTGACGGTACGTGTACCGGGTACATTCAATGGGCTTTCTGATATTGAGAACACCATGCTGGGTAGCCCAAATGGCAGCCCAATTCGGGTTGGTGATATTGCGCAAGTCTCTATTGGGCATGATTTAAGAACCGGTGGGGCAACCTATAACGGCAAAGAAACCGTTTTAGGGATTGCCATGATGGCGATGGGGGGAAATAGCCGGACTGTTTCTAAAGCTGTGGATGCCAAGCTTCAAGATATTCAGAATAGTTTGCCTAAAGGGGTAGTGATTGAAACGGTGTACGACCGTACTACCTTGGTTGAGAAGGCGATTAAAACCGTTCAGAAAAACTTGGTAGAGGGAGCAATCCTGGTCATCATCATTCTGTTCCTGTTTTTAGGGAATATCCGTGCTGCCTTGATTACTGCCTGTGTCATTCCACTCTCTATGCTGTTTACCTTAACCGGGATGGCACAGAAAAATATCAGTGCCAATCTGATGAGTTTAGGTGCACTCGATTTCGGCATCATTGTCGATGGTGCTGTGGTGATTGTCGAAAACTGTATCCGGCGTTTAGCCCATACACAGCAACTGTTAAAACGACCTCTCACACAAAGTGAACGCTTTAAGGAAGTTTTTCTGGCTGCCCGCCAAGCACGTCGTCCTCTTATTTTTGGTCAGCTTATTATTTTGGTGGTGTATTTGCCGATTTTTGCTTTAAGTGGTGTGGAAGCAAAAATGTTCCATCCGATGGCATTGACAGTGGTACTCGCCCTTGTTGCAGCCATTATTTTATCGATCACCTTTGTGCCTGCTGCTGTGGCATTGTGGGTCAAAGGCGATATTCAAGAAAAAGAAAGTCGTTGGATGTTATGGCTAAAAGCTAAATATCAGCAAACTCTTGATATTTCGTATCAATACAAAGCAGTTGTGCTGACTTTTGCACTGTGTGTATTAGTGATTACGGGATTTATCAGTACCAAACTCGGCAGTGAATTTGCACCACAGCTCAGTGAAGGAGACTTTGCGGTACAACAGTTACGTTCACCAAGTACAGGCTTAGAAGAGTCTTTACGTATTCAGGAGAATACTGAAAAACTTCTTTTAAAGAGTTTCCCTGAAATTAAGGCAGTATTTGCCAGAACGGGTACAGCCGAGGTTGCAACAGATGTCATGCCACCCAATATTTCAGATGGCTATATCATGTTAAAGCCTCGTTCAGAATGGCCAAATCCTAAAGAAAGTTTAGATGAATTACGTGGCCGTATGGTGACGTATTTAGCCACGATTCCAGGCAATAATAGTGAATTTTCACAACCGATTGAACTCCGATTTAATGAATTGATCTCAGGTGTGCGTAGTGATGTTGGTGTGAAAATCTTCGGTGATGATATGAATGTCCTCAATACTGAGGCGACTAAAATCTCCAAAATCATTCAGCAAATATCGGGTAGCAGTGCCGTGAAAGTTGAGCAGACCTCAGGTTTGCCATTACTGAATGTCGAGGTAAATAAAACTTTGGCTGCACAATATGGTTTGAGTGTGCGTTCAATTCAAGACCTTGTGGCAACCAGTATTGGTGGACAAAGCGTGGGAGAGATTTTAGAAGGCGATCGTCGTTTTGATTTTGTTATCCGTCTTGGAGAGCAAGACCGTAGTGTCGCATCTGTTTCCCAGTTACCTATTCAGCTTCCAAATGGTGGCAGTATTTTATTGTCGGATGTCGCGCAAGTCTCGACCATTGAAGGAATCAACCAAGTCAGTCGAGAAAATGGTAAACGCCGAGTTGTGGTTACAACGAATGTTGAAGGGCGTGATTTAGGGTCTTTTGTTTCTGATGTACAGACACAGCTCAAAGCATACACTTTGCCAAGTGGTTATTGGATAGAATATGGCGGTCAGTTTGAAAATTTGGCTTCAGCCAAAGCACGGATGCAAATCGTGATTCCACTGGCTTTAATCACTATCTTTATTTTACTGATGGCGGTCTTTCACAATGTCAAAGAAAGTCTATTGGTCTTTACCGGGGTACCCTTTGCCTTGACCGGTGGTGTGCTGTTCCTTTGGCTAAGGGATATTCCATTATCGATGTCAGCTGGAATTGGCTTTATTGCCTTATCTGGTGTTGCAGTCCTCAATGGACTGGTAATGCTGACCTTTATTAAGGAATTAAGGGACAAATATCCAGTGCATAAAGCCGTGTGGCAAGGGGCTATTTTGCGCTTAAGACCAGTGTTGATGACAGCTTGTGTGGCTTCACTGGGTTTTGTACCAATGGCGCTGGCAACCGGAACAGGGGCTGAGGTTCAACGGCCACTGGCAACCGTAGTGATTGGCGGGATTATCTCTTCAACATTACTAACTTTGGTGCTGTTACCCGTGCTTTATCGTTGGATAAATGAAAAGAAAGTTTCTTAATCCAATAGATTAGTCGATTTACAGCAGAGATATTGGCTGTTATCCAATATCTCTGCTCATCATAAATAGAATAAGGAAAATATTTTATGTCAGAACATCATGATCATAGCCATGCGGTTGTTACTGAAGAAAATAGTAAGAAGTTAATGGTTGCCTTAGGTTTAACGACTACTTTTTTAATAGTAGAAGTTGTCGCTGCTTTTATTACCCAAAGTTTGGCTTTGTTATCTGATGCAGCTCATATGTTTACTGATGTAGCCGCTTTAGCTATTGCTCTTGCCGCTATCAAAATTGGTAAAAAAGCCGCAGATGATAAAAGAACTTTTGGCTATCAGCGATTTGAAATTTTAGCGGCTCTGTTTAATGCGGTGATGCTTTTTGTGGTAGCAATATATATTGTATATGAAGCTTATCAACGTTTTACGAATCCTGCTGAAATTCAAAGTGTTGGAATGATGATTGTCGCGGTCATTGGTTTGGTCATAAATTTGATTTCAATGAAAATCCTTTCTGCTAGTGCTGAAGGAAGTCTAAATATAAAAGGTGCATATTTAGAAGTTCTTAGTGATGCTCTAGGATCGATAGGCGTGATTATCGGAGGAATAGTTATTTATTTTACCCAGTGGATGTGGGTTGATACCGTAATCGCTGTGTTAATTGGCTTCTGGGTCTTACCTCGAACTTGGATTTTATTAAAACAAAGTATTCATATTCTGCTTGAAGGAGTTCCTGATGAGATTGATATTGAGTCGTTAAGAAATGATTTATTGAAGCTAGAGGGCGTTGAAGGGATTCATCAGTTGAAAGTCTGGGCTATATCCTCAAGAAATATTCATTTAACTGCTCATTTGGTTGCTCCGAATAGCAATACAGATCAACTCTATCAAAAGGCCTTAGAAGTTCTAAAACATAATCATAATATTACTGAAATTACGTTACAAATAGAAAATACGAAATGTAATACATTGAACCAACATAAACACTAATTTGGACTTTAGTCTTCATATAGATGTTTTGTGTAACTTTAAAGTATACCCTAAAGTTACAATCTGGAAGTTCATGAAATTATGTATCATTTAAATGATTTTTAATCATAAGTAACATGTAACTTTAGTGTTAAAGAATTATAATTTACGAAATTGTTCATTTTTATCCAATTGGGGCGTGAAAAAGTGAAAGGCCAAAAAGTAGGGTATGTCCGGGTAAGTTCTGTCGAGCAAAACACTGGACGTCAACTTGAAGGAATTGAGGTCGACCGGATTTTTGTTGACCGTGCTTCAGGTAAAAATACTGACCGACCTAAATTTCAGGAAATGTTGAACTATGTCCGGGAAGGGGACAGGGTGATTGTACATTCAATGGATCGTTTTGCGCGAAGCCTAAAAGATTTGGTCACTGAAGTAGATAAACTGGTCAAACGAGGGATCGCCATCCAGTTTGTAAAAGAAAATATTACTTTTACAGCCGAATCCACCCCGATGGATAATTTGATGCTTCAAATGATGGGTGCTTTTGCACAGTTCGAACGTGAGATCATTTTAGAGCGGCAAAAGGAAGGAATAAAACTCGCCTCTGCTCAGGGGAAGTACAAAGGTCGGGTGCATAAACTAAAGCCTGACCAAGCTGAAGCTTTACGACAAGCATGGAAGGAGGGGAAGTATCCATCGAAAATGGCATTAGGGAAAGCTTTTGGGATTAGTCGTCAGGCGGTATACCGATATTTACAAGTTAGTGAATAGCTTATTGGGATTAGCAACTAAATTTAGTTTAACTTATAAAAATCATGAAACACTGTTCGAATTTTAAGCGTGGAACATGAATAATCAATAAAAAGCCGCTCTGCTGGTGCCCTATATTTCAGAACGGCTTGCTTTAATATAATGATATTTAAAGAGAAATATCAAGCATTACGTATAACGTGTATTATGTTAATTTTAGGAAAAGTGAAAAATAATCTACAATAGAATCTACGAAAAATTGGCCATCAATTATGCCTGATTTCTCCAGTGGAAATAATTGGATTGTGAGATCCCCCACTCAAAATCATAAATTAGAAAGAATTGAAGCATTTCTTTCCAATTATGCTTATAAACCTCACCGACATGATACTTATGCTATTGGCAGGACTCTTTCCGGAGTTCAAAACTTTCATTACAAAGGTACATTGCAACATAGCTTGCCAGGCATGACTATGGTTCTACACCCGGATGAAAAGCATGATGGTGAATCAGGAACATTAGATGGCTATCGCTATAGAATGATTTACATCGAACCAGCGATGATCCAAACCATTTTAAAGGGTAAACCTTTGCCTTTTATCAGACATGGCTTAAGTAATGATATTCGCCTGTTTAGGGCAATGGATAGCTTTCTAAATAATATAAATAATTATATGGATACCCTAGAAGAGGAAGATGCTCTATTTGATTTGGCAACTACACTGTGTGAAATTTCAGATACTTCATCTAACCAAAACAAAAAATTTGACTACAAGGCAGCAGAGAGAGCGCGTGAGTGTATTTTGGCGTATCCACATGAAAACTTAAGTTTGTCAGATTTAGAGAAACATGCTGATCGTGACCGCTGGAGCCTTTCTCGTGATTTCCGATTATTATTTGGAACTAGCCCACACCGTTATATGATCATGCGTCGCTTAGAAACAGTTAAGTTCTACCTTGCTCAAGGGGAGTCTATTGTTAATGCTGCTTTAAATGCAGGCTTTTTTGATCAGAGTCATATGACCAGACATTTTATAAAAACATTTGGTTTAACTCCCACTCAATGGAAAATGATAAATATTAAAAGATAGCCGTTCGATTTGAACGGCTAATTTGTCCTACAGCAGATTTATTCCATTAAGAAAATCTTTGAACATAAAAAGCCCTGATAAAATCAAGAGTATACCCATCAGCTTATTTAGCCGATTAAACCAGATAGGATTAGCAATTTTGTTGCCTAATACTTTTCCAACCAGAGCATAGGTGAATGGTGCGCCAACAGCACCAAGTGAAATCAGTAAAGAAACTATCAAGATCATGATTCCTGTGATTTTGGCTGCAGGGTACATAATTGTCGTAACAGGTAGAATGACGAGAATGGCTTTTGGATTTAATAACTGAATAAATAAGCCATTTAAGAATGTTAGATGGCTTTCTTGCTGTTGAGTTGTTTCTACATTCGCCCTAATCATTTTTATAGCCAAGTAGAATGTATAAATTGCACCCGCTAAAGCAATATAATGAATCAATCCATGTGGAATAACAGCTTCACCTATATAGCCAAACAATACGAATAAGATCAACATGGCGAAACCAATGCCTAGGTAAAATCCTATAGTCTTTTTTAATTGACCTGTAAGGCCAGAATTTAGCCCCATAAAATTTACAGGGCCTGGGCTATACATAACGCTTAATGTATAAAGAAATATTTCCACAGAGTTCACTCAATTAGATAGCAATAAACATCAAAGAGAGAACGGTATCGAGTTATAGGCCTTAAAGATTGTACGTTTGTGCTGAACTAATTAAAAATTTCTATTTAACTTATGTTCACCTAAAGTTCACTTCATAAGTGTATAAAGAAACTATGTATTGTATTTTCAATTGCTTATATAAATATTAGTCTTGGTTTAGAATTTTAAAGTTCATGAACTATGAGAAAAAACTAAGATACGATCAAAATTGTAGAACAACAAAATTATTTATACTAATTTACAAGCCACGCTGTTTAAGCGTGTCATTAAAAAATAAATCTTTTAATCTCTCCACACAATCTCCACACAATCTCCACACAACATCAGCAATTCATAAACACTGCTATTTCAAAATAGTAGTATCTAAAACCCCCCCTCTGAAAAAGCATGTCAACACATTATCATTTAATAGGTTCAATACTTATTACAACTGTACTTTTAATCGGCTGTACACAAGCCAAAGATGCTGAACAGTCCCCAACAGAAATGCCACCAGCGGTTGTCAGTACCATCACGGTATTACCGCATTCCATGAATTTAATTGAAAATCTTCCAGGCCGTGTTGTCGCTTACCGTATTGCTGAAATTCGCCCGCAAGTAGGTGGAATTGTTGATAAAGTACTTTTTAAGCAAGGCTCTTATGTGCAAGCAGGTCAACCGCTTTTTAAATTGAATTCTGAAATATTTCAGGCAGATGTAAAAAGCAATCAAGCCACTTTAAACCGTGCACAAGCTGAGGTGACACGTTTGCAGGTGCTGTTAAAACGCTACACTGAATTAGTAAAAGTAAATGCGGTTAGTCAGCAGGAATACAACAATACCGAAGCAGATTATCAAAAAGCAAAAGCCGATGTGGCGCAAATGCAAGCCATGTTAAGCAGACAACAACTTAATCTTAAATATGCGACTGTTACAGCCCCTATCTCGGGAACGATTGGTGAAATCTTAGTGACTGAGGGTGCATTAGTTGGTCAAGGTGATACTAATGCAATGGCCGTAATACAACAGATTAATAAAGTCTATGTTGATGTAAAGCAATCAATTAGTGATTATGAAAAACTACAGGAAGCTTTACAGCAAGGTGACGTGTCAAATACCAAACATACGGTTGAAATCCTAAATAGTCAGGGTAAACCTTATAACGTTACAGGTGAAATCCTATTTTCGGATACTAAAGTTGATCCTGATACGGGTGATGTCACAATCCGTATTTTAGCCAATAATGAAAATCAAAAACTTTTGCCAGGCATGTATGTTCGAGTCAATATGAGCCGAGCTCAAGTTGAAAATGCGCTCCTAGTTCCAGAACAAGCGATTCAACATGATATTAGTGGTAAAGCCAATGTTACGATTGTTAATCAAAAAGGTTTAGCGCAAAGCAAGCCTGTTCAGCTTGGTCAACGTTATCAAAATAACTATGTGATCAAACAAGGGTTACAAGCAGGTGAGAAAGTCATTGTTGAAGGGGCTGATCGTATACAGCCTGAGCAAAAATTAAAAATTAAGCAGTGGCAACCTACAAATATTAAGGAAAATGGAGGACAGCAATAATGTCCCAATTTTTCATTAGGCGTCCTATTTTTGCATGGGTGATTGCTTTATTTATTATTCTGTTGGGTGTACTAAGCATCCCCAAGTTACCTATTGCACGATTCCCAAGTGTTGCGCCACCACAGATTAGTATTACGGCAATCTATCCAGGTGCTACGCCAAAAACATTGAATGATAGTGTTGTGACCTTGATTGAGCGGGAAATGTCAGGTGTCAAAAACTTACTTTATTACAGTTCAAGTTCAGATAGTTCTGGAACAGCAACAATCACCGCAACATTTAAACCAGGTACAGATGTAGAACTTGCACAAATTGATGTGCAAAACAAAATTAAAGCCATTGAGTCACGCTTACCTCAAACAGTGCGACAACAAGGGCTGATGGTCGATGCTGCGTCGTCTGGTTTTTTAATGATGGTGGGCTTAAGTTCACCGAATGGCAAATATAGTGAAATTGATGTCAGTGACTATATGACTCGCTATGTGATTGAAGAATTAAAGCGGGTTGACGGTGTTGGTAAAGTCCAAAATTTTGGTGCTGAAAAAGCCATGCGGATTTGGGTCGATCCAGATCGTTTGGTTTCTTATGGATTGAGTATTCAAGATGTGAATACAGCCATCCAAAACCAAAACTTGCCGATATCACCAGGTCGTATTGGTGATGTTCCTGCTTTGACGGGGCAACAAATTACTATTCCTTTAACTGCTCAAGGTCAATTAGAAACTGTAGAGCAATTCAAGAAAATTAGTTTACGTGCTCAACAAAATGGCGCCAATGTTCGACTGTCGGATGTCGCTCGTGTCGAAATCGGGGCACAGATGTATAACTTTGCGATTTTAGAAAATGGCAAAGCCTCTACAGCTGTGGCGATACAAATGAGTCCTGGTGCCAACGCTGTCAAGACTGCAGAAGGTGTTAAAGCGAAAATTGAACAGTTAGGTTCAGCACTGCCTGATGGTATGAAATTCTCTATACCTTACGACACTGCACCTTTTGTAAAAATCTCGATTGAAAAAGTAATCATGACATTGCTTGAAGCTATGGCATTAGTTTTTATTGTCATGTTTATCTTTTTACACAATGTTCGATACACCTTAATTCCGGCGATTGTTGCACCGATTGCATTGCTTGGCACATTCTCAGTCATGCTGCTTGCTGGTTTTTCGATTAATGTGCTGACCATGTTCGGTATGGTGCTTGCGATCGGGATTATTGTCGATGATGCGATTGTGGTCATTGAGAATGTTGAACGCATTATGGCGACAGAAGGCTTATCTCCAGTTGAAGCCACATCTAAAGCCATGAAGGAAATTACCAATCCGATTATTGGCATCACCTTAGTGTTAGCCGCTGTATTCTTGCCGATGGCATTGGCGTCAGGCTCAGTGGGGATTATCTATCGTCAGTTCACCATTACCATGTCGGTTTCAATTTTATTCTCAGCTTTCCTTGCACTGACATTAACCCCTGCGTTATGTGCAACGATGTTAAAACCGATTGATCAAGACCATCAGAAAAAGGGTGTTTTTGCATCGTTTGATCGCAGTTTTGAGAAGCTGAACAATCGCTATGAACGCAGTTTATTTAAAGTAATTAAACATAAAACCCTCGCAATGTTATGTTTCTTAGGCATTGTCATTGTGCTGATTTTTAGTTTTAAACACGTTCCGACTGCGTTTATGCCAGAAGAAGATCAGGGGTGGTTTATGACTTCGATTCAACTTCCTGCGGATGCAACTCAAGAACGTACCCGTAAAGTCGTTGCTGAGTTTCAAAATTATTTAGACCAAGAAACGGGGATTAAAGACAATATGGCGGTCTTAGGTTTTGGTTTTAGTGGATCTGGTCAGAATACAGCGATGTATTTTACCAATCTATTGCCATTCGAAGAGCGTACTATTACGGCACAAGAAGTCGTGAATAATGCCAATATAGCGATGGCTGAAAGTTCAGAAGGTCAAACCATGTCTGTGTTACCACCAGCAATTGATGAATTGGGTAACTCATCTGGTTTTTCACTGAGATTATTAGATCGTGGCAATATTGGCATGCCTGCTTTAAGAGAAGCACAAGATCAGCTTTTAGCATTAGCAGCACAAAGTAAAATCGTGGCGGAGGTCTATCCTGAAGGTTTGCCAGATGGCAGTTCTGTACAGCTTAAAATTGATAGAGATAAATTGCAGGCATTAGGTGTTAATTTCAGTGATGTGACCGATATTATTTCAACCTCAATGGGTTCGATGTATATCAATGATTTTCCAAATCATGACCGTATGCAGCAAGTCATTGTGCAACTTGATGCCAAATCACGCATGAGTATTGAAGATATTCTTCAGATTAAGGTGAACAGTCAAAGCGGTAAATTGGTTTCAATGTCTGAAATAATTACTCCAATTTGGCAACATTCCCCACAACAATACAATCGTTACAACGGTCGTCCATCATTGAGTATTTCTGGCAGTCCAGCAGCAGGTATATCTTCAGGACAAGCCATGACTGAGATGGAAAATTTGATTGAACAACTTCCGAAAGGTGTGGGTTATGAGTGGACTGGGATTTCTCTAGAAGAAAAACAGTCGGAATCACAAACCTTGTTTTTATTACTGTTGTCGATGTTAGTCGTTTTCCTTGTCTTGGCAGCGCTTTATGAAAGCTGGTCAATTCCATTCTCTGTGATGCTAGTTGTCCCTCTAGGGTTGATTGGCGCCTTTTTAGCAGTAATGTTACGTGGTATGCCAAATGATATTTTCTTTAAGGTCGGCATGATCACGATTATTGGTCTATCTGCAAAGAATGCTATTTTGATTGTTGAGTTTGCAAAAGCACTAAGAGAAGAAGGAATGGGTTTAGTGGAGGCAACCGTTGCAGCCGCTAAATTGCGCTTACGTCCAATCCTAATGACATCTTTGGCATTTACCTGTGGCGTTATTCCTTTAGTCATTGCCAGTGGCGCTAGTTCTGAAACTCAAAAAGCGATTGGTACAGGCGTCTTTGGCGGCATGATCAGCGCAACAATTCTAGCTGTTATTTTTGTACCGATTTTCTTTATTGTCGTCATGAGCATGGTTGAGAAATTCTCGAAACGTAAAGCGGCACATTAAGCATCAAAACTGAGAATAAAAGCTGTGGGTTAACGAGTTTAGCCCACAACAAATCTTTCATTTACATCTTTATTTCAGAATTGATTTAATAAACCATCAATATAGGTTTAATCATGAAAGCTACCAATCTTGATCCGAAACGCTGGTGGATATTGCTCGCTGTCGTGCTTGCATTTCTGCCGATTGTGATTGATATGACTGTACTGCATGTTGCGGTTCCCTCATTAACCCAATCGCTGAGTGCCACAAGTAACCAAGTCTTATGGATTATTGATATTTATCCATTACTTATGGCTGGACTTTTAGTTCCGATGGGAACTTTGGCTGATCGTGTCGGCAATCGTAAGATTCTGCTGATTGGCTTGGTTATATTTGGAATTGCCTCAGTCCTTGCGGCATTTTCCCAAACGGCTTCTATGCTGATTGCCGCACGTGCTTTATTAGCATTAGGCGGTGCCATGATTATGCCCTGTGTATTGGGTATTATTCGCAGAACCTTCGAAGACAGTCGCGAACGTGCCATTGCGCTGGGTATTTGGGGCACAATCGGATCAGCCGGTGCCGCCATTGGACCGCTCATTGGTGGGGGATTGTTAGAATATTTCTGGTGGGGTTCAGTTTTCCTGATTAACGTCCCAATCATGCTGGTTGTCGCACCAATGTGCTATTTCTTATTGTCCCGAAAAGAAGCTATAACCCCTGGACATTGGGCATTTGGTCAAGCGCTATTGCTGATTGTCGGTTTGATTTCGTTTGTATATGCACTAAAAGCAGGCTTAGGCGGTAAACAGTCGTTGTTGATTGTCTTGCCTTTGGTCGTTTTATCTATCGGCTTATTAACCATATTTGTACGCAAACAGCTGAATTCTCCTCAGCCGATGCTAGATCTTTCGCTATTTTCACGTCCTGCTATTTTAGCCGGCATTATTATGGCAATGGTTGCTGCAGGCGCTTTGGCAGGGGTTGAGTTAACTTTGGCAATGGAGCTGCAATATGTCATTCGTTTAACACCGCTGCAAGCCGGTCTTTTTATGGTTCCGATTATGGTTGCGGCCGCTATTGGCGGGCCTATTGCTGGTTTTTTATCCAATAAATTTGGACTCCGTCTGGTTGCGACCATGTCATTAATATTGGCAGCAATTGCGTTGGTCAGTTTGAGTTATTCAGATTTTCATCATCCGGGAATCATCGTTCCCTTTATTTTAGCTTCGATTGGATTAACACTGAGTATTGGTTTAACAGCTTCATCCATTGCGATCATGGGCTCAGTACCTGCAGAAAAGGGCGGTGCGGCAGGTTCACTTGAAAGTACAGGTTATGAACTGGGTACAGGACTAGGTATTACTTTATTTGGTGTTTTCATGGCCTATATATTTGGCAGTCATCTTCAAGTGCCGTCAGATTTAACTGCTGTTTTAGCAGAAAAAGCCAGACTTTCGATTGGTGATACCTATTTAGTGGCGAGCCAGTTACCCGTTGAACAAGGTACAGCATTGATTAACGCAGGTAAAATTGCCTTCAGTTCAGCTCATGTTAATTTATTATTAACAGCAGGGATTATCATCGGGATACTCTCCATTGTGGTATTTTTTATGCTAGCTAAATATCGAGATGAGAATTCATTGTGATGAAATTTATTTGAGGATCATCAAACAGAATGGTTAAGTTCAGACATCAATTTATCTTAAATTTATGGTTTAAATTAAGCCGTATTAATCTGAACTTAACACATTATAAATGAGTTGATGTCTTACGATTTAGTTGAATAGTAAAACAGCTGCCACCTAAGTTTTTGGATTTAGAATAATAAATATGACCTTGGTGTGCTTCAATAATTGCATCAATCACTGCCAAGCCTAATCCAGTACCGCCATCTAGACATGATCTAGAGTCTTCCAGTCGATAGAAGGGTTTGAACAGGTGTTTAAGATGCGATTCATCAATACCAGGACCTTCATCTTCAAACGTCAATACCCAATGTTCTGCTGTGGTTACAGATGTAATATTTATTTTTCCAGCATTCGAATATCTTAGAAAGTTAGAGAACAATGCAATAAAGACCTGTTCCATCCTTCTTATATCAACGCAAACCAATTTATCCGTCAAATTTAAAACAATAGTTAAACCTTTAACATGAAACCGTTCATTAAACATCTGCAGACATTTTTCAATACTATTTTTTAAATTGGTCTTTTCTAGTTCTAATCGTAATTGTTTATTTTCAATAAGTGTCAGTGTCCGTAAATCTTCCACAAGGTAAGATAAGCCTTCGACTTGGTTCAATAAGCTTAGGTGTAAAGCTTTATCGGCAATAAATATACCATCGACAATACCTTGCAAGCGACCTTGTAATATTGTCACAGGTGTTCGTAATTCATGTGCAATTGCAGCATTCCAAACAGTTGAATTCTTAACTGATACTTCAAGTTGGTTTGCCATTTCATTGAAGTTCTCAATAAGAGACTTGATTTCATGTGGAATATCATGATGTGGCTGTTTAATTCTGAGTGCTAAATTGCCTTGTTGAATTTGTTGAATAACATCTGCTAAATCACTAATTGGCTGTGTATAGCGTTTTCCATATTTAAAGGCGAGGATAGTAGAAAGAAAAAAGCCTGTTAATAGCACTAAAAACAGCCAGATAAAGTCAACGGAGGTAACTGAAAATTCATTTGAATTAATAACTTGTGTATTTAGAAAACCTATTTTTATCGCCCAGCTATAAACAAAATAGCCAATCATGAAAGATAACAGCGTAATGCCTAAATTGAATAGGCTCATCATGATAATAAACTGGAAGTTAATTCCAACAGAATTTTTAAAAAAGTTAAATTTCATGATTTTGATCTAAGCGATACCCCACGCCACGGACATTGATTAATAAGCCATTTACATCATTTTCTTCAAGTTTTTTGCGTAATTTGCTGATATGGCTATCTACAGTGCGATCTAAAGCATCACTTTCAGGCATACAGTTTTGGATCAATTCATTACGTGTAAAGACTTTATTCGGTGTTTTTGCCATCAAAAACAGTATCTTATACTCAGTTAACGTAAGGTTGAGCAACTGATTTCTTTGACCATTTGAAATGTAAACTTGATGATGATCTGGATTAATTTCAATATTTCTATAACGAATAATATTAGTTATTTCCATATTTTGGCTTGTACTTCGTCTAAGTACGGCTTGTATTCGTGCAATCACTTCGTTTGGGTTAAATGGCTTAATAATAAAGTCATCAGCACCCATTTTTAGCCCCATGATCTTATTCACTTGATCATCTAAGGCAGTCAGCATAATGACAGGTAAATGACTTGTTTGACGGATGATTTGTAGAATTTCCCAGCCATTTAGTTTGGGTAATTTAATATCAAGGAGAATCAGGTCGATAGAGTTGGCTTTTAGGCACTCTAAAGCTTGTTGTCCATCCAATGCACGGATGACCTGCATGTTTTCATTTTTTATGTATTTTTCAAGAATGTCACCAATATCATAATCATCTTCTACAACGAGAATGACGCTGTTTTCGAAGCTGTGCTGTAGATTTGGATACATATATTTTATCTTAGATGAAGTAGCTATGCATTTTAACATTTAATTGTGTAATGGAGATGATTAGACGAGCAGTCATTTATATTTGTAATTGAGGGGTGACATATAATAAAATTCGTTGCATATCAGTATTAATGAACAAAATGTCAATTATCATTCATTTAACATAATGGCTGTTATACGAAACGAGAGTGTTAGAACCCATTTAAAGTGTCTATATTCTCACCAATAAAAATGTCCGGTTTCTCCGAGGTAAAATATGACTTTTGAACAAAAATAAGCCATTGTTTATTCTTTTTATTTCCAACAAAATTCCAGAACTCATCTACTTCGAGAGATTCATAATGACTTTGCTGAGGCTGAATTTCATAGGTTGATTCAGTTAAAGTACGTAAAACTTT
>NZ_VOZS01000022.1:0-43266 GCF_013419675.1 Acinetobacter sp. YH12069 | reverse complement strand
CGACAATAGCAAGAGTGAACCACCTGATCCCTTCCCGAACTCAGAAGTGAAACCTCTTAGCGCTGATGGTAGTGTGGGGTTACCCATGTGAGAGTAAGTCATCGCCAGCTCATTATTCGAAACACCCTCTGACTAGTGCAGGGGGTGTTTTTTTATGTGTGGAAAAAAGATAAAAAGGGGCGATAATAAAGCGTTGGAAATCCAACGCTATAAATCGACCTAAAACGATAAAATTATCTTAACTGACGTCGTGCATGCTTTAATGCAGTTCTTAACCCTTCTTCTAAAGTTGGATGATAAAAGGGTTTATTTAAAATTTCATGAATGGTTCGTTCTTCTGAAATCATCCAGGCTAACATAAGCCAATGACTGCATAATTTGAATTGTGGGCGGGTATCCAACGAATATCATGGTCCATTCTGACCAAGGCTCACAGCACTGTAGTCGTGATTTTAGAGCGCTATTATTGATGAATAACTGCATCCAAAGCATGTCTAGACGAGGCCTTGCGCAGTATATTGCTCATGGGATAATGCAGTAACAGAAAGCTTCTTTCACACATTTAAAGGTCATGTGGTACATGGCAGTGTATTTTTGACCCGAAAAGAAGCCAATGTTGTCTTGTTTGACTATATTGAGATTTACTACAATCGAGTGAGAAGGCACTCTGCAAATGGTTGGTTAAGCCCAGAAGCCTTTGAGCAGAAATATTTTAAGAATTTAGAGGGATAGGTTGTCCACGATACTGCCTGGGATCATTATTTGGCTACCTTTATCGGGTAAATTTTATATTTAAAATATCAATATCCTAAATATTCGATTAAAAAAAACCTGCTTAAAAAGCAGGTCATAGATTTAGAGAAATGAAGTCAATTAAGCAAAAATATTACATGCTGCAGATGCCAAAATCCATAGAATCACCACTGCAACTACTGGCTCTACAATTTTTGACCAAGTCGGTACTTGTACTTCAGTTGTTACGTCTTCTTGTGTATGTTGTTGATTAACCATTTGATTGAACTCCTTCATTGATGCCTCTAATGATATCTCTTCTTGAAGATTTGGTTTAGAACCAAGGAGCTCTGTTAGGTTGTTTGTTGACCAAACCCAATCATCCGCTTGACCAGAAAGATGTTCAATTTGTCCGTTGAGTAATTCTCGAATACTTTGCGGTGAATGTGAGCCTGTATCATGAAGTTGTTTTAATTCATTTAATTGTAAATGAAAAACTTCTGTAGTTAGGTTTTCGAGTTCAGAGCGTTCTAATGTTGATGCATTTGAAGGGTTGGTGGTGAGATGACGTGAAACTTCCTGAATATAGAGTTCATCAGGCTGAGTAATTTCTTGATAAACCTTTTCACCATTAATGCGTAGCTGATGAATCAATTCACCTAAGGTTAAAGCATTAATTTCACGTAAATGTTGTCGTTTTTCTTCACGATTTAAATGACTTAAAAGCGTAGGCTTTTGAGATTCTATTTGTTCGACAAAATATTGTACTAAATCAAAAGCCATTATTCGCTTCCTTATTCTTTAATCGAGCAACCTTAAACCCGGTTTTTTCTTCGGTTGCTCTTGTTGTTCTTGGTCGTTTGATTTTAAAGCATTTTGATCATTCTGAATACCTTCATATTCTTGAGGATCGAAGAACATGCCTTGACCATTTTCACGTGCATAGATGCCTAGAACAGCAGAAAAGGGGATATAGAGGTTTTGCGAAACGCCACCAAAGCGTGCAGAGAAAGTAATCGTCTCATTACTCATGTGTAGCGCATGCGTTGCATGAGGTGCGATATTCAGGACAATTTGGCCATCTTGAATATATTGAACTGGCACCATCGTACCATTCTGTGTCGCATCGACAAGTAGGTAGGGGGTAAGTTGGTTTTCACAAATCCATTCATAAAGTGCCCGTGTTAAGTATGGACGTGTTGGAGTGAGTTGTAGTTCCTGTTCAGACATAATGCTTACTCGAATATTTATGGAAAATTAATTTTTTACTAAAAGCTCGCTATAGCGATTTTTTTCCTGCAATGTCATTGATTTGATAAATGCTGGACGGCTAAAGATGCGTTGGCAATAGAGAAATATAGGGCGGCATTGCTGTTTGGGAAGCTCAATACCCATGGCTTTTAGGCGCAGAAATATAGGCGCGAGCATACAGTCTAACATGCTAAATTGTTCAGACATAAAATAAGGATAATGCTGAAACAAGGGGGTTAGTGAAATGAGTGTATCACGTAATTGTTTTTGTGCGTTTTGCTTGGCTTTTTCATCGAGGGTATCGGGATGGCGAAGCATAATATCAGCCAGTCTTAACCAATCTTGTTCGAAGCGCCATACATATTGACGTTGCTCTGCACGAGGCATGGGTGCATCTGCATACAGTTTATTTTGACGATATCGGTCATCCAGATATTCGGCAATAATACTGCTTTTATAGAGTTTTAGGCCATTTTCAATCATCATCGGAAGTTGATTGTAGGGATTTAAACTTGCAAGATCTTCGTCTTCATCATCAGCAATAATTAAATTATGTTTGATTTGCTTCTCTGCAAGTACATAGCGTATCCAGTGTGAGCGAAAGTCATCCGCATGACTGTAAAGCGTAATCCCTTGAAGAGGTGCATTTTCGACTGACATAATCCGAGACGATGAGAAATGAATAAGATAGGATACTAAAATTAGACAGTAAAATCACGGGGACTTTAGCAATATCAATGCAGCTACAGTGAAAATTACAGTTTTGTTTTATTTGATTTTATCTGATAGCTTTTCATGTCATTCATTTACCTGATCGTCACCGCATGATGACCATTGCACTTGTACAAAAATTATTATTTTTAGCTGCTGTTATTTTTATGGGCATTGGCTTTTATACGGCACTCGCTGGAGGTTATGCCTCTGATTATGGAGCAGAGGATGATAGCCCTGAACAAAAAAACAAAATCACCATCTGTACAATTACACTAACACTGTCGGTTATATGCTTAATTGCGAGTTTGAGTCTCTTGGTTTATCGGTTCGTTGTTATATTTGCATCATCTTCATAAAAATCAAGATATAAAAAAACCTTGGCATAAGCCAAGGTTTTTTGTCCGATTCGGTAAACGAATTAACGTTTAGAGAATTGAGGACGTTTACGAGCTTTACGTAAACCAAGTTTCTTACGTTCAACTTCACGAGCATCACGAGTAACGAAACCAGCTTGACGAAGAGCAGGTTTAAGAGTTTCGTCAGAAGCGATCAATGCACGAGTAATACCGTGACGGATAGCGCCTGCTTGACCACCGATACCACCACCAGCAACAGTGATGTAAAGGTCATATTTCTCAGTAGCTTCTAAAAGCTCAAGTGGTTGGTTAACAACCATACGAGCAGTTTCACGACCGAAATATTGTTCTAAAGAACGGTTGTTGATTACGAGTTTACCAGTACCAGCTGATAGGAAAACACGTGCAGTTGCGGTCTTACGGCGACCTGTACCATAGTTAGTAGCCATGTGCTGTATCCCTTAGATGTCCAAAACTTGTGGCTGTTGAGCAGTATGTGGATGCTCAGTACCAGCGTACACTTTCATTTTCTTGATCATTGCATAACCAAGAGGACCTTTTGGCAACATGCCTTTTACAGCACGTTCGAAGATTTCTTCTGGTTTGTGAGCAACTAATTTTTCGAAATTAGTTTCACGAATACCACCAGGGAAACCAGTGTGGCGATAATATTTCTTATCAAGTGATTTTTTACCAGTCACTTGAACTTGCTCAGCATTGATAACAACGATGTAGTCACCAGTGTCAACGTGAGGAGTATAAGAAGTTTTGTGCTTACCGCGTAAACGACGAGCGATTTCAGTCGCAAGGCGACCTAAAGTTTTGCCAGAAGCATCAACAACGTACCAGTCGTGTTGAACTTCAGCTGGCTTAGCGCTGAGAGTTTTCATTAAACCACTACCTATTATAGTTGGTTTGGACTATGGAAGCTGTCCAAACAAAAGGAGACGCGATTCTATACGAATACGTGAAGAATCACAAATGAAAATATAAAATTTCAAGCGCTGTATTGTAGTATATTTCTTCAGCAATAAACAGCAGATAATCCAGAAATTATAAAAAATGCGGGTGAATGTAAATCATGTCGAATTCTAATCTGTTAAAAACCACACCTGACCCCTTATTTTGGCGACATTGGTGGTATTTAATGGGCTTATGTAGCACCTTGATTTTAAGCCCAACTTTTTTGTATTTGGTGTCTTTGCATGGGGCGGATGGCGCAATCATCGTTTTGTTAATGATGCTCACTTTATTTTTCCTTAGTTATTTATTGGTTTATCTGTTGATTGGATTATTGCTTGTGGGCGGTATGTTTTTTGGCTGATAACGAACTACCCGCAGCATGTACCGACCGTTCAGCGCGGCATTGTAATTCTTATTGCACTGATTTGGATCATTGGCATTTCAGGTTTTGCTTTCGATTTCATTCCATACAATGTCGCACAACGCGGTTATTTTTGAGTTTTAGTCCGATATTTTTAGTCAATAAAATTAGGTCTGTCATGTGCATCACACAGTATAATAATGCTATTGCACACACAGGATAGACCCATGCTGCCTTTATATATCACGAGCGGTGAACCCGCAGGTATCGGACCTGATATTTGTTTGAGCTTAGCCAATCGAATAGATGAAAGGCCACTTGTGGTTCTTATTGATAAAGATTTGCTGCTCAAGCGTGCTCAACAGTTAAAGCTCGAAGTTGAACTGATTGACTATGTTGGGCAGGAGGGTTCGGCAGCTCTAGGTCAGCTTTATGTGGAACATGTACCTGTAACTACACCTGTTATTGCAGGTCAGTTAGATGTGAATAATGCAGCCTATGTGTTGGAACAATTACGTCGTTCTGCAGATTATGCGATGTCTGGCAAAAGTGTAGGTGTTGCAACTGCACCTGTGCAAAAGTCGATTATTAATGATGCCGGTATCCATTTCAGCGGACATACGGAGTTTTATCAAGAATTTGCAGGCGTTGATCGTGTCGTGATGATGCTTGCGACCAAAACGCTCCGTGTCGCATTGGCAACTACACATTTACCGCTTCGTGATGTAGCCGATGCCATTACTCAAGAACGTTTGCATCAAGTCATTGATATTGTAATTCATGATTTAAAAACCAAATTTAAAAAAGATCATCCGCATATTTTAGTCTGCGGTTTAAATCCGCATGCGGGTGAAGATGGCTATTTGGGCATGGAGGAGATTGAAGTGATCAATCCGGTGCTAGAGCGTTATCGCGCTCAAGGGGTGAATATGAGCCTGAGCTTACCTGCTGATACCTTATTTACCCCTGAAAATTTAAAAGATGCCGATGCGGTTTTGGCGATGTATCACGATCAGGGCTTACCTGTGTTAAAGTCGCAGGGCTTTGGCGAAGCCATCAATATCACTTTGGGCTTACCGTTTATTCGGACTTCAGTGGATCACGGCACAGCACTGTCACTGGCTGGAACTGGTCTTGCTAAAAGTTCGAGTTTACAGGTGGCGGTTGATTTGGCTTTAGAATTAGCAAGTGCGAAAAATAACGAAACTTAATAATAAAGGTTTGAATTTTATATGAATAATAGTAAAAAATTATCAAAAATAAAACAGGAAAATAACAAGATGCTTAGGGCGAAATCGATCATTCGCCCATTTTTTGGGATTGCGTTAGCGTTGATGCTGTCAGCATGCTCAACGCTCGCTACAGATCATCATTCTTGTGAATTAAAAGTATTATCGCTGCAAATTCCAAAACAGACGGAAGGATTTATACGTTTTGCATCACCGGCTGCCGTGGATGGCTTTAAACATAATCAGCAAAAATTTAATCAAGCGCTGACTGCGGTGCATAAAAAATATGCGAATCGTGATGGTGCTGATAAAATGCTTCAAGATGGACAGGCAATCAATGCTAATATTGATCTGCTTGTACAGCATCAAAATAGCCTGAGTGCGCTATATGAATCTCAACTTCTTGTAAGTGAAACCATTCCGGGTATTCAAGCTGAATATAACATTCTGGCTGATAAGATGGCTAGAGTAAACAATTCAGCTATTCAAGCAATGATTGCCAAAAATCAAGTCTATATTGCGGGACGAATGTTGAGTTCTTTGCTGAAGTTAAATGATGTGAATTCTATTCATCCAGACGATTTAGATGACTTTTTAGCAGATTTTGAAACTTTCAATCTTTATTTGAAGGCTCAACTGAATGGTAATCCCGAACTGGGTGTAGAGCGCGTAAACAATGCTGAAATGCGTGAAAGTTTGCTCTCTATTCAGGCGGAAACTGAAGAAATGATGAAATCTGAAACAATGGCTTTGTTGCAACAAAGAGAGCCATTGCTCAGTGTAATTAAAGCGGCTCGGGATAATGTGACCAAGTCCGAAGAAATTTTTGCTCGCTTGAGTGAATTTGAATCAAGTCAGTAATCGTTGTAATAAACCTATGCGGAGAATTTTATGTATCAAATTAATGCCCTAAACCCAAAAGATGAAGGGCATCACACGCGTAAGCGGTTTGGACAGAATTTCTTACATGATCAACGTGTTATTGCCAAAATTGTGCGTTCGGTAAATCCGCGTACTGGTGACAATATTGTCGAAATTGGTCCCGGTCTTGCTGCGCTTACATCGCCTTTAATTGGTGAATGCGATGCTTTAACTGTGGTTGAGCTGGACCGTGACTTAGCCGCAGGTTTGCCGGGCCGTGTGCCTCATCCCGAGCGCTTGACCATTGTTGAAACCGACGCGCTGAAATATGACTTTACCGAGCTGTTTGCCGAAGGCCGTCCACTGCGTGTGGTTGGCAACTTGCCGTATAACATCTCGACACCGCTGCTGTTTCATCTCTTGGAGTTTGGCGACAAAGTCAAAGACATGCACTTCATGCTGCAAAAAGAAGTCGTGGACCGTATTACCGCTTCACCGAATACCAAAGAATACGGCCGTTTATCGGTGATGATCCAATACTTCTGTAAACCGACGTTTTTATTTGAAGTGCCGCCGGGTTCGTTTAATCCGCCGCCAAAAGTCACCTCTGCGGTATTCCGTTTAGAGCCTTATGCTATTAAACCGATTGTGGCGAAAGATGAAAAAGCGCTTGCGCGTTTGGTTTCACATGTCTTTACTCAGCGCCGCAAGACCTTGCGTAACAGCTTAAAAGGCATGTTGGTTGAAGATGGTTTTGAAAATGCAGGGGTTGATCCAATGGCGCGTCCTGAAACCCTAACACTTGCAGAATTTGTCGCATTAGCAGATCAAATGGTGGCTTAAATAATTATGACTCGCAATATTCGCTATAACTATGTCATTGGTGATGTTCAAGGCTGTTTTGAAGCATTAAAAGCTTTACTGAAAGAGATCAAGTTTGATGCAGACCAAGATTTTATATGGTTTGCCGGTGATCTCGTCGCACGGGGTGAAAACACGGTAGGCGCTTTGCGGTTCATCAAAAAATTAGTGGATAGTGAAGTTGCGGCGACGGTACTGGGCAATCATGATCTGACTTTGCTGGCATGCGCTCGTGGTATTAAGGATATCAATCCTAAAGACAATATCGATGATGTGATTCACGCTTTAGAAAGTGATGATTTGATTGATTGGTTACGCAAGCAGCCGCTGTGTCTATTTCCGAATGAGCAAACCATTTTGACTCATGCGGGTATTCCTTTGAATTGGACTGCGCAGCAAACCGCAGACTTGGCAAAGGAAGTGGAAGCGGTGATTGGTCATGACGACTTTGATGTGGTCGATGCGTTTCTTCAAGTGATGTACGGTAAAGAGCCGAACCTATGGTCGGATGATTTGTCTGGTCATGCGCGCTTACGCTGTATTACCAACTATTTGACCCGCATGCGCTTAACCGATGCAGAAGGTCGATTAGAGTTCAGTTTTAAAGATTCACTCGATGACCCTATGCCGAAGGGTTTTAAGCCATGGTTTGAGTTTGAGTCACAAGCAGCTCAGACCCATCAAATTCTTTTTGGTCATTGGGCTGCTTTACAAGGAAAAAGCATTTCAGCAAAAATCCAAAATGTGGATGGCGGATGTGTCTGGGGCAATCAGTTGATGGCCTATCGTTTAGAAGATCAGCACATGTTTGCTGTCGATAATCCTGTAATGTAAGTATTTAAAAATAAAAAAGCCGCATTGATGCGGCTTTTTTATTGGTGTGAGGATTAGTCTAAACGAATCCAAGTTTGGTTACGGCCAAGTACTGAAACACCAATACTTGCACGTAAAGTGAGACGTTTCCCCGTGCTATTCAAACGAATTTTTGCATCGTAAAGTTTACCTGCCAATGGGTCGATAACACGGCCTTTTTCATAATTATTTGTGTCATTAACTTGTTTTAAACCTTTAATAATCTCCATACCGAGAATTGGTTGGTTGGTATAAGGCGCAGGGCACTTATTACAGTTTTTTTGCGGTGTATAGCCCGGACGTGGTGTAATTTTAATAATTTTACCGGTATAGGTATTATTGGATTCTTTATGAATCGAAATAATCGCTTTGGCAGCTCCTGTTTTATCGTCAATTTGTTGCCACGTGCCGGCAATGTCATTTGCAAATGCGACATTCATCAAACCGAATGTGCATAGGCTGAATAATATTTTTTTAAACATAATCGCTTTTCCCCGAGAAGCATGATTTATGAGCACGTATGTTAGAAAGTTTATGAGAATAGTCAACTTTAATTTAAAAATAATTTGAAGATATTCGGAATAAGAAAAACCGCCATGTCGGCGGTTTTTTTACTTGTTTGAGGTTACTCTTGGCGAATCCAAGTTTGGCTACGACCAAGTGCAGAAACACCCATATAACCCCGTAAAGTTAGGCGTTTCCCACTGGCATTTAAACGGATTTTTGTGTCGTAAACTTTGCCTGAAAGCGGGTCAATAATACGGCCTTTGTCGTAGTTATTAGTGCCTTCAATATGTTTTAAACCTGTTAAGATATCAAGGCCTAAGATTGGCTTGTTTTTGTAGGGTGCAGGGCAGTTTACGCAGGTGTCGCGTGGTGTATAGCCCGGACGCGGCGTCACTTTGATGATTTTACCCACGAATGTGCCATTACTTTCTTTACGGATTTCAATAATGGCTTTTTGTGAACCTGTTTTATCATCAATTTGTTGCCAAGTCCCTGAAAGGTCTTGAGCAAAAGCTGAACCACTCATTACAGCAGCTAAGAATAAGAGGCTCACTTTTAATTTTTTCATCAGATATTCCCTGTAGGTGGTTCACCTATGTCAAATCAATTTACTGAATAAATTTAAAATTTATTCAGCGCGAATCCATGTCTGTGTACGACCAATCGCGGAAATCCCCAGATATCCACGTAAATGTAAGCGCTTACCATTGGCAGAAATTTTGCCTTTTAAGCTGTAAATTTTGCCTGCCAAAGGATCAATAATTTTCCCTTGAGAGTAGGTATTTTCCCTTTCAAGTTTCAGCCCCTTAAATACATCCATCCCTAAAATAGGCTGGTTGGTATAAGGTGCAGGGCAATTCACACATTTTTCCTTTGGTGTATAACCCGGACGTGGCGTCACTTTGACAATTTTGCCGGTATAGGTGTCTTTGGCATCTTTTCGAATTTCGATCAGTGCTTTAGGCGAACCGGTTTTATCGTCAATTTGTTGCCAAGTCCCTGTAAGATCTTGAGCATAAAGTGCAGAGCTTGTGACTACGGCACCGAATAATGCAGCCCATTTCAAACTTTTTTCGATCATATTAATAATCCTTTATCAATACACTTTGTGAGGGTTTATTGATCATACTAGGTAATATTTGAACTTAGAGCAACTACTCTAAGCATAAATATTTACATTTTATTCGGGAAAGTTGACATGTTGCACAAAAGTGACTTTACCAAAAATGTAACATCCACAGCACATCGTTCAATGTGTTGTGGCGTACCCTTGAATTTATATTAAGTTTATTTTTTATACAAAACAATCATTTAAAAGTGATTGCTCAGTCACATATTTTGTAGATAGAGTATGAAAGTTGGCAACCAGATTGCTGTGAAGACTGCATTTACCGCCATGCCAAATGCTGCATAGCGCCCAGCAATGCTGCCGCG
This sequence comes from Acinetobacter sp. YH12069, assembly GCF_013419675.1. NCBI lineage: Bacteria > Pseudomonadati > Pseudomonadota > Gammaproteobacteria > Moraxellales > Moraxellaceae > Acinetobacter > Acinetobacter sp. YH12069. Next base: position 33,145 of record NZ_VOZS01000022.1, on the reverse strand, counting down.
CTGCCAAGCTTGAGCTGTGCCAATCGCATGTGCAGCAAGTCCTAAGGCGAGTCCTGATGCACGTTCATCATGAATATTTTTGAGTATGATGGGTGAAAATGCTGCGCCAATCACCCCTGATAAAATCACAATCAAAATCACCAAAGGAATCGGGGAATGCAGCAGCGTCGCAATGTTGATGGCAATTGGGGTGGTCACTGCCCGTGTAGCAAAAGCCATAATGGTTGGATCTGACAAATGCAATAAATAAGCCAGCCCCATAGGGAGGGCAACGGCACTGATACTGGCAAAGACTAAAATCCCGCCCACGGCTTTTAATGGCAAGTCATCGTAGCGCATTGCTGCTAAAGGAATGGCCAAGGCCACTGTGACATAGCCGAGTAAGTTATTGAACAGTGGATTGACCTGTGCCATATAACTTTCATAGGAAATGCCAAAAAGATAGAGCATACCAATGACGAAAAACATCCCAATCACAATCACGGGGATTTGCGGTAATTTTTTATTAATAGGTTTTGCGACAAGATAGGCGATCAGGGTAATGATGAATCCAGAGATGATTGAAAGCATGTTGATTCTCCTATAGCCATTTCTTAGACATTTTTGCGTAGACCCACAGCGGTATGAGGGTGCTGACAAAGAGAACAATCAAAAACATTGGAATTTCATCACCTAAATGCATCATCATCAGCAATGAGCCTGCACTAATGGGTAAGAAGGCAAAGGCACTTTCTTTCATGATTTTATTATTGGTATCGACCAAACTGGCTGGAATTTTGTTGAATTTTCTCCAAAATGAAAGCACGATCAAGAGGGCAATCAAACCGACTAGATTGCCTAATTCTGGGTGATTGAATTGCTTCATGACCCAGACCGCGCCTTCACGGAAAATAATAATTAATGCAATGGTGCCTATCCAGGCTTTCCAGTCGATGCGCTTGATCCAGTCCATTTTTGTCTTTCGTTAAAATTATACTAATCAAGTTTTAACCGATTTAGTCTTTAATTTCAAATTCTTCAAGTGGACGTTGAAATTGTTGCGCACGCGTTCCCAAGATTTCTTCGATGGGTAAATGCGCCTGTTTAATCAGTTGTTCTAACTTATGCGGGGCAATGATGACGTGCAAAATTAAGTTGCCTTGTTCATCATAACTTTCATTTTGGATCACATTGAGCGCATACAGTTGTGTTCTTAATTTGCCATAAGCCGGTTTTAGACGGACTTCAAAGCTTTGAATCTGTCCCATTAAGCATTCTTGAACCGCTTGGCGTAATAAGGGAAGACCTTTACCACTATGTGCTGAGACATAGACACGTTCCGGCTGATGTGGCTTGCCATAGATGATTTTAGGATCTTCGCCACTGACATCAATTTTGTTATAAACGCGCAGAATCGGAACATCGACACCAATTTCTTTCAGTACTTTTTCGACAGCCTCGATTTGTTCCATCATGTCCGGACTGCTGGAGTCAATGACATGTAACAATAAGGTCGCCTCCAACGTTTCTTCTAAGGTGGCTTTAAACGACTCGACCAGTGAGTGCGATAAATTACGCACAAAACCTACAGTATCTGCGAGAACTAAGTTGCCGATGCCATCCCAATGTAGACGGCGTAAAGTTGGGTCAAGTGTCGCAAAAAGTTGGTCTGCTGCATAGACATCACTTTTTGCTAAATTATTAAATAAGGTCGATTTACCCGCATTGGTATAACCCACCAATGACACGGTTGGAACAGCAGCTTTTTGACGTGCCACACGACCTTGCATACGTGTTTGGCGGACTTTCTCAAGTTTCGCTTTGAGTTGTCCCATACGGAGCTTGAGTAGCCGACGGTCAGTTTCCAGCAGCGTTTCACCCGGTCCACGTAGGCCGATCCCACCTTTTTGGCTATCGAGATCGCCACGACTACGAATCAGTCGTGAAGCCATATGTTGTAATTGGGCCAATTCAACTTGCAACTTACCTTCATAGGTACGTGCGCGTTGGGCAAAAATATCTAAAATTAATTCTGTACGATCGACCACACGACAACGCATGATGCGTTCAAGATTACGTGCTTGGGCAGGGGTGAGGGCATGGTCAAAGATGACCAATTCGGCTTCATGCTCTGCAACCACTTCGGCAATTTCTTCAGCTTTCCCTGAGCCAATAAATAATTTGGCATCAGGCTTAATACGCTGTGCATGCACATGTTGCAGAATATTGGCACCTGCAGATTGAGCAAGTAAGTGGAATTCTTCGGCATCAAGGTCTGCGAGCATTTGTACTGCTACGCTGACTAAAATTACGCGTTCACCGCTCGCTTGATGTTGATTTAAATTTTCCACTCAGCACACACTCCTATTTAAAGATTCATTTTAGGCGAAAATGCAGTGCGAGGGTTAATCTAAGTGAGGGATTAATGGCTAAGTTGCTGTATGTTGTGCTATTCAATTAGAGAAAGCTGTGAAAGCTCAGTGCCAGTAAAAAAAGCACACTCATATATATCAGTGAAAAACCAGCAATGGCTTTTAAAGCTTGCCATGAAGAAATAGGAGGGGTATCTGAATGTGAATGATTCATAATTTTAACCTTTAAAACCGATATAAAAATCATATTTGATTTTTAAAAACGATTAAAATGGGAAAATATTATCTTCGACTTCGGTTTTTATGATCAATGCAAAAAAACTGTCTTCGGTATATGATGATGAAAATTTACGCCAAATTGTGGCACCGTGTCCTTTTAGTGAACCGTTTATGAATCAACCTCAAATCGTCAATACACCGCAAATTAATGTGTTTTCAAAATTTTATTTGTATTGTAAAAAAGTCGGTGCAGCAGCTGTTGCCGTGACGCAGGGTTTTTATTTGGTTTATCGTCATCAATTGTATAAAGACCCGAATAACCCGCAAAATACCCGCTATGTGCAGTATTTTTGTCGCAAGTTATGCAAAGTATTTAATCTTGAAGTCAAAGTGCATGGCGAAATTCCACGTCAACCAGCCCTTTGGGTAAGTAATCATATTTCATGGTTAGATGTGGCAGTTTTGGGTTCTGGCGCACGTGTTTTCTTTTTGGCGAAAGCTGAAATTGAAAAATGGCCGGTACTGGGTAATTTGGCGAAAGGCGGTGGCACCTTATTTATTAAGCGTGGTTCTGGCGACTCAATTAAAATTAAAGAACAAATTACGGGCTTCTTAAAACAAGATACGCCGGTACTCTTTTTCCCAGAAGCCACCACTTCAGATGGCAGCAAAATTAAAAAAATTCATGGTCGTATTTTAGGTGCGGCAATTGAAGCCGAACGTCCAGTCCAAATTTGCTTAATTTGCTATGTGAATCAGGACGGTGAACTCGATAATATTGCGCCCTATGTCGGAGACATTAGCTTTGATCGACATGTCAAAAATGTCTTAGAAATGCCGAAAGTCACAGCGCATCTGATGACATTGCCCGCAATTGATTCGGCAGGTCATACTGTTGACAGTCTGACACAAGAAGTGCAGCAAAAAATGAATCAGGGATTAGCAGAGCTTCAAGCCAAAGTTCTTAAAGCGCCAGTTCCAGTTGAAGCTAAATAATTTAATGATACAGGCTGCAAGGGGATGCCTTTGCAGCACGATCCTTACATAAAGCCTTCGAGCGGCAACCAAGAAACAAATTTCACTCCTGCTTTTTGCCACCACTTGATTTTCGGTTCACGTGGATAAATACGCGTTTGACCATTTGATAGCTTAATTTTCCAATTGATTTGTTGGTCTGCATTGAGCACCAACTTATAGGCATATTTACTCAAATTTTCATCCATGGTGTAGTGGACGGCTTTGGCTAAACGTGGGCTATTCAGTAATACCCCAATTTCAGTATTTAAATATGCTGAGCGAGGGTCAAAGTTAAATGAACCAATAAAAACTTGTTTTTCATCAATTGCCATCAGTTTGGCATGCAGACTCGAACGGCTTAAACCTTTCAGACTAACTTTAGATTTTTCCGCCAACTCTTTGGTATTGGTGTTGAGGTTTTCTGCATCAGGTCTAGAGAGAAATTCATAGAGTTGAACGTCGTGTTCCAATAGATCTTGGCGATATTTGCTATAAAAAGCATGAACCAATGGCACGTCATTGGCCTGGAATGAGTTGGTCAAAACTCTGACTTTCACGCCATCGGCACTGAGGTTTTTTAGGCGTTCCGCACCTTGTTTTTCTGGAACAAAGTAGGCTGAAACGATATCGACACTTTGCTCCGGTTTATCTAAACGGTTGAGCAGCTGAAAGTTGAGATGCTCTTCTTTTTTGGCCTTAGATTTGATTTTGCTCGGGGAGTCTTTGACCACTTCGGCTTTGACCCAGTCAAATTGGATTTTATTGTTGAGCCAGTCATCAAAGGCATGTGAACGGTTGGCTAAGTCCAAATAATTGACCACAGTGGCTTCTTGGTTATAGTCATCGAGTTGTTGTTTGAGACTGTCAAAGCGCAAGCTATAGTGGCGTGGATTGACCAATTGGCGTACTGGAAAGGCATAATCATCATTCCAATATTCATCAAAAGAATGAATGATTTCATCGGATGCCGCACCGACCAACATGACGTCGACATCGGAAAATTGATAATTATCACTGACGTTATAGTATTGGTTACTCATATTGCGACCACCAATCAGAGCAATTTGATTGTCTGCAATAAAGCTTTTGTTGTGCATACGGCGGTTGATGCGTTTTAGATCCAGCACCATATCGACAGGGCGGAAATGTCGGAAGCGGTAGGGATTATACAGTTTGACATCAATATTGGCATGTTGGTCGAGTGCCATATAAATGCCTTCCATTTTTTTGGCATTGTTGTCATCGACCAATAAACGAATTTTCACCCCACGATCTGCAGCTTTGATCATGGCATGTAGGGCCAAAGCACCAATTTTGTCGTTATCCCAAATATAGTATTGTAGATCTAAACTTTTTTCGGCTTTATTGATTAGCTCGATTCGAGCCGCTAAGGCTTCTAATGGGTCATAAAGAACGTGGTAACCGGTTAAGTTAGGATTTTGTTCCCGTAGCGGCAACACAATTTTGGCAAGGCTAGTATCGTCTGTAGGAGTATTAAAGGCATATTCCACAGGTTGAGTGTGCTGTTTAGGCAAGGTACTACATGCAGATAAAGTCAAAACAAGGCTACAACTCAGCAAAACCGCCTTAGTGCGGTTGTGTATGAAGGGCAAATTTTGCTGTTTCGGTGTAGCTGAGTTCATACTGTTAGACATACTAAAAAATTTGATTTGAGTATAAGTGTCAGCTGTGAAAAGATAAATATAGTGACCGAGTTTTCTCGTTAGGCAAATTGTAGAGCAAATGTATGTGGGAATTAGATTCCGTAGTGATGTATTTTTATATCGGGTTGGCTGTGCTGGGCGTTTGGGCAATTTCCCAAGCTTGGTTAAGTCAGTCACGCACGGAAACGATTCATCCGTTTAAAGCCTTCGTACATTTGTTGGCATTCTATCTTTCGTATTTACTTATCCCTTTATTCTTCTTTAGCTTTTATGCAGGCTGGAGTGGCTATTATTCACTACATGAAGCGATTTTTGTCGGTGCTGTTACGGGGCTTTTGTGCTATGCCCGATTTATCGAGCCGCACATGATTCAGGTGAAAAAATGCCAATATCAATTAAACGAAACACGACAATTATTAAAGCCAGTTCGCATTGCTTTAATTGGTGATTTACATATTGGTTTATTTTCAGGTCATGAACGTCAGTTAAAAATGATCGTCGATAAAATCAATGCGCAAAATCCTGATTTGGTCGTGGTTGCAGGGGATTGGACTTACGAGCCAGAAAATAAGTTAGCTGAAGAGCTGGCCGTACTAAAAAAAATTATTGCTCCGATTTATTCGGTGAATGGTAATCATGATGAGCAATATCCCGGTCCGCCTATTCAAGCGCTGTTAAAACATGCATTAGAAAGTAATCATGTGGTGGACATCGAAGGGCAGGTGGTTGAGTTTAATGAGTTTCGCTTATTAGGCGTTGGGGACTTATGGGCAGGTAAAGCCGATATGCGCTATTTGCCAGAATTGCCACAGGATAAGCCTTGGATCATTTTGTCGCATAATCCAGATACCGTTGATATGGTACCTAAACTGCCAGGACGACCATTGATGTTGTCGGGTCATACCCATGGTGGACAAGTGGAATTGCCATGGTTGACCGATTATGTAATGAAAAAAGTGTCGATTTTAGGTCATAAAAAAGGGCTATATCAGCATGACAATGCAGATGTCTTTGTCACTGTTGGTACGGGCATGGTTGGGGTACCTTTCCGTTTTCTTGTGCCACCGACCATTGATATTATCGAGTTGGTTTAATCAAAAACTACCGTTCATTATCGCTAAACGGTTTGGTGAATGTTCTTCTTGATGTAGAGCTACAGGCCTTGTTTGGTTAATAAAATTGAATCGTGCCATTCATTTGCTGTTTGAAATTAAGTGAATGACCGTGTCTTGCAACATAAGATGTGTATTGCTACTCAGTGGGATCTAAGCTGCATGCATGAATTTAATTATTTAAAATGCTGTCAACTACAGAGTATTCATCAGTTCATTGACTCAATTTGAGACATAAAAAAGCCAGCAATATGTGCTGGCTTTTTTATTATGTGCAGATTAAACCTGATTATTCACATCATCATTTTTGGTTTCGCGAATCATTAAGAACGCGATCAATGAAAGGATTGATGCCGCAGTTAGGTAGTAACCTACTGCATATAAACCATAGCCAGTTGCAAGTTTAGTTGCGATCAGTGGTGCGAAAGATGCACCAAAAATACCTGCCATGTTAAAGGTTAAAGCTGAACCTGTGTAACGTACAGACGTTGGGAAGATTTCAGACAATACCGTACCAATTGGACCATAGGTTAAACCCATGATCGCAAGACCGATACATAGGAATAAGAACACCATCGCAGTACTGCCAGACTCAAGCATGCTTGAGAAGACTAAGCCAAACAATGCAGATACAACACATACCGCAATCGAAGTCGTTTTACGACCAAATTTTTCAGCAAATACAGCAGAAAGTGGAATGAAGGCAGCAAAACAAAGTGTGGCAACCAGTTGAAGTTTTAAAAAATCTTCACGTGTGTAACCAAGCTGGGTTGTACCCCATTGTAAAGCGAATACTGTGGTTAAGTAGAACACTACAAATGTACAAATCGCGGCAATCGTACCGAGAATTAACATCCCCCAGTGCTTAGTGATCACTTCTTTGAACGGAATATTTACTTCTTTTTGCTTATCCAATACTTTTTGGAACGCTGGTGTTTCATGTAATTTTAAACGAATCCACAGACCGACAATAACCAATAGCGCACTTGCAATGAATGGAATACGCCAACCCCATTGCATAAACTCAGCTTCAGACATGAAGTGACCTAAGGTCAAGAATGAGCCTGTTGCAAGAATAAAGCCGATTGGCGCGCCCAATTGTGGGAACATACCATACCAAGCACGTTTGCCTTCTGGCGCATTTTCAGTTGCAAGCAGAACGGCACCTGACCATTCACCACCTAAACCAAGACCTTGACCTAAACGACAAAGCGCAAGCATGAGCGGAGCAGCGATACCAATTTGAGCATAGGTTGGAAGCAAGCCGATACATACCGTCGAAATCCCCATGGTGAGGAGTGCGGCAACCAATGTGGCTTTACGACCGATACGGTCACCTAAATGGCCAAAGAATGCTGCGCCAATCGGGCGAGCAATAAAGGCAATTGCAAACGTTGCTAGAGATTGGATCGTTGCGGTTGTTGGATCTGTACTTGCAGGGAAGAACAGATGCGGGAAGATAATTACAGCCGCAGTTGCATAGATATAGAAATCGAAGAACTCGATTGTGGTACCTACAAGACTAGCTGTAAGTACGCGGAATTTTGAATTTGTTGGTTGCTGTTCAGTGGCAGCAGCACTTGAAGACGCCATGGTGGACCTTACACTTACTAAAAATAATTGAACTTAGTTTTAAAAGCGTAATCTTTTTAAAAAAGGCGTAATTTCTTAAAAAAATACGAAATACCAACTTACGGACTGCGGAATTAGGGTCACTAAAGAATGCAGTGTCAGCGGGTTATATCACGTAGAGATAAATCGACAGGAAATGTGATCCTGCACCTATCAATACAAAAATATGCCAGATAGCGTGTGTATATCTTACCTTTTTTAAGGCATAAAACAATGCACCGATTGTATAAGATAGCCCGCCAATGATCAGGTAGGTTAAAGCTTGATCAGATAAAAAGCGTTGCATATCATCCATTACCAGTACTGCAAGCCATCCCATCACCAAATAAGCAATCAACGAAATCTTTTGAAAACGATGAATGAAAATTAATTTGAATAGTGTTCCAATAGCGGCAATAACCCACAGTGCAATGAGTAAATAATGCGCTTTTGCGGTAGGCAGTGCGATTGCCAGAAACGGGGTATAAGTACCTGCAATTAAATAATAGATTGCGGTATGGTCGAGTTTTTTGTACCAACCACGGCGCTCAGGAGATTCTGCGAAGTGATATAGACTCGACGCTGAAAACAATAACAGCATACTGAATGCATACACCCAAAGTGCAAGCCATTGTCCAGTTGGAAGATATGATCCTTTTAAAATCAGTAGGATACCTGCGATGGCCGACAACGCTGCACCGAAAGCATGGGTATAGAAATTCAGTCTTTCTTCAGCTTGGTCATAAGCTAAAAGATGGGGAGGATTCATAACGTATCTTTTATAATAATTTAAATATACACATGTATAGTAATTCAATTTTGCTTTTGGTGTAAGAAGATTTAAAATTGTTTTGCAAATTTATCTAGGTTTATATTATGTCATCATTGGCTTCTCCCTCTACGCAAGAGCAGCAATTTTTAGCAGCCTTTCAGCAAGCCATTGAAACACAGCGTTTTGATCGCATGATTTTGAGTCAGTATAAAGGTGAATTAGACCAATTAGAAAAAATGACCTTGCGAGTCATTTCGCTGCAAGGTGAGTCATTTCTCAGCTGTTTATATCGTTACAAAACTCAAGATATCACCAAAAATTATCCAATCGCATCTGCATATCAACAAGTCGAAAGTTTATTGAGTTGTTGTAAGCAAGCCAACCTGATGACCTTAGATGAAGAAATTCAGCTTAAGAAAAATAAAAAGAAAGCCATGCTAAGCATTAGCAAAAAGCAGCCTGCTTTAGGGAAAAATCCTACGGAGCAGCAAGGGCATGATCGAGCAAAACATCGCTATGGATCAAGACAGTTTCTTTCTACAGCCATTGGGCATTACGGATGCCAAAGCACAAATTATTCCGAGCATGGCGCGTAAATGGAAACAAATTAATAAATTTGTAGAAATTTTTTCAGGTGCTTTAAGTCAGATCAAAGAGACCGATCAATCTCTACATGTCGTGGATTTTGGTTCAGGTAAAGGCTATCTGACTTTTGCACTATATGATTATTTAGCAAAACACCAGCAAGTGCCTAAAGTGACAGGGGTTGAGCTGAATCCGAAAATGGTGGAATTTTGCCAAAGCGTTGCGCAGCAGTCGAATTTTAGCAAACTCGATTTTTTCCAAGGCGATGTGCGTACATATGCGCCTGAGCGCTTAGATGTCATGATTGCGCTGCACGCCTGTGATGTGGCAACGGACTTTGCGATTCATACCGGTATTCGATTAAATGCGCAAATGATCATGTGTGCGCCGTGTTGTCATAAAGAACTGCGTCCGCAATTGAAAGCGCCGCAAGTACTTGCACCGATGTTGCAATTTGGCATTCATGCCGGCCAGCAAGCAGAAATGCTAACCGACACGATTCGTGCACTTTTATTGAAAGCATATGGTTATGAAACCAAAGTCTTTGAATTTGTGGCACTTGAACATACCAGTAAAAATAAAATGATCTTGGCAACCAAACGTGCAGACTATGTCGAACCTGATCAAGCGGTATTGGCACAGATCCAATCTTTAAAAGACATGTATGGCATTCAAAAGCATTCGTTAGAATTATTGTTGAATGATCAATGGGACCAGCAAGATATTGGCTGTAAATGCTAAAGGATGAAGGGATGCAGCGGTTAAATATTCAATTTGGTCCGTGGGAGCAACTGGCATCTGCAGCTCGGCCGATACGTGAACAGGTCTTTATTTTAGAACAGCAGATATCGCCCGAAGATGAATGGGATGCAGAAGATGCGATTTCACTGCATTTTATTGTTCATAATGGGATGAAAGCTATTGCAACTGCACGTTTGTTGAAAAATAACAGTATAGGTCGTGTTGCTATTTTAAAGGCTCATCGCGGTCAGGGGATTGGTAAAATCTTGATGCAAGCCATCATTCAACAAGCGACATTAGAGCAACGTGAATATTTAAAACTATCTTCACAAGTGCATGCTATCCCTTTTTATGCAGCGTTGGGTTTTGTTGTTGAAGGTGATGAATATTTAGATTGTGGTATTCCGCATCAAGATATGTATATGGCTTTGGCTTAAATACTTAAAATTGGACAGCTATAAATAAAAAACGCTTAATATTTTAAGCGTTTTTTATTTGCATAGATTGGGTCAAAGCTTAGTGACCATGATCATTCGATGCAGTAGGTTCAGGGCTCATGTCATCCATATGTGCATGTTGTTCTTCGGTCATCTGCATATCTGCTGCAGTCGGTGCAGATGCTTCACGAGCTGCTTGATCAGCTTGCGCCTTTTTCAACGCTTCTTCTGACATCACAGGGGCATTTTTAAATGCATGCTGTTGAGTATTGTCTTTTTTCTGTTGGCTCGGCATATAGTCTGGTTCATTGGTCACAGCAAGCCAGAAAATACCCATGAATAGCGCACCTAAAATACAGAAGATAATCAGTGCTTTCCAGCCCCATGGTGATTTTTCAGGAGAAGTATGATCTGTCATAACAAGCTACTCAATCGGATAAAAAGAAATCAAAAAACTTGTTACTTTATAACATAAAACTGATGAGAGTTCGCGTAAATTCTAGGCTTGTTTGCAAACACGCGACTGAGAAGGAAAATAAAAAGGAGCCGAAGCTCCTTTTGATGTGATTGAACAGCAAAATTTGCATGCTCAAAATGAATAATTAAATCTGCTCAGCTTTCGCCACTTTGTCTTTCAGCAATTGCGGTGCTTTGAAGCGTTCGCCATATTTTGCTTCTAGTGTATTGGCACGTAATAGCGCTTTTTCCAAACCATATTGGTTTAAAAATTGAAGTGCACCACCTGTCCAAGGGGCAAAACCAATCCCGAAGATTGAACCGATATTGCCATCGACAGTCGATTCCAAAACACCTTCTTCTAGGCAGCGTAAGGTATCGAGTGACTGTACAAACAGGAAGCGGTCAATCATTTCCTGTTCAGAAATAGCATTATCTTTCTGCCATTTGCTCAAGCCATCCCAGAGATGCTTTTTACCGCCTTCAGGGTATTCATAAAAGCCTGCGCCGGCAGCTTTACCTTTGCGTCCGAACTCATGAATCATCGTCTGAATCACCTCATCCGCACCTGAACGTGGTAGGTCTTTGCCTTCAGCTTGTAGGGCTTTACGGGTCTCGGCCGCAACATGCTCAGACAACGTTAAAGACACTTCATCTTGAATCGCCAATGGGCCTACAGGCATGCCAGCTTTTAGTGCAGCCATTTCAATGCGGGCAGGGTGTACGCCTTCAGCCAATAGACGTAAACCTTCTTGCACAAAGGTGCCAAAGACACGGCTAGTAAAGAAGCCACGACTGTCATTCACCACAATTGGTGTTTTACCAATTTGCTGTACATAGTCATAGGCTTTGGCTAAGGTTTCAGCCGAGGTGTTTTTACCTTTAATAATTTCGACCAATTGCATTTTGTCGACAGGACTAAAGAAATGCAGACCGATAAATTTAGCTTGATCTTGAGATGCATTGGCTAAACCTGAAATAGGCAAAGTAGAGGTATTGGATGCAAAAATGCCGCTATCTGCCAGATAGGTTTCTGTTTCTTGCGTCACTTTGGCTTTCAGTTCGACATTTTCAAACACAGCTTCAATGATCAAGTCACAGCCTTGTAGGTCGGCAGCATCTGCAGTGGCATGAATCAGTCCTAAAACTTGATCACGTTTTTCTGCACTTAAACGACCTTGAGATACTTTTTTATCTAGCAGTTTTTGGCTATAGGCTTTACCTTTTTCAGCTGCTTCAACAGAAACATCTTTGAGTACAACTGCAATGCCTTTTGATGCCGTGGCATAAGCGATGCCTGCACCCATCATGCCTGCACCTAAAATACCAACTTTGGTGGCTTGCCATTTCGCGACGTCTTTTGGACGGCTTGCACCAGACTTAATAGCGTTGAGACCATGCCAGAAGGTGCCGATCATATTTTTAGAAATTTGACCGGTTGCAAGGTAAGTAAAGTAACGTGATTCAATCGTGAGCGCCGTATCAACATCGACCTGAGCGCCTTCAACAGCAGCCGACATAATGGCTTCAGGCGCAGGGTAACAGCCCTTGGTTTTGTCACGCAGCATAGCGGGGGCAATGGCGAGCATTTGCGCCACAGCAGGAGTCGATGGCGTACCGCCCGGAATTTTATAGCCTTTTACATCAAAGGGCTGCTGTGATTTTGGATTGGCTTTGACCCACGCAATGGCTTTGTCCATCAATTCTTCAAGGCTATCTGCAGTGTCTTGAATCAGCCCTAATGATTTGGCTTTTTCGACACCAATTTGTTTGCCTTCCATTAAGAGTGGAAATGCATTTTGCAGACCCAATAAACGTACCATACGGACGATACCGCCACCGCCCGGCAGTAAGCCTAAGGTCACTTCAGGCAAGCCAAATTTAGCCTTAGCATCATTAAGCGCAATACGATAATGACAGCCGAGTGCTAACTCCCAGCCACCGCCAAGCGCTGTGCCATTTAAAGCTGCCACAACTGGAATGCCACGGGTTTCGATATAACGTAGTTTGGCTTTCATCTCTTCAATCATATTGAAGAATTCAGTTGCATGTTCAGGTGTAGCTTGAATCAGTTCGTCTAAGTCGCCGCCGGCAAAGAAGGTTTTTTTTGCGGAACGGAAAATAATCCCTACAATATTTTCATCTGCTTGCAGTTTGTCTACCGTTTCAGCCAGTGCCGTGCGGAAGTCTGCATTCATGGTGTTGGCAGATTGGTTTGGAGAATCTAAAGTTAAAATGACGATATTGTCGGCATTTTTTTCAAATTGAATTGCGCTCATTTTTATTCTCCTTATACCAACTCAATAATCGTTGCGATGCCCATACCACCGCCCACACACAAGGTTGCTAAACCGCGTTTTTTACCTTGGCGTTCTAGTTCATCCATCAGGGTGCCTAAAATCATGGCGCCTGTTGCACCCAGCGGATGTCCTAATGCAATTGCACCGCCATTCACATTGACTTTGGTAGGATCAACCTTGAGTTCGGTAATAAAACGCATCACGACTGCTGCAAAAGCTTCGTTCACTTCAAATAGGTCAATATCATCAATGGTTAAGCCAGCTTTGGCTAAGGCTTTACGTGCAGCAGGTGCAGGGCCAGTCAGCATAATGGTTGGGTCTGCACCCACCAATGCAGTGGCAAGCACTTTGGCACGCGGTTTTAGGCCTTGTTCTTTGATCGCTTTTTCAGAGGCAAGCAATACTACGGCAGCACCATCAACGATGCCCGATGAGTTCCCTGCATGGTGTACATGGTTGACTGCGCCGACTTCAGGATATTTTTGCAAGGCGATGGCATCAAAGCCCATTTGACCCATCATGGCGAAACTTGGGTTGAGTTTGGCCAAGCCTTCTGCTGTGGTCGTTGGTTTAATAAATTCATCTTTGGCTAAAACTGTCACGCCTGCTTTGTCTTTAACAGGAACGACAGATTGGTCAAAATAACCATTGGCTTGAGCTGCTGCGGCTTTTTGCTGAGAGTTGGCTGCAAAGGCATCCACATCTGCTCGGCTGTAACCGTCAATGGTGGCAATTAAATCTGCCCCAATGCCTTGCGGAATAAAATCACAGGCCATATTGGTTTCAGGGTCGAGCGCCCAAGGGCCGCCATCTGAGCCCATTGGCACACGAGACATCGACTCTACACCGCCAGCCACCACAAGGTCTTCCCAACCAGAGCGGACCTTTTGCGCTGCCATATTCACAGCTTCTAAACCTGATGCACAAAAACGGTTGATTTGAACGCCTGCCACATCATTGTCCCAACCTGCTGCAATGGCTGCGGTTTTGGCAATGTCTGCGCCTTGGTCACCAATGGGGGTTACACAGCCCAGTACAATGTCGTCAACTGCAGCGGTGTCAAATTGATGTCGGTTTTGTAATTCGTTCAATAAACCGGTCAGTAGGCTAATCGGTTTAACGGCATGTAGTGAACCGTCTTTTTTTCCTTTTCCGCGGGGCGTGCGAATGGCATCAATGATGTAAGCCTCGCTCATAATCCTGTCCCTATGATCTATAAATTTTTATTGGTTTTTTGAGTGTACGGATTAATCAAGCCAGTGCAATGATGAGAACGGGCGAGTCGTTTGATATTTTTGGTCAACGCTTGCTGCTAAATAAGGTCAAAATCAACCTGCATATTGAAAGCGAGGATCGGCTAAGATCAGTTGCTATCGATTTAGTTGAAATTGAAGATCTACTTATGCATAAAAATGTGAAGCGAGTGTTGAAAGGTCTGGCTTTGCTTGTTTTTGCAGGCTGCTTAGGTTTTGTATGCATGATCGGTTTTTATATTTATATGATCTATGGCATTCATCCTTCAGATGAAGGGACGGGCGGTTTAGCCTGTGAGTATGATCGAAATGATCATGTGACCAAGGCAGAAATGTATCGGATACAGGATGGCAAACGAGTGATTACGCCTGTCGATCCATTGCTTTGTCAAAAACAACGCGCAGATTTTCCGAAATAAAAAACCTGATCGAGATCAGGTTTTAGAGAATACTAGTTTTGAATGATGCTTAGTGATAACCATGTAATTGGCGGTATAGGCCTGGTGTTACACCGGTCCACTTTTTAAATGCACGGTGGAAAGTACTGGTTTCACTAAAGCCGACTTGCTGTGCAACATCTTCAAGCGTTAAGTCTGGATTAAGCAATAAGTGAATTGCAGCATCTCGACGTAAGGCATCTTTCACACCTTGGTAGCTCTTACCTTCAGCGGCTAAACGACGACGAAGTGTTTGTGGCGATAGATACAGCATTGAAGCAACATCGTTCAAGGTTGGCATTTCTTCGCCAATTTGACTCTTCAGCACATCACGGATACGAGACGTTAATGAATTGGTATTTTTAAATTTAACCAATAACTGTGCAGGAGCCGCTTTTAAGAATTCTTCAAGCGTTTCTTCGTTTTGACGAATGGGTAAATCTAAATAATCCGCTGCAAATGTAATTTCAGTTCGTGGTGTATCAAACTGCATGACAGGTGCAAAAAACAAGGCATCATATTCGTCAGCATGTTCAGGACGTTCATAACCGAAGTGTACGCGTTCTAAAGGCAGACGACGTTCAATCAACCAAGAAGCGAGACCATGCCAAATCATCAGCATACTTTCTGTAATGAAATGGTCTGGGTCCATAGATTTTGGAATTTGAGGAACTAAACGTGCTTCGTGTTTATCACGTTCTAGTGTCACTGACCATTCATCACCAAACAGTTTGTAGAACTGCGAAGACAATTCAAGTGCATCACCAAGGGTTTTTGCATGAATAATCAATTGGCACATAATGGCAAAAGTACCCAAGCGGCGCGGTTGAATATCAAAACCGACATGTTCGTCTTGGGTCACCATCCACAACATTTTAATAAAACGTGTGTATTGTTCAGGTGAAATACGGGCTTTGGGTTGGCGTAGAAGTTCAGCCTCAATGCCAACATGAGACAATAAAGTTTCGACATCCATGCCGAGACGTTTCACACCAGTTAAGGCTGCGTTGACGAAATGGATACTGATCGTATCACGACTCATGTTTAATCCTTCAGTCTCTTTAATGTTCACAAATGTTTGACCTAAATGACGCTAAAAAAAGAAATCATGGCAATTTACAACAGCGGTTTTGCCATTTTTACATGGTAAATTGCCGAAACTATCAAGGTAAATGGCTGAACATGACATTGTTTTAATCATTTTATATTTCTACCATGGATAAAAAATCTACACAATTAGAGAAAAATATCCATGGAAGCTGCTTTAAAAGGATTGAAAGTACTCGACTTTTCGACATTACTCCCAGGACCATTTGCGACCTTGTATTTGGCTGATATGGGTGCGGAAGTTGTGCATATTGAGTCACCGACGCGTCCCGATCTGGTTCGTTTGATGCCACCTTATGCCAATGGGCAAGCTACAGCGCATAGTTATTTAAATCGCAACAAGCAATCCATCGCTTTGGATTTAAAAGATCCGAAAAGCATTGAACTGATCAAAGCCAAAATTTCAGATTTTGATGTCGTCGTAGAACAATTTCGTCCAGGTGTCATGCAACGCCTGGGTTTGGATTATGCAGATTTGGCCGAAATTAATCCGCGACTTATTTACTGCTCGATTACGGGTTATGGTCAAACTGGGCACTACAAAGACCGCGCAGGGCATGACATCAATTACTTGGCTTTATCAGGCATTTCAGGTCATAGCGGACGCCAAGATAGTGGCCCGCCACCGATGGGGATTCAAATCGCCGATGTCGCAGGCGGATCAATGCATGCAATTACTGGCATCTTAGCTGCGGTGATTGAGCGTTACCGTAGCGGTTTAGGGCAATATATTGATATTTCCATGACCGATTGTGCCGTCGCATTGAACAATATGGCTGCAGCTGGCGTATTGGCTGCCAATGCGGTAACCGCGGCAGAAACTGCACATCTGAATGGCGGAAGTTTCTATGACTATTATCGAACTCAAGATGGTCGTTATCTGTCTATAGGTGGTCTAGAGCCGCAGTTTTTACATGGATTGGCGCAAATTCTAGATTTACCCGCTTTAGCGACGCAAGGCATGTCATTTGATTCACAATATCAGACTGAAATTAAGCATGCAGTTGCCAGCAAGATACTGACCAAAACATGGGATGAGTGGAAAATGATCTTTGCCACTCAAGATGTCTGTGTGGAGCCAGTTTTAAGTTTGGATGAAGCTCTAAATTCACAATTGGCCCAAGAGCGGCATTGGTGTGTTGAAGTTCCGCTACAAGAAGGCGACACAATGACACAAACTCAACTGGCATGCCCAATTAAATTTTCTAGATCAGCATTGATTTATACCCATGTGGGTAAAACTTTAGGTGCGGATAATTGGTTATGAATGGTATGAAAAAAGGTGATAAGTTAAACAATAAAACCTTTAAAATCTCTTAATTAGATAAATATCCATATAAATATTGAGCGTTGTTAACAAAAAAATAAATAAATTATACAAATGTGAGAGTATTATATGAGCTATTAACACAATTGGTATATAGGTCTCCAAATGAAAATAGCTGTGAGTAAACTTGGATCTTTATATCTTAGCCTCGGAATAATGCTTGCGGGTTCAGCAACCCAAGCGGCAACTGCTGCAGATGCTTTCAGTTCTGAAAGCCCATGGATGTTCGGTGATTGGAACGGTCAACGAACAGCGCTTCAACAGAAAGGTTACGATTTTAGTTTTAGTTATGGTGGCGAATTAGCCACTTTGTTAGATGCAAAGCATGCTTCAAGTCATGGCACTGAATATGCAGATCAATTTGTTATAGGTGCTCACTTAGACTTAGAAGAGATAGCAGGCTGGAAGGATACCGAAGCGCAAATTAACATTACAGAGCGTAATGGTCGATCTCTCTCTCAAACCTCTGGTGCTTTAAATGGCCAATCTACAGGTGTTGAAAATGGACATTTAAGCTCAGCACAAGAGGTATGGGGTCGCGGTCAAACTTGGCGTTTAACAGACTTTTGGATCAAGAAAAAATTCTTTGATCAAAAATTAGATATCAAAGTCGGACGTTTTGGTGAGGGTGAGGATTTTAACAGTTTCGATTGTGATTTTCAGAACTTAGCTTTATGTGGTTCACAAGTAGGTAACTGGGTGGGCGACCAATGGTACAACTGGCCAGTTTCACAATGGGCGGCTCGTGTTAAATACAACGTAAACCCAGAATTTTATGTACAAACTGGTGTGTATGAATACAACCCTGAAAATCTAAAACGTGGTAAAGGTTGGAACTTGAGTACTGATGGTTCTAAAGGTGCGATTATTCCTGCTGAAGTGGTGTGGACTCCAAAAGTGGGGACACAAAAGCTACCGGGTGAATACCGTGCAGGTTACTACTACAGTACCGCTGATGCCGATGTCATTGATAGCCCAGTAAATGAAAAAGATCACCATCAAGGTGGTTGGATTGTGGCGAAACAACAACTGACAGCACACAAAGACGATGCTTCACGTGGCTTAAGCGGTTTTGTGAATGTCACCGTGCATGACTCAGACACCAACAATGTGAGTGATATGCAAAACATTGGCTTGGTCTACAAAGGTGCATTCGATGCACGTCCTCAGGATGAAATTGCGATTGGTTTAGGTCGTATCAGCATTAATGATGATGTGAATGATGCCAATAACAGCGTTGATGCACGCGGTCTACAAAGTGAAGAGTATGACGCAGAAATTTACTACGGTATTCATGCAGCAAACTGGCTGACTATTCGTCCAAATATTCAATATATCCGTCACGTCGGTGCTTACAAAAATGGTGAGAATGCGTGGGTCGGCGGTATCAAATTTCAAACAGCATTTTAATTGATGTCAAATTAGAGTTCTTATAAAAGCAATTCGGTAATTCTGAGAAAAATTACGATATTTCCTCTTGAATTGTTTTTGTAACAACTTCTCTTTGCGACATAAAAATGGTGGTGTGTTGAATGTGTTTCACGCACCGAATACAACATTCGACAATAGAGGTGGTCAACATGAGCAACCCATCTACTGGAACTGGGATGCGAACTTTTACCGTCGTTGTGATGGCAATTTTCGCCTTAGTTCTATTGATTGGTGGTATCTGGCTGGCAGTCCTTGGCGGTTCTTGGTACTACATAATCGCCGGCCTGTTAATGCTGGCTTCAGCAATATACTTAAGAAAAATTCAAAACAGTTCTTTATACATTTATGCAGCGTTGATGCTGGGTACAGTGATTTGGGGACTTTGGGAAGCAGGTTCTGACTTTTGGGCACTTGCACCGCGTTTTGATATTTTAGGCTTATTGGGCCTTTGGTTACTGATTCCTGCCGTGACACGCGGCATGGAAAATGGCAAAACGGCGAAAATTGCATTATCAGGCACACTGGTGATTGCGATTATCGTAATGATCTATTCAATTTTTAATGATCCGCAAGAAATTAACGGTGAAATTAAAAATGCACAACCTCAAACTGCCAAAGCGATTGAGGGTATTGCTCCTGAAGATTGGCCTGCCTATGGTCGTACACAAGGTGGTGTACGTTATTCTCCACTTACCCAAATCAATAGCGACAACGTTAAAGATTTAGAAGTAGCATGGACTTTCCGTACAGGTGAGTTACCAACAGAAAATGACTCAGGTGAAACCACAAACCAAGTCACTCCGATTAAAGTCGGCAATGACATGTTTATGTGTACAACTCACCAACGTTTAATTGCACTTGATCCTGCGACAGGTAAACAAAAATGGGCATTCGATCCTAAACTTAAAGCGGACAATACCTATCAACATTTAACATGTCGTGGTGTGTCTTATTTTGACGCTGCAAATACCACTCAGTTTGCAAAAAGCTTAGAGAACAAACGCTCGACTTCAACTGAATGTCCGCGCAAAGTGATCTTGCCTGTAAATGATGGTCGTTTGGTTGCAGTCAATGCTGACACAGGTAAAGCATGTAGTGATTTTGGTCATAACGGCGAAGTCGATCTACAAAAAGATATGCCTTATCCGTATCCGGGCGGTTATATCCCAACTTCACCTCCAGTGGTTACTGGCACAACCATTGTGATTGGCGGTTCAACAACTGATAACTTCTCGACTAAAGAGCCATCTGGTGTCATCCGTGGTTATGATGTTAATACTGGTGAATTATTATGGATCTTTGATACGGGTGCACAAGACCCGAATGCTATGCCTGGCGAAGGAAAAACCTTCTCTGTTGCTTCTCCAAACGCATGGGCACCTTTAGCATATGATGAAAAATTAGATATCGTCTATGTTCCAACAGGTGTGGGTACTCCGGATATCTTCGGTGGTCACCGTACGCCTTTAGATGAACGTTATGCAAACTCAATGCTTGCGATTAATGCATCGACTGGTAAATTGATTTGGAACTTCCAAACCACACATCATGATTTGTGGGATATGGATGTACCATCACAACCTTCATTGGCAGATATCAAAGATAAATCAGGTAATACTGTTCCTGCGATCTATGTCTTAACCAAAACAGGTAATGCATTCGTCCTTGACCGTCGTACTGGTAAAGCGATTGTGCCAATCACCGAAAAAGCGGTTCCACAAACTGTAAAACGTGGTCCACAAACTAAAGGTGAGCATTATTCTGCAACTCAACCGTTCTCTGATTTTGATTTAGCACCAAAAGATAAATTGACTGATAAACAAATGTGGGGTGCCACTATGTTTGACCAGTTGATGTGTCGTGTGTATTTCAAATCATTAAACTACGACGGTATTTATACACCACCTTCTGAAAATGGCACATTGGTATTCCCAGGTAACCTTGGGGTATTCGAATGGGGTGGTATGTCGGTGAACCAAGACCGTCAAGTTGCTGTGATGAACCCAATTGGCTTGCCATTTGTCACTAAGTTGATTCCTACAGATCCAAACCGTGAGCAAACTGCGAAAGGTGCGGGTACTGAACAAGGCGTGCAACCGATGTATGGCGTGCCTTATGGTGTGGAAATCAAAGCTTTCTTGTCACCACTTGGCTTACCTTGTAAACAACCTTCATGGGGCTTTACTGCAGGTGTAGATTTAAATACACATGAAGTGGTCTGGAAAAAACGTATTGGTACAATTCGTGACAGTTTACCGAAATTGTTCCAATTACCTGCTGTGAAAATTGGTGTACCAGGTCTTGGTGGATCAATCTCGACTGCTGGTAATGTCATGTTTGTAGGCGCAACACAAGATAACTATATCCGTGCAATTAATGTAACGAATGGTGATACTTTGTGGGAAGGTCGTCTACCAGCAGGTGGTCAAGCGACTCCAATGACTTATGAAGCAAATGGTAAACAATATGTTGTGATCATGGCTGGTGGTCATGGTTCATTTGGTACAAAACTTGGTGATTACCTTGTTGCGTATGCTTTGCCAGATAAAAAATAAGTGATTTTACATCGCTAAGTAAAAAGCCCGATTTATCGGGCTTTTTATTGGCTGGAATTCTTTATGTAAATTTATGCTAAGTAATGGAAAAATAATTCAATATATTAATAAATAAAAGATAAATGATCGAATTCCGCTATATCAGTGAAATTGCGACAGTCTTATCAATAAAATCGCTATTAAATATGTAAAAAACGCATTTTCTTGATAGATAAAATCTCGTTATGCTGTGCATTGTTATAATAGAAATTACTAGCTGTACGCCATGTATTTATATACTGATTTTGACCAGCAACTGGTTAATGAACGTGTTGCACAGTTCCGTGATCAAACGGAACGTTATTTAGCAGGTAAATTGACGGAAGATGAATACCGTCCACTGCGTCTTCAAAACGGCCTTTATGTACAACGTTATGCACCGATGCTACGTATTGCAGTACCTTATGGCCTGATGAATTCTAAACAATTACGTAAAATTGCGTCATTGGCTCAGGACTATGACCGTGGTTATGCGCACGTATCTACTCGTCAAAACATTCAGTTTAACTGGCCTGCACTAGAAAATGTGCCTGATATGTTACAAGAGCTCGCATCTGTTCAAATGCATGCGATTCAAACTTCGGGTAACTGTATTCGTAACACAACTACTGACCAATATGCAGGTGTGGTTGCGGGTGAAATTGCTGACCCACGCCCAACGTGTGAATTGATTCGTCAATGGTCAACTTTCCACCCAGAATTCGCTTTCTTGCCACGTAAGTTCAAGATTGCAGTTTCAGCACTGGAAGAAACTGATCGTGCGGCAACGTCTTTCCATGATATCGGTGTGTATATCGTGAAAAATGAAGCAGGCGAGATTGGCTATAAAATCAAAGTTGGTGGTGGTTTAGGCCGTACACCAGTGATTGGTAGCTTTATTCGTGACTTCTTGCCACGTGAAGATTTGATTGCTTATTTAGAAGCGGTACTTCGTGTATACAACTTACACGGTCGTCGTGATAACAAATATAAAGCGCGTATCAAAATTTTGGTGAAAGCATTAACACCAGAAGTATTTGCAGAGAAAGTGGAAGCTGAATTTGCACATACCATCAAAACGTTAAAAATTGATGCTGATACCTTGGCGAAAATGGATGAGAACTTCACACCATTTGATTACCAAGATTATGCAGATGAAGACTTCGCAGAGCAATTTGCCGCAGAGCCGAAATTTAAACAATGGTTCAACATCAACACCAATGCACATAAAGTCAAAGGTTATCGCATCGTTACGATTTCTTTGAAACGTGCGGGTATTGCACCGGGCGATATGACCGTTGAAGAAATGAACCTAATTGCTGACTTGGCTGATAAATATACCTTTGGTGAGTTCCGTACCACACATGAGCAAAATATTGCGCTTGTAGATGTACCGCAAAAAGATTTGTTTGATCTATGGAAGATCCTTGATCAACACAATCTTGCACGTGCGCATATCGGTTTCTTAACTGACATCATTTGCTGCCCTGGTGGTGATTTCTGTTCATTGGCGAACGCGAAATCGATTCCAATTTCTGAAGCCATTACACGTCGTTTTGATGACTTAGACACCATTTACAATTTAGGTAAATTGGATCTAAACATCTCTGGCTGTATGAATGCGTGTGGTCACCATCATGTCGGTAACATCGGTATTTTAGGTGTAGACAAAAAGGGTGCTGAGTTCTATCAAATCACTTTAGGTGGTAATGCCGATCATGATGCATCGATTGGTGACATCTTAGGCCCATCATTTGCAGCTGAAGTTGTACCTGACATTATCGAAGAGATCTTAAATACTTATCTAGACCTTCGTACTGAAGGCGAAGAGTTTATTGATACTTACCGCCGTGTTGGCATCCAACCATTTAAGGAGCGTGCATATGCTTAATACAGCACTACAAGTCCTCTCTAAAGATGGCTCGATTGCAGACAATACTTACCAACTCATTGGTGAAGATGGTGTGTTGCCACAAGGTGACGTGGTTTTAACGGTTGAGCAGTTAGATCAACTTGCGAATGTAACTGGTAAAAAAGCACTTTTCGTAACGGTGGATGCTTCACCTGAAACCAATGAATTCCCGCTTGACCAGTTAGATGCTATTTTCATCGAATTTGCCGGTTTTAACGATGGTCGAGGTTACTCATTTGCTGCATTGTTACGTCGCCAAGGTTTCCAAGGAGAACTACGTGCGACAGGTGATGTATTCAAAGACGTGTTGAACTACATGAAGCGTTCAGGTTTCGATACTTTTGTGGTGAAAGAAGGTAAAGATATAGCTGAAGCTGCTGCTGGTTTAGGTGATTTTACCAATCCATACCAAGCTTCAACTGCTGTGCCGCAAGCGCATTATCAAACAGGTGCTTAAGTACGTTGATTGATAAAAAAAGCCTCCTTTGGGAGGCTTTTTTATTTATCGAAATACTTTTAATGAGTGATTATTCGTTTTTAAGCTGGCAAGACCATCCATTTAATACCGAACTGATCGGTAAATGCGCCATACAGCGCACCCCAAAAGGTCTTTTCGAGAGGCATTTCTATAGAGCCACCTTTGGACAATGCATCAAACAATCGTTTGGCTTCAGCTTGTTCACTGCTTTCTAAATTAATCGAAATATAGTGATTGCTGCCTAAGGTAAAGGGTTGATTGGTTTGTGCACAAAATTGTTCGTTGACATCTGAGGCCATCAGCACGGTAAATTCATTGATTGGCAGGGAAATATGCATAATCTTTTGCCGATCTGCATCGGATAGTGAAATGCCTTCCTCGGCAGGCATATCGCCATAACGCATCACATTGAGGAATTCTCCACCAAGTACAGAGCGATAAAAATTAAAGGCTGCTTCGGTATTGCCTTGAAAATTCAAGTAGTGATTGAGCTGCATAATGGTCATCCATTTTTTATTATGTTGACATTTATTTTAAGAGCCTTTGCTGACCTGTATGTGAACAATTTATGTCTAAAATGTAAGCATAAAAAATCCCTCTTACAGAGGGATTTTCAGTCTCCCTCCTTTATTAAAGGAGGGGTTAGGGGAGGATTAAAGAATATTCCCTCTAAATCGCCCTTTGCGAAGGGAGTCTACAGAGCATTAAAGCAATTCAATCGCCACAGCAGTTGCTTCACCACCACCAATACACAGCGCTGCAATACCGCGCTTACCACCTGTACGTTTTAATGCATGGATCAGCGTTAAGATAATGCGTGAACCGGTAGAACCAACAGGATGTCCAAGCGCACAAGCACCACCATTGATATTTACTTTTTCAGCATCTAATTTAAATTCATCAATTGGGCACATCGTGACCATGGCAAAAGCTTCATTAATTTCCCATAAATCGACATCAGCAACATTCCAACCCGATTTATCTAGAACTTTTTGAATTGCGCCTACAGGTGCAATAGTAAATTCTGAAGGATGCTGTGAATTTGATGCATAAGCCACAATTTTTGCGAGCGGATTTAAGCCCTTTGCTGATGCTTGTTCTGCTGATGTTAATACTAAAGCAGACGCACCATCAGAAATAGAACTGGCATTGGCAGCGGTAATTGTTCCATCTTTAGCAAAAGCAGGGCGCAGTGTTGGAATTTTTTCGATATTGGCGTTAAAAGGCTGTTCATCTTTATCGATAATCACATCGCCTTTACGACTCGAAACAGTGACAGGCACGATTTCGTCAGCAAAATAACCCTCAGTAATTGCAGTTTGAGCACGTTTAAGCGAGCGAATGGCGAAGTCATCCATTTGTTCACGTGTATAGCCTTTTGTATTTGCCATATCTTGCGCAAAAGAACCCATGAGTCGGCCCGTTTCTGCATCTTCTAGGCCATCTAAGAACATATGATCTTTAACGTCACCGTGGCCCATACGGTAGCCAGCTCGTGCTTTGGTCAAAACATAAGGGGCATTGGTCATTGACTCCATACCACCTGCAACCACGACTTGAGCCGAACCAGCCTTAATCATATCTGCCGCTTGCATCACGGCCTTCATACCTGAACCACACAGCTTGTTGATGGTTACGGCACCAGTTGAATCTGGAAGACCAGCTTTACGCATCGCTTGACGGGCAGGACCTTGTTTCAGACCAGCCGGAAGCACACAGCCCATAATGACTTCTTCAACATCTGTCGGTTGTAAACCCGCGCGTTCGATGGCTGCTTTAATTGTGACTGCGCCTAATTCTGGTGCAGTGACAGCGGCTAAACTCCCTTGAAAACCACCCATTGCTGTACGGGCACCATTCACGATGACGATATCAGTCATTACATGTCTCCATTTTCTTATACATTAATTTTTGAATACGTCAGCAGTATAAGTAAAATTGAACAGGAATAAAGCAAATTTAAAAGGCTGCTTTGGACTCACCGGTTCTCAAATTAGCAACTGGTTGGGTTTTCAAATCGGATATGTCCCATTCGACTTAAGACTGCCCGGATCGGTTGAAGTGCTGATTTTGAACAGTAGTAGAAACTGCCATTTGAACCATTGGGTAAACCTGAGCTAGCTTGAAAGGTGAGACTTGGAATGTGTAGAGTCCCACGCCAAGAGAGATCGCCATATTTTAAGTTGAGTTTGTCTTGTCGTAATATTTTTTCATTTGCATCGACTTGACGGTTTTTATTACTGTCAATAAATATAATCAGACCACTGTTCCAGTTGTTAGGTTGGCAAAGTTTAAAGTCAAGACTAGGACAAATCACAATATTGGAATGATAAATAGTGGCATGAGCCCGTGCGAATGCATTGTGATTTTGAATAGTCGATTTGATGTTATTCGCTTCTCGCTGCGCCATTAAATTGTTGAAATGTGGTAAAGCTATCGTCACGATAATGACCATAATCGCAATTGAGACTAAAAGTTCAAATAACGTAAAGCCGGTTTCTTTATTATAAAGCATTGATTTAATCCAAAATTTAATATTATTTTTATATGTTTAGTGTTATATGTGTTTTTAATGGCGATATTAATTTTGAGTATAGAATTTTATTACTCAATTTTAGATAAAGCTGTTAAAATGAAAATAGCAAGTGACAATAGGCGATTCACTGCTCAAAATTGAGTAAAAATTTACCGAATTACAACGGAAATTGTAAGTAATTTTGTCAATAATTTACTTGATTAGATTAATCAAGCACTTGGAAAAAGAATAAAGTGTTTGTATGATTCAGCGTAAATAGCTTAAAAAAAAACTGGGGTATAAGAAAGCCTATCTCAGGGTAGTCGAAAATTTAGGCTTGAGCTTGAACAACAATTGTTATCTCTGGAGGATAAATCCATGAAAATGAGTCGTATTGCATTAGCAATGCTCGTAGCTGCTCCTTTAGCTGCTGCAAACGCGGGCGTAACTGTTACCCCATTAATGCTTGGTTACACTTTCCAAGACACTCAACACAACAATGACAAGCTAACAGATGGTCCAGAATTACAGGACGATTTATTTGTTGGTGCAGCACTTGGTGTTGAACTTACTCCTTGGTTAGGTTTCGAAGCTGAATATAGCCAAGTTAAAGGTGATGTAGACGGTGCTGGTGCGGGTGCTGAGTATAAAGCTCAAAATATTGCTGGTAACTTCTATGCAACTTCTGACTTGATCACTAAAAACTACGATAGCAAAATCAAGCCATACGTACTTTTAGGTGCTGGTCATTATAAATACTCGCCAGAAGGCTCTATTGCTGATGGTGAAGATATTGAAGGTACTTTAGGTAATGCTGGTGTTGGTGCGTTCTTCCGTTTGAACGATGCTTTATCTCTTCGTACAGAAGCACGTGGTACTTACCACTTTGACGAAAAATTCTGGAACTACACAGCTTTAGCTGGTCTTAACGTAGTTCTTGGCGGTCACTTGAAACCTGCTGCTCCTGTAGTTGAAGTTGCTCCTGTAACTCCTGTTGCTCCTGTTGCTCCAGCTCCTCAAGAGTTGACTGAAGATCTTAACATGGAACTTCGTGTGTTCTTTGATACAAACAAATCAAACATCAAAGATCAATACAAACCTGAAATCGCTAAAGTAGCTGAAAAATTAGGCGAATACCCTAATGCTACAGCTAACATCGAAGGTCACACAGATAACACTGGTCCACGTGCTCTAAACGAACGTTTATCACTAGCTCGTGCTAACTCTGTTAAATCTTCACTTGTTAACGAATACAACGTTGACCCAGCTCGTTTATCTACTCAAGGTTTCGCGTGGGATCAACCGATCGCTGACAACAACACTAAAGAAGGCCGTGCTATGAACCGTCGCGTATTCGCTACGATTTCTGGTAGCCGTACTGTAGTGGCTCAACCTGGTCAAGCTCAATAATTTGAGTTTAACTTCGGTTAGAAAAAAGCGGCTCTTTTGAGTCGCTTTTTTTTTGTTAAAAAATTAAAAAAGAGACTTAAATTTGGCTAAAAGGCACTAACCAAAATGCCTTATTAACTTTTGAATAATCGTAGGATGTAAATGGATACATCTATTCAAAGGTTATAAAGCATGTAAAAATTCAAATTATTTGTATATTAATTAATCATTTGTTTGCCTGAGAACTTTAATTTAACATGCACAGTTTGTGTTTTTATTTTTTATAAAATTAATAATAAACAATTATTTACATTTGTGTTGTCGATAATTTATAAAAAATGAATATTTATATTTTTCATTAAAAAATATTATCATCGGGAATCATGATGCAGTTAAGAATTATTCTAAATATAATAATGATTCTTATTAAAATAAATTAAGCGTTCAACAATGATCAATTTTCCAAAAACTCATTTAGTCCGTGCGATTTCAATCGCGATCTTAGGGGTGGGCACATCTGCAGTAGTAAATGCAGCAGAGCGAACCGTGCTTGAAACAATTGAAGTTGAGGTACCTGCAGAAAAGCAACTTGCAAATGGTAAGTTGAAAGCGCAGACAGACCTTGGTGCTTTGGGAAATAAAAAAATTGTTGATACGCCATTTAGCGTTGCTGCATATAGTGAAAAATTAATTGAAGAACAGCAAGCGACCACCGTGGGTGAAGTGCTGAGAAATGATGCGAGTGTTCGTATCACAACAAACCAAGGTCATTTAAACGAAAACTTTAATATTCGTGGCTTTGACATCAATCACGATGACATTGCACTCAATGGTATGTACGGTATGGCGCCTTATGGACGCGTACCGACTGAATTTCTAGATTCGGTAACGGTTTTAAAAGGCCCGAATGCCTTGGTTGCAGGTATGTCGCCTGCTGGTGAGGTCGGTGGTGTGGTCATCGCTAAAACTAAGCGTGCAGATAAAGAAAAAACTCAAGTTTCAGCTTCGATGGAAGAAGGTGGGTTTTACCAATCAGGTTTTGACGTTTCGCGACGTTTTGGTGCTGAAAAAGAATTTGGTCTACGTGTGAATGGTGCTTATGGTCAAGGTGAGCACATTATTGAAGGCATGGAAGATAAACATGCATCAGGTGCAATTGCTGCAGACTATACAACCGATAAATTGAAACTGAATTTTGATGCCTATGCGGTACGTGATGATCGTAATGGTGGATCACCTGCGATGGTGGCGTTCGGCGTGGCAGATGCGCATAAGCATACCTATAATGGTGTGCTGGATGCACCTAAAGGCGATACCAATTACTTTAGGAATTTAGAAGGTCATACTGACAGTGAGTTTGTAGGATTAAGTGGTGAATATGCATTCACGCCTGATTTAAATGTGTATGCGGGTGTAGGGCATATTGAAAAGGCCTATAGCGGACACATTTTTGGTACGCGTCTTATCGTAGGGCAAGCTGATGGTCATGCTACTTCACAGTACTATCGTACAGGGTCATCTGAGTCGATTACATCAGCAAATACAGGTATTCATTATAAGTTTAATACGGGTGCTATAAAACATGCTATAAATGTCCGAGCTGATTATTTGACCAAAGAAACAGATCAGCATGTGAAAGCGACGCAAGAGAATATTGATTCAACTAATTTGTATGCTCCTAACACGACTGTAGGGATGCCTTCTGCGTACCCAGTGGTTAAACCGAATTTAGATAATAAATATACTAGCTATACGGTATCTGATCAGATTTCAATGTTAGATGATAAGTTGCAATTTATTGTTGGTGCACGTTATCAAGATATCGACACAAAGAATTTACAGAAAAATACAGGCTATCAAGACGATAAAATATCCCCAAGCTTAGGTGTTGTGGTTAAACCATTTGGTGAGAATCTTTCTATTTATGCAAACTATGTTGAAGGTCTTTCTGAAGGTGTAACGGTGAATAACGCTGCAGATGCCAACAATAATGTCACCTTTGCGCCATTCCAAACTAAGCAATATGAATTGGGTGCAAAATATCAAGCAGGTTCTTGGTTGAATACATTTGCCCTTTATCAAATTGAAAAACCATCGACCATGGTATCTTCATATTCTGATGGTCAACCCAATAGTACAATCAATCAAATTACCACAGATGATGCAGAAACACGTTCACGTGGCGTGGAATGGGCATTTTCAGGAGAGATTTATACAGGTCTAAATCTGATGGGTAGTTTGGCTTATATCGATGCTGAATATACCAAAGCAGCGGTGAAAAATGGTGTAACTAAGCAAGGTAATTCGGTGTATGGTATTCCTGACTTTACCGCAACACTCGGTTTGGATTATGCAGTGCCGTATGTGGATGGTTTGAATGTTAATGCGCGTGCAAACTACGTGAGTGAACAGTACTTAAATGAAACCAATACACTTAAACTGCCAGACTATACAATTTTAGATTTAGGTGCGCGTTATAAAACCAATTTGGGTGGTGTAAATACTACATTCTTAGCCAATGTTGATAACGTGACTGATGAGCAATATTGGGAAGGTACATTCAACTCAGGTTATGCCTTAGTGGGTGGTCCACGTACCTATAAAGTTGGCGTGACTTTTGATTTCTAAGTTAGTTTAGTTTTTTTATATAAAAAGCCACCGTCAGGTGGCTTTTTTGCAAATGAATGATTTACGGAATATATTGCTTAACCACACCGTCATCGAGGAGTTGTTGGAAATGTTCAACCACACTTTGTTGAATATTTCGGTACTCAATGCCCAATTCTTTTTTACTTTTTTCAGCATTAAAGTAAATTGGGTAACCCATATTCAGTTCAACAAACTTTCGTGGGAAACCTGCAAGAGGGCCAAACAATTTAAATGCGGCTTTAGGCAACTGGTTGCGCGGGAAGGGGAATTTTGGACCAAAGTGCTGGCGCAGAATTTTGCCCATTTCCAGCAGGCTGAGCGTGCCGCCGCTGATAATATAACGGCCTTTTGCATTTGGGTTAAAGGCTGCTTGCAAGTGTGCATCCGCAACATCACGGACATCTACAATGCCATTCCACATCGGCGGTACACCTGCGAGGGTCATACCGTTAGCAAACTGCTCAAGCACTTCAACGCTGCCAGACTTGGTCATCGCAGTTAGTGAAGGGCCAAGAACCAGCGCTGGGTTGACACAAACCAGTTCCCAGCGGTTTTGTGCTTTTTGCATATCCCAAGCTTTGCGCTCCGCCATGACTTTTGAATATGGATAGGGCTGATGGGTTTCAGAGCTGGTGGTGTTCCAGTGAGACTCATCAAATTGGTTATTTGCTGTTTGCTTAATGTCGATCGCATCGCCATAAGTTGAAGCAATACTGGATGTCACCACCACGCGTTTTACAGATTCTGTTTGGTTGACGCTGTTTAATACATTTTCTGTGCCTATTACCGCAGGCTCAATAATATCTTTTACTGCATCTTTATAGTTGGTCACTACAAAAGGGGATGCCATATGGATCACAATTTCACAGCCTTGCATGGCTTCATCAAAGGCATGCGGTGTAAGTAAATTGGCTTCAAACAGTTTGAATGTGCCAGTACTTTGGTTTGCGATATTCTCTAAGTGAGCAAAGCTTTTTTTCTTATTCAGATCGCGTACGGTGGCGTGAACTGTATGTCCTTGTTCAAGCAGATTTTTAATGACCCAGCTGGCAATATAGCCTGTGGCGCCTGTAACGAGTATCGGTGTTGTCTTGGTATTCATGTTCTTCAACTTTAATTGACGCATTTTTTATCATATTGAGAATATTTAGTTTTGTCTTTGATTGATTTGAAAAAATATATGTTGATGATTGGGTTTAATGCGCACTAAATTCAGCAGAGAATGCATGTGAATGCTGAAAAAGTACTTTTTTATTGATCTTAAAATATGCGAATATGGGATGAATGTTGGATAGATGTATATTCTTATGAGTATGGACGCAAAATCTCACAGAAAAATGGACAAAGAATCATATCTAACTTGTGCGCTTTAATTTAAAGCCTAGATCTTAGGTCTTGGTTTTTTATTTCTTATAACCTCTATGATGTTAAATAGGCTTCAAAAGCCACCCATGAATGACATTAATCTGATGCTGTATAGCATCTATTAAATGAGGTGAATTTTCGATTGTCCATGTTTCATCGCACCAGTCACAAGCGTCATAGAGGTCACCTATCCATTCGGGATAGTAAGCTATGTTATTTTCAAGTCCTCTTGGTGCATCAAGGAACCCTTTTTCTAAATTACTAAAAATTTTACATAGCTTAAGAGGGCTTAAATTACCATTTTTATAGTCAGCTAAAACACCTAAAAAGAATTTAGCTGCCAATATTTCGGCTTCTAAACAATTGGATGAAAATTCAGAATCTTTTATCTGTATTACACTGAGTAATAGTGGTTCATAATTAGGATATAGTTCAAGTAATTCAGCAGGAATATTTTCATTGTTATCAATATATTCAATTAATTTTTTTCTCCTTTCTGAATAAGAATATTCTCCATAATAAAGTTCTATATATAACGCTTTTAATGTCATTGATTATTCCAACTGATTCTTGATTTTCTCTAAAATTAGCATAATACACGTGATGCGAAGTTGAAAAAATTGATACTATAGACTTAATTTTTATATATTTTTTAAATTTAAAGCCCAGATCTTCGGTCTAGGCTTCTTCATTTTCTATAACAGCCATCATTTTAAATAAAAAATAGTCTTTTGAAACCTTTTAATATTCAATATATTCAATATATTCATGTAATGAATTTATAAAATATTCAAATCTATCAGCTAAATAAAGAACTTTTCTCTTATCCTCATTTACACCATAATCATAGAAATCATCATGTAGGACTAAGACAATTTTAGGTTGATCTTTTATCCATGGAAATCTGTAATCAAAGCAAATAAAGTCGCCTCCAGGCGTCATACCAAATCCAATTAACTTGCCACTATAGTCATCGTCACCTTCAGGGAACTGCATACCTTCTATTCGAGGCGTATGTATATATCCACCAAATTCAGCAATACAAGAAATATTTAGCTC
Organism: Acinetobacter sp. YH12069; assembly: GCF_013419675.1. Taxonomy (NCBI): domain Bacteria; kingdom Pseudomonadati; phylum Pseudomonadota; class Gammaproteobacteria; order Moraxellales; family Moraxellaceae; genus Acinetobacter; species Acinetobacter sp. YH12069. The sequence continues at coordinate 385 of NZ_VOZS01000022.1, read as the reverse complement.
TCCATTAGTATCAACAAAATCAAAGCTACTAATTTGGGGAAAAATCCATCATGTTGTGAAATAAGTTTAATATATTCAGGTGGGAATTCTACACCTAGAGTATTAGCAAAGTTTTGAATTACTTTCTTTTCAACTTCACCATTTGGATATAGATCGCCAATATCTTGCATTACTCAATACCTTTAATTATTTTCATTCATAGTTCCCACATCGTTAATATTATCTAAAATTAACATAATACACGTTATACGAAATAATTTTTGTAAGCCCAAAGTAGAAATGTCCGGTTTCTCCAAAGTAAAAATGTCCGCTTTTAGAATATGCGCTTTTGCGATTATCGAAGCGGACGGTTTGATATGTTGGTGTCTATGTCGGATAAAGAACT